>CAYPUR010000096.1:0-10929 GCA_964413865.1 uncultured Verrucomicrobiota bacterium
CTCTTGTGAACTCCGGCTTCGCGGTGGCAAAAAGTGGTGAGAAATGCAGGCTAGGGCGTAACGGGGTGTGAAAGAGGCGGACTACGTGGCGGCCTCGGCCGCTGGCCTGGCGAATTGTCCCGTGCTCAGCAGCACCAGCGTGCAGGCTTCGAGGACTTCTTTTCCGCGCTGGCGAAGCTGGTCGGCCAGATTTGGATTCTCGGCGCCGGGATTGAAGATCACCCGGCGCACCCCGCCGTCAAGCAGATCGTTCGCGATTGCCTCCTGGTTGCGGGCGGACAGGTAGACCGTCACGGTGTCGATCGGTTCTGGAATCGCGCGCAGCGAACTCCACGCAGGGATGCCGTCCACCGCGGCTATGGCAGGATGGACGGGGTAGGGGACATGGCCCTTCTCGCGCAGCATGCGCACCGCTTTGAAACTGTAACGGTCAGGTTTGTTGCTGGCTCCCAGCACGGCGACATTCATTGATGGCATTCTCCATCGCCCACGTGGGGGTGATCAAGATTGAATGCCGACGCGATGGACAATGCGAACTGGTGGGGCGCACCCAGGGCCGGTTCCAATCCCCGGCGTTTTCACGCCATCCTCTCCCGTGCGGCTCGGCTGAGCTTGCCGAAGGCCCCGCTCCGGAGAATTCTCGAATCCGTCAATGCGACCGGGAAACGCGGCTTGTCGGCAACACGTTTCGCCGCTCAAGGATTCTTGCCAGCCGGGAGGCTCGCGCAGATCCGCTCCCACAGCCGCGCAATCGCCGCCGCCGCCGGACTGTTGTCGAGTTCGACGATGGGACGTCCCTGGCGCTGGGCCAGGGTGACCGAGGGGTGATAGGGAATCCGCCCGGCGATCGTCGCGCCCAGCGCCGCGGCCTTCTGCTCGATGCGCCGGGTCATCGCCGGATTCACGTCGTGTTTGTTGAGGCAGACCCACGCGCGGGCTCCGAAGTGCCGGTTCAACTCGAGCACCCGTTCCAGATCGTGTTCGCCGGAGGGCGTTGGCTCCGTGACCACCAGCATCTGCGTTGCGCCCGTCAGGCTGGCGATTGCCGGGCATCCAACGCCCGGCGGGCCGTCGATCAAAATGAGCCGGCGCCCGGATGCCTGGGCGACCCGGCGTGCCTGTTCGCGAACGAGCGTGACCAGCTTGCCCGAGTTCCCCTGGCCGGGGCGCAGACGGGCGTGAATGAGCGGGCCGAAGCGGGTGTCCGAGACAAACCACTCTCCGGTCTCGGACGGGAGCAGTTCGATCGCGCGCTCGGGGCAGAAGAACTCGCAAACGCCACAGCCTTCACAGGCCGGCGGATCGACCCGAAACGTGCGCGGCACCCGCCCGTTTGGCGGTCCATCGAAGACGACTGCGTCGAAGCGGCACAACTCCTTGCACTTGCCGCAGGCAACGCACTGGCCCGACTTGATGCAGGCACGCAGGCCGCCGACAAATGTCTCCCTGCGTCGCTGGTGTGGGTCGAGAACCAGCGGCAGGTTGGACGCGTCGACATCGCAATCGGCCAGCACCGGGTGGCCGGCCAGGGCTGCCAGAGAAGCGGTCACCGAGGTCTTGCCCGTGCCGCCTTTGCCGCTGAGCACGACCAGTTCGCAGATGGACGGCGTGTCAGGCATGGGATCGAACCTCGATCTGCAACCGGGCCGACAACTGGTCGAAGATGTTCTGAATGCCCGGCACCGCGTCGACAATCCGCTGGCCCCGCGAATACGCCTTGGCGATGGCCAGCAAATCCGGAATCTCGGCTAGGATTGGAATTCGCGTCTCCTGGCACCACTCGCAGGTCTCGGTTGCGATGGCGGAGGCCCGGTTGATGACGACGCCGCAGGGCAGGGTCAACGCGCGGGCCGCCTCGACCGCCAGCCGCAAATCGTGCAGCCCAAACGGCGTCGGCTCGGTGACGAGCAACAGGTAATCGCACTCCCGCGCGGTTTCGATCATGGGACATGCCGTGCCGGGCGGGGCATCGAGGATCGTCCAGTGCGCGTCGGGCGCCGCGTGTTTGGCGGCCCGGATCACGGGCGGGCTGCTCGATTCGCCGACGTCGAGAGTTCCGGACACGAACTGCACAGCCCCGGCCGCGCCGGTTCGGAGCAGTCCCATCCGGTGCGGTTCCTCGGTGATGGCCCCGGTTGGGCACACCAACGCGCAGCCGCCGCAACTGTGGCATAACTCGTCGTAGACCAGGACCCGGTCCGGGAGGCAGAGGATGGCGTTGAAGCGGCAAATCCGGGCGCACGAGCCGCAGAGCGTGCACCGCTTCTGGTCGACTCGCGGAATGAGCCGGCTGACCGGGTTCTCAGTCACTCCCGTGGGATCGAGGAAGAGGTGGCCGTTGGGCGCTTCCACATCGCAGTCCACGTACGCCACCGTCAGGCCTTGCCGGGCCATCGTGAGGGCCAGGTTGACGGCCACGGTGGTCTTGCCCGTGCCGCCTTTGCCGCTCGCGACAGCAAGTCTGATCCGCCGTGGCTTAACCAGGCTGTTCTCCGTACCGGCTGCGTCTTGACTGTTCGGCATGGTGCCGCGTGGTGCTAGCCCGGACATTTCACACCGCTGCGCGAACCCGGCGCGGTTTTTGCTTTCTAACCCGCATAGCAGTCATCTTGCGAGGTCCGACCGCCCTGTGCCCTATCGGGGTGTGAAATATGCGGGTTAGGAAACCGGGCCCTTTGCTGCGCGCCGGACGCGGGCGCCGACACGGCGCAGCTTTCCCTCCGATGTGTGGAGGCACATTGCTCATGCCGTCGCCCATCCGTCTGTGTCGCCCCGCTCGCTGGAATCCTATGGAATTCGTAAAGGCTTGTGGGGCGGGGAGCGGGTCTAACCGGGGCTTTTGCCTCCGCCGCAATAGCCGGCCGCCCTGCCGGTTTTTGATCCCTGGCCTTCAGGGCCGGTTCGATCTCCTCTGGGCATATGCATTCTCGTTTCTTCGACTCACAGTTGCGTGTTCTGATTGTGCGCGTCCGGAACGTTTCGGTGCAGGACCAGGTTGCCGACCGGATGGCCGATGTGCCGCCCCACGACAGGGCACTTGACCTTGAACAGGAAGAAAATGTCGCGCTCGCAGCCGTCGAGCGACTCGAAGTTGGCCTGGCCTTTGGCGATAATCAGGCTGGCGCGCGCGAACCGCCGCCGGAAATCCGATGAACATGATTCGAGCAGGATGCCGGCGCCCGCGCACCCGGTGTCGGTGACGGCGACCCACCCGTCCAGGCCGGCCGCGGTCGCGTCTGCCCGCAGAGCGTCGTTGATGGCCGGTCCGCCCTTGACCACGACGGTGATTGTCTCGTGTTGCAGGAGTTCGAGGAGCAGCCGGTCGAAGACCAGTTCGCCCGCGTTGTCGGCCAGGAACAGGATGTCGGGAGCGCGTTGGGCGGCGGTGAAGAATGTTTCGATGTCGCCATGCAAGGGGGCGGCGAACGAGCTTTCGAGGGCTTGCGGGATCTGTTCGGCCGTCAGATCGCCTTTGATGCCGTAGTCAATGACGTTGGCTGCAATGGCGAGTTTCACCGCGGCGAGGCGCGGATCCGCCGCTGTCCGCAGGCGCTCGCGCCAGGCCGGCAGCAGTTCGAGCGCGAGCCGATTCGATTCCTGTTTGATCGTGAGGTACGGATCGCTCTGGCCGGTCAGGTCGCGGACCAACTGATGAATGGTCCCGCTGAAGCGGGCGGGCGCCTGGGCCAGGTCCGCCGCGCTGGCGCGCCGCAGCACCTCGCGCAGAATCCGCTCGTGCACCCGCGGCGCTGGCCAGCCGGGTGACGTTCAAGGCTTGGGACACAAAACATGGAATGCATTCCAGCGCGCTTCTCATCACCCGTGCCCTTCCGCTTCGGCGCACGACATGGCCCGGAGCTGGCCGGCCAGCAGGGCGCGCACGTTCTCCTCGATCGACCCGCCGTTGACCGCGTACGCCTGAATCTTGCTCGATTCGAGCGCGGTCCATGCCTTGGGACCGACATGGCCGGTCAGGACGGCTTCGACGCCCAGGCGCGCCAGCATCTGGACCGCCCGGGGTCCGGCGCCTTGGACGGCACTGGCGGCGTGGTCATTGTCCACCACGGTCTGCTGCCCGGTCTCGGTGTCGACGATCCGAAAACAGCGCGCGCGCCCGAAGCGCGGTTCGAGGGTCGAGTCCGGTTCCGGTCCCTGTGTCGATATGGCGACCTTCATGGTTCGTGGCTCGAGCCGGCGTCGGGGTGGCATCCGTGATGGCGATGGTGCTCCTCTCCCCGCCCATGCCCACAGGTCGGGGTGGCGTTGCCCAGCGCGCCTGTCAGGAATGCATGGGTCAACTCTTCGGGCGAAGCGCCCGCGATGCCGGTATGGACGGCGATGCCGTTTTGGATGAACAAATCCAGGGCGCGCCGGCCCATGCCGCCGGCAATGATCACCTTCGCCCCTTGTTCATGGAGCCACCGCGGCAGCACTCCCGGCTCGTGCGGCGGGGGAACCACACGGGTTTGGCTGGCGATGTGTTTGGATTCCAGATCGGCTTCGATCAGGGCGAATTGCTCGCAATGACCGAAGTGCTCGGACAAGCGTCCGGCAACGAGGGGGATGGCAATTTTCATGTGTTGTTCAGCGATTCACGATTTTGGGCAGTTCGTTTCGAAGGATCGACAGGTTCGGGTTTGCGCCCGGCCAATCGCCGTTTGACGGCGTTGACGAGGCGTTGCAGGAGATTGGGGCGGGGATGGGTCGCGCAGTGTGTATCGCCGAAAGCGGGCATGCCGAGTTGCGCCCGCTTCCAGCCGGGGAGGCCGGTGGTGCGATACCAGTGCCGCGGACGGTCGGTCGACCGCTTGCGGCTCGGCGCATCGTTTGAACACGGCGTCATGGTTTTGGGCTGTCCGGGTTCTTGGGCTGCACCGCCTCCCGTGGCGGCGTCCGATCGAACAGCGCAAAGTAGCGGTCCTCGGTCGGCGCCGCCAAGGTTTGTTGCAATCGAAAGTCGGCTTCACGCAGCTCCTGCGCGGCCAGCCGCGACGAGAAATGTCGGCGATGGCCGGCCAACCGTCGAGGCTCGTCATCCGGGCCCTGACGTTCCACGATGGCGAGCCGCCCTGAGTCCGGCATCCGTTCTCTGAGCTGCCGCAGCAGCGGGAGCGGTTCCCACAGCCGATGGTCGGCGTCGACAAAGAGCACCAGGCCCAGACGCATGCCGGGGGGCAGGGCCAGGCCGTCCTTGTTCTTCCTCAGCACCTCGACGCCCGGGTGAGGGCCTCCAGACGGCAGTTCGTCCGGCGTCAAGGCCCACTCGTCCAGGACCACATCCACGAGCTGTGTGGAGGGCCGCAATCCGTGTTTCAAAGCGGGCAGGACGGCCCGTCCGCGGTCCAGGCCAAAGAACAGCACGGTTGAACCCTCTGGATCGCCCAATGGCAGGACGCGGACCACGGCTTTCGCGTCGAGTCGACTCCGCAGAACCGGGTCACCGGTGTCCGCCGACGCCGCGCCTGGGCCGATTTCGAGCCGATGGCAAAGGGCTTTCAACGCCTCCGCGCCGCTGCGATCGGCGGCGAGACTGCTCGCCATGCAGACCAGACTCAGCGCTGTCGCCAGCCACGCTGTGCAACGGGCTGTCATGTGTCGGATTGCTGTTGGTGGACGGCGCCCGCCTCATGGGCCTTGCGCCCGTAGACACGTTCGTAGGCCCGGCAAAACGGGCAGAGAGAGCTTTCGACTCGATTGACGACCCAGTGTGCGAAGCCGGCCTGGCGTCGCCGCGCAGTGCGGCAGACCGGACAACTGCGGCAGACGCCGGCCAGAGTCACATCAAGCTTCGAGTGTTGTTGCGGGTTCATTGTCTTTCCTCAGATTCAGGTAGTCTTGGCCGGAGCGCGCGACTGGGACGGGTTGCGCGGGAGTTCAGGTCTGAACGGCCGCTTGCGCGGGCGCCGCGTCGGCCAGAGGCACAGGGTGTGCGGTCGGCGGCGCGGCCGCGGGCGTCGGGGCGGTTGGCTCGACGGGCGGCCTGGCCTGAAAGGCTTCGATTTGGCGCTGCAGGGCCTCGATCTGCAAGCTTTGCTGCCGCTGCATTTGCTCGAATTGCTGGCGCAACTGCTGCAATTGCCGCTGCAGTTGTTCGACCGGGCTGTTTTGGCCTGCATCCTGAGCCGCAACTGGCAGCCCACCCAGCCCCAATCCAAGTGCGTGCGGCAGTTTCATAATCATGTTGAGCGACACTCTGCGCCGATCCGATCAACGTTGAAACGTGACACGGCTGCCCACAGCGCACACCGTGCAGGCCTGTGGAAACTCGTGCCATAAACGCGCTGCCGCGGCCATTCCCGTGCAATGGGCCGGTCCGAGTCGCCGGATCTTCTCCTCACGCAACGCCTCGACGGTGCGGTCCATGCGTTCCGGCCCGGCCGCCAGCAGATGCATGCAGCCCAGCACACTGTGAATGGGACGTCCGCCCGTGAGCTGCCGGATGTGCCGCAGGGTGTTTACAACCCCCGCGTGCGCGCACCCGAGCAGCACGGCCACGCCATCCGCCCCGTCGAAGAACAGGGCTTGATCGTCAACGATCGGATCGGCCTCGAGGCCCTTTTGGTCGAGGACGAACGGGCCGCCCACATCCTCGAAGCCGGTCGTGCGCGGGATCTCGCCGGTCAGGAACAGGCCCTGTGTCACCTCCGTTGCAGTCGCAGTCTGATGTATGCGCTCCGGGCGCGCCTGAATCGCATCGAGACTCTCCCGGCCAATCCCGACATCGCGCACGGTGCCGTCGGGATTTCGAGCGAACCGTCGGGCGCATGCCGCCGGATGGGCAAAGAGCTCGGCGCCGCGCGCGATTTCGAGCACGGCGTGCAGGCCGCCTGTGTGGTCGTAATGTCCGTGGCTGAGGGCCACGGCGTCCAGGCGCGACAGATCGATGCCCAGTCGCCGGGCATTCTGGGTGATCAGCGCGCTCTGGCCGGTGTCGAAGAGCAGGGTGTGTCCTCCCGCCTGGATGTGATAGGCCAGTCCGTGCTCTCCCATCAGCCCGCGGTCCCGCGCAGTGTTTTCAACCAGGACAGTGACAGCGATTGTGTTATGCATGTTTTGGGTCGGACTTGGCGCCTCCAGCAGGCTGCATCTTCTTCTGAGACCGGCATCCGCCGCGCCGCAGCCGGAACGGCCCATGCGGATCCCAACACCCCGGCATGCGGAACTCGGGTCGGCGCCAATGCCCGGCATGAAAAGCATCGAGCAAGTCCTCGACCTGGCCGCAGAGATGCGCCTCGACCGCCACGCCCGCGCGTTCGAGCGCGGTGCGCAAAGTCTCGGAAATCGCGGCGCAGAGCAGCACGTCAATGCCCAGTTCCGTCAGGCTCCGCGCCAGGGCTTCGGCCGGCATCGCGGTCAGGACGAACTCCTTGCACTCGATGGCCTGGCCGCGATGGCGCCGCACCACCAACAGGCGGGAGGCCGCGTCGAAAACCGGTGAAACGCGCTCTTGCCAGACAGGGATGCCCACGGTCATGCCCGCACCGCACGCAACTGTCATGCCAAAGCCAAATCGGCTGTCCATTGGGGTCGGGTGGGGTCGGGCACGTCGCGCACGTTAAGCGGGCTGCTGCACCGACGCACCGACGCACCGACGCACCGCCCCCCATCTCCGCGGGTTTTAAACCGGCTGCAACCCGGTGCTCCGGGGCGCCTCACGACCTTACCGCCCGCTTGCGAAAGGGCGAACTCCCGCATCGGCGCATGCGCGTCACTCTAACGGCTTCGCGGAGTTCGGCCCTCCGAAAAGGACCGGCCTTCCCGGAAGGATCGGCCCCGGAAGAGAGGATGTGCCCGGCTGGATGGAGGCATTGCCTTTTGCTTCGGTGCGGATTAGACACACTGGCATTCCGCATCACCGGACCCGATCGCCTTTGCCGATCCGGTCGAGCTTCAGGGCCTTGATCTTGCGGAAGAGTGTGCTGGTATTGATGCCCAGTTCGCGGGCCGCTGCGGCTCGGTTGCCGCCATGGCGCCGCAGGGCATCGCGCAGAAGCAATTCCTCCATCGCCGCCAGGGTCAGACCGCGTGGGAGCCGCGTTTCCTGCTCCGACTCCGCCGCTCGCAGATGGGGCGGAAGATGGCACTCCTCGATCAACGCGCCCCGGCAAAGCACGAACGCGTGCTCGATGGCGTTCTCCAGTTCCCGGACGTTGCCCGGAAAATCATGTTCCATGAGCCGCGCGATGACGCCCTCGGAGACGCCTGCAATATCGCGTCCCTGGAGCCGGTTGAATCGCGCGATGAACTGCTCGACCAGGAGGGGGATGTCCTCGCGCCGGTCCCGCAGGCATGGGAGTTCGAGACGCACCACATGGATGCGATAGAAGAGGTCCTCGCGGAACCGGCCTTCCTGCGCCAGTTGGCGCAGATCCTTGTTTGTGGCGGCGATTACGCGGACATCGGCCTTGACCGCGGCGACGCTGCCGAGGGGTTCGTAGGCGCGTTCCTGCAGCACGCGGAGCAGGCGTGTTTGGAGGGCAGCCGAGATGTCGCCGATCTCGTCGAGCAGAATTGTGCCCCCCTGCGCGAGCGCAAAGCGGCCGGGCTTGTCCTTTTTGGCGTCGGTGAACGCCCCGGCTTTGTAGCCGAACAGCTCCGATTCGAGGAGTGTGTCGGGCAGAGCCGCGCAGTTCACGGCGAGGAACGGATGCGCTCTTCGGCGGGAATGCGCGTGAATCGCCCGGGCGACCAGTTCTTTGCCGGTGCCGCTGGCGCCCTCGATCAACACGGTGCTGTCGCTGGCCGCCACCACCGGCAGCAACTCGAACAGTTCGCGCATGGGCGCGCTGCGCCCGATGAGATCCGAGCAGGAATCCTGGGCGCGCGCCTGGCGCTGCAATTCCTCGATTACCCGCAGGTCGCGAAAGCTCTCGACGCCCCCGATGGCTCGGCCCCGGCTGTCTCTCAGGACGGCGGCCGAGACGCTGATGGGCAGCCGCTGGCCGAAGGCATCGACGATGTAGACCACCTTGTTGACCACGGGGCGGCCTGTGGCCAGCGTCTGTTTGACCGCGCAGGCGCTCTCGCAAATCGAGGCGCGGAACACGTCGCAGCAACGGCGGCCCAGCGCCTCCTCGCGATGGATGCCGGTGATCCGCTCGGCGGCCCGGTTGAAGGTCGTGATCCGCCACTCCGTGTCCACGGTGAACATGCCGTCGGGCACGGAGTCGAGCAGTTGACTTTGGACTGGGTCCGGCATGCTTCAGCTCAAGGCCTAATCCACCTCCGCAGTCGCATCCGCGATGTGCAGCAGCGGGATGCCGATGCGCGATTGCACGGCATCGGCCAGCTTGTGCATCGTGTTGGTGCAGATTAGCACGAAGTCCGCCCCCGCCTTCTCGAGGTCCTGCGCCGCTCCGACCAGCGCCTCAGCCGCCTTGTTCCACTCTCCGTGCCGCTGCAACCCCTCGATCTCCGCGAAATTGGCGGAGTAGAGAACGCACTTGGCGGAGTGCAGGCCCCCCCCGCAGCTTCTCCTGGATCGATTCGTTGACCAGTCGGTAATACTCGATGGTCGACTGCCAACTCATTCCGCCGATCAATCCCATGGTCTTTATGGTTGTTCACTCGCTATGATCTCTGGATTTGGTCCGAAACGCCTCTCGCCAGGCTGATCACTGTGCCCGCACAAAACACCGACAACACGGCCATCATCGCCACGGCCATCCGTCCCTTGGCCTCGAGCGCGGGCGCGGCGTGCCACGATTCGAATGCCTGGGCAAGGAAGACCAAGGTGGCGGCCGCGAGCGTTGGAACCGCTCCCCAAAGCACACACCGTCTGCGGCGGCTCAGGACACTCCAGACGAGGCACAGCCCTCCGCTGACCAGGCCCAGAACCACGGTCGCGCGCCGCACATCGAGTCCGAGGTGCCGGGACAGCATCGGCAAGCCGGCGATCAGCACCCCGCACAGCGCCAGTTCAAGCGTCACCTCGACGCGCGACAGAGATCGTCTCCGCGCTGCCTGGGACGGGGCGGCGTCACTCATTGCTTGCGGATCGTCGGTCATTTTTGAATCGGCTTCCCCGATCGTCATTGCGCCAAAATACCCGATTCTTCCAGGTGCAGCCAACCTCATGGGCTATCTTCGAACACCCCCGCTGCCCGGTCCTTCAGGAACGCTCCGGGGACATCGAGACTCTCGGCAGCGATCCGTTCTTACCATCGCCCCGCATCGTGGCCAAGCCGCAACTTCGCGGCCGGCGGCGCCGGCGGTTGTTGACGGGAGACACGGTCAGGCGTAAACGAACCGTTGCATGGCCGCAGCCCGGCAATCTGTCTCCTCGTCCCGCATCGCGGGATGAGTCGGCGCTGATTCCTGCCTTTGACGGAGCGAGATGGCGCGGACTTACCCCGCGATGCGGGACGGCTACGGAAGGCTTGGCCCTCCGCCGGGGGACGGCTTGTAAGAATCGGGGCTGGGAGCGCAGGATGGCGGGCGCCGTGCGCCAGGCGGTGCGTAACTTCTTCGCGGCTCACGGCTCGATACGGGCAAACGGAATCGTGAACCTTAATTCAGCGACCTATGACCATTGAAAATGTTATTCGCGTTCTGGCGGGCACCATGGTGCTCCTGAGTCTCGCCCTGGCCCATTGGGTGAACCCGTGGTGGTTGCTCCTGGCGGCCTTTGTCGGCCTCAACCTCGTCCAGTCGGCTTTCACCGGGTTCTGTCCGGCGGAGACGATTCTGCGCAAGCTCGGAGTGGGAAAGGAGAACTCGGGATGTTGCCGTTGATTGCCCTTGTGGTCTTGAGCGCGGCCTTGAGCGCGGCGGCATCGGAGGCGTGGACCCTCGAGCGCGCGCTGAGCCATACGCTTACCAACAGTCCCGATGCGCGGCTGGCCCGGCAGAGGATTGTCGCCGCCAAGGCCGCGCTGGATCAGGCCAAGGCCGCTTTCTGGCCCCAGGTGCAAATCCAGTCGAGTTACA
>CAYPUR010000096.1:10939-13818 GCA_964413865.1 uncultured Verrucomicrobiota bacterium
GGGCTCGGACAATCCGATGCTGGTGTTCGGGTCGATTCTCAACCAGGAGTCATTCAGCCCGTCGCTCGATTTCAACCGAGTCCCGGACGTCGACAACCTGAATGTCAAGGGACTGGTGACGGCGCCGCTTTACACGGGCGGGCAGATGGGATCGAGGCGCAAGGCAGCCAAGGCAAACTCGCAGGCGACCGAATTCGAGGCGGAGGCGGTCCGCAACGCGCTGGCGTTTGAAGTGGCCCGGGCTTTTCACACCATTCAGAAGGCCCATGCATTCATCGAGGCCACGGAGGCCGCCACCCGGGCCTATGAAAGCAACCTGGCAATCGCCCAGCGCCGAATCGAGGCGGGCACACTGCTGCGCGCCGACGTGCTCGACGTCGAGGTGCGTCTGGCCCAGGCGCGCGAAGACCTCGTGCGGTCCCGCAACGCGTTCGCCCTCTCCGAGCGCGCCTTGCGAAATCTGATTGGACTCGAGGAAACGGAATTCGAAGTGTCGCTCGATGTTCCGGCTGTCGCGCCTCCGGATGCGGTCGAGGTCGGTACGCGTCCCGAACTGGCGGCAGCCCGGTCCCGGGAGAACGCCGCCGAAGCGAACGTCCGCGCCGCTCGAGGGGGGTATTACCCGACCCTCAGCGCCTTCGGCAGTCTCGATTACGACCGGGGCTGGCGGCTCAATGGCGAGGGGGAGAGCTGGACCGCGGGCGCTTTGCTGCAATGGAATCTCTGGGATGGGCAGTTGACGCGCGCCAAGGTAGCCGAGGCGCGGGCTTCCCAGGAATCCGCCAATGAGCAGGAGCGCAGGGTGAGGCTCGCGATCGATCTGGAGATCGAGCAGGCGCGCATTGGTTTGAACGAGTCCACCGAACGGCTCCAAGTCACCGAGATGGCCGTCGCCAAGGCGGCCGAAAGCGTCGAACTCACACGCGCCCGCTTCGAGCAGGGGCTTTGCCTGGCCAGTCAGCTTTTGGACGCCGAGACCGCGCTGACAGGTGCGCGTGTGCGGCGGGCCGAAGCCGAGGCCGATCGTCGGATTGCCATCGCCGCCCTGCGCAAGGCGCTGGGTCTCCCGCAGCTTCAAACTGACTCGGCATCCAAGTGATATGACCAAACTCGCGTTCGCGCCAACAACCACCTGCGCCCTGGCCCTTCTGATCCTCTCCCTGACTCCCGGCTGCGGTCGGAATCCGGAGGCAGCGTCCGAGGTGAAGCTGCCCGCCGCCTCGGTGCGGGTCCAACCCGTGGAGACCAAACAGTGGCTGGCGACCGAGGAGGTCGTCGGCACCGCCCGCGCCCGGCTCCGGGCCACGATCGAGGCCAAAGTCAGCGGGCGAATCGATCAATTGCCTGTGGTCGCGGGCCAGATCGTCAAGAAAGGCGATCTGCTCATCCAACTCGAAGTGCGCGAGGTTCAGGCTCGGTTGGACCAGGCCAAAGCGGTCGAGCAGCAGGCTGCGCAGGATCGCAAGCGATTCGACACTCTCCTGACACAAAAGGCCGTGACGCAGGCTGAGTACGACGCCGCCCAGGCGCGCGCCGAGGTCGCCGCGGCTTCCGTCACCGAAGCCGAAACGATGCTTGGCTATGCTCGGATCACCGCTCCCTTCGAGGGTGTCATCAGCCGCCGGTTGGCTGAGGTGGGCGACCTGGCGTCCCCCGGGCGTCCGTTGCTCGAGTTGGAGGACCCGGGATCTCTCCGGCTCGAAGCCGATGTTCCGGAGGCACTGATCGACCGGGTGCAGTTGGGGATCAAATTGCCTGTTCGTGTCGGGGCGCGGACCAATGCCCTCGAAGGGGTTGTCAGTGAGCTGGCTCCCATGGCGGATCCGAACACGCGTACCTTCCGCGTGAAACTCGATTTGCCGCCCCAGAGCGGGCTCCGTCTGGGCCAGTTCGGCCGGGTCGCCGTGCCGGTCGACGAGATCACGTCGACTCGCATTCCGTCCTCCGCCCTCGTGGTGCGGGGCCAAATGGAGATGGTGTTCGTTGTCGTTGATCAGCACGCCCGGTTGCGGCTCGTCAGGACGGGCAAGCGGATCGGCGCCGAGATCGAGGTCGTATCCGGTCTGGAAGTGGGTGAACCCATTGTGGTCGAGGGCGCCGCCGCCCTGCGGGACGGCCAACCGGTCGAGGTGAAGCCATGAGCGCCCCGACCGAAGCATCGCAGCAGCCCTCGCTGGGTCTGGCCGGGCGTGTCGCGCACACGTTCATCGACTCGAAGCTGACCCCGCTTCTGATTGTCGCCTCGGTTCTTCTGGGCCTGGGTGCGGTCATCCTCCTGCCCCGGGAAGAAGAGCCGCAGATCAAGGTGCCGATGATCGACGTGTTGGTCGCGATGCCCGGCTCGAATGCCAGGGAAATCGAGGAGCGCGTCACCCGGCCGATGGAGAAGCTCCTGTGGGAGATCCCCGGCGTCGAATACATCTATTCGACGTCCCGCGAAGGCGAGAGCCTGGTGATTGTCCGGTTCAAAGTCGGCGAGGAAATCGAGCGCAGCCTAGTCAAGTTGAACCAGAAACTGCAATCCAACTTCGACCGCATTCCGCACGGCGTGAGTCAACCGTTGATCAAGCCCAAGTCGATCGACGACGTGCCCATCCTCGCCCTGACCTTTCACAGCCCGCGGCAGGATCACCTGACGCTGCGGCGTCTGGCGGCGCAAGTGGACGACGCGGTGAAGCAGGTGCCGCTCGTTGCGGAAACCACGCTCATCGGCGGGGCGCGCCGCCAGGTCCGGGTCCTGTTCGATCCCGCCCGCCTTGCGTCGCGCAATCTGAGCTTGGCTGGAGTGGTCCCGATGCTCCAACAGGCCAACCGCCAGGCCGCCGCCGGCGGCCTCACGAGCGACAACCGCGAAATCGCCATCGAGACCGGCGCGTTTC
>CAYPUR010000096.1:13828-16328 GCA_964413865.1 uncultured Verrucomicrobiota bacterium
TTCTCACCAGCGCGCGCGACGTTGGCAATGTTGTGATCGGGGTTTTCGGAGGCCGGCCGGTTTACCTGCGCGACGTGGCGGACATTGTGGATGGCGCTGAGGAGCCAAATCAGTACGTGTTCTTCGGCCAGGGCCCGGCAGGCGCGTCGTCGTCGGATCAGTCTTTCGCGGAGGAGCCGGCCGTGACGCTCACGGTGGCCAAACGGCCCGGGGCGAACGCCATCGCGGTTGCGCAGGCGGTGATCGAGAAGGTCGAGGCGCTCCGGTCCCGCATTCTCCCCGCCGACGCCGCCGTCACCATCACGCGGCACTACGGCGAGACGGCCGCCGAGAAATCCAACGAATTGCTGCTGCACATGGGCATTGCGGTCGTGGGCGTGGCCATCGCCGCCGCCATCCTGATCTGGCTGACCCTCGGTTGGCGCGAGTCGGGCATCGTCGGTGTGGCCATCCCGGCGACGCTCGCGCTCACACTGTTGGTCTTTTACCTTTATGGGTTCACGCTCAACCGGATCACGCTCTTCGCGCTCATCTTCAGCATCGGCATCCTGGTCGATGACGCGATCGTCGTGGTCGAGAATATCGTCCGGCACTTTCACCTGCCCCACAACAAGGGGCGTTCGTGGTCGACCATCGCCGTCGAGGCGGTGAACGAGGTTGGCAACCCCACGATTCTGGCGACGTTTGCCGTGATCGCCGCCGTGTTGCCCATGGCCCTCGTCGGCGGCCTCATGGGGCCCTACATGCGGCCCATCCCGATCGGTTCCAGCGCCGCGATGTTCTGGTCGCTGGCGATTGCGTTCATCGTTACGCCGTGGGCGTCGATCCGCATCCTGCGATGGGGCCGGAAGTATGCCTCGCTTACGGAGGGCGTTCCGTCCGTCGGAGCCGGGCATCACTCTCATTTCGAACACGAGGAGGATTTCTTCACCCGGCTTTATCGGCGGCTGATGGGCCCGCTGATCGCGGGCGTGGGAGCGCGGTTTGTGTTTCTGGGGGCCATTACCCTCTTGCTGTTGGCGGCGATGGCCACCGTCGCTATTGGCTGGGTCAAAGTCAAGATGCTCCCGTTCGACAACAAGAGCGAATTCCAGGTGATTCTGAACATGCCTGAAGGCAGCGCCCTGGAACGGACCGCCCAGGCCGCCCGCGAGATCGCGGCCGCCGTCCGCACCGAACCCGAGGTGACCGATTACCAGGTTTACGTCGGCACCGCCGCGCCGTTTAACTTCAACGGCCTCGTACGGCACTACTTCATGCGCCGTGGCGCCCACATCGCTGATCTCCAGATCAACCTGGTCAACAAGCACGAGCGCAAGGCCCAAAGCCACGACATCGCCAAGCGCGTTCGGCCCCGCGTGGCTGCGATCGCCGCCAAGTACAACGCCCGGGTCGCGGTGGCCGAGGTCCCTCCAGGGCCGCCCGTCCTGCAGACGCTCGTCGCGGAAATCTACGGGCCAACGGCGGAGGGACGCCTGGCTCTGGCGGGCAAGGTGCGCGACATTTTTAAGCGCACGCCGGGCGTTGTCGATGTCGATTGGTACGTCGAGGAGGACCAGCCCAAGGCGCGATTCGTCATCGACAAGGAGAAGGCCGCCCTGCACGGCATCAGTGCGGAGACCATTTCGCAGACCTTGCGCATCGCCGTCGATGGACTCTCCGTCGACCTCGTCCATCAACCGCGCGAGAAGGAGGATGTCGATCTTGTCCTCGAACTGCCTCGTCAAGCCCGCACCACGCCCGAAGAGTTGCTCGCGTTGCGGGTGCGCAGCGGGGATGCAAACGCCCTGCCCGAGCCGGGCCCTGCCGGCCCCGTGCCGCCGCTGGTGCCGTTGCGCGAGCTGGTGCGGATCGAGCATACCATCGCCGACAAGAGCATCTATCATAAGAACCTGATGCCGGTGACCTACGTGATGGGGGATGTGGCGGGAGAGGTTGAAAGCCCTGTCTATGCGATTCTCGAGATGAACCGGGCCCTCGCGCAGATCGACGCCCGGGAATTCGGCGGGCACCAGGCCCGGCTCGAGATTCTCAACGCCGCAATGCCCTTCACCGATCACCAACCGTCTATGAAATGGGACGGGGAATGGCACATCACGATCGAGGTGTTCCGCGACCTGGGCCTTGCCTTTGCCGCCGTGTGCATCCTCATCTACGTGCTGATGGTCGGGTGGTTCCGGTCGTTCCTGACGCCGCTCATCGTGATGGTGGCCATCCCGTTCTCGCTGGTGGGGATCCTCCCGGCGCACGGCGCTCTCGACGCCTTCTTCACCGCCACTTCGATGATCGGTTTCATGGCGGGCGCCGGCATCGTTGTCCGCAACTCGATCATTCTGGTCGATTTCATCGAACAGCGCCTTGCCGAGGGCATGCCTCTTGCCGAAGCCGTGGTCGATGCGGGCGCCGTCCGCTTCCGTCCGATGTTGCTGACGGCCATGGCGGTGGTGGTGGGCGCCGCGGTGATTCTGTTCGATCCGATCTTCCAGGGTTTAGCGATCTC
>CAYPUR010000097.1:0-16181 GCA_964413865.1 uncultured Verrucomicrobiota bacterium
CTCGCGAGGTTTCGGAAACGCTCTGAACCTCGTATTTCCCCGTCCGGGCGCGGTTTTGCCACAGCCCGGATCAGGTTCAGCGCGGAGCTTGTGAACGATCCGGGCTCGCGGCGTTGTCCAGCACGAGCACCCAATCGAGGTGCTCGCCCAAGTCCGGCGGGGTGAATGCGCGGGCGCCGGTGTTCGGAAACTCGCCAATGGCGGTCGCCTTGCCGTCGCGCGGGTTGAACCACCATGCCTTGACCTTGGCCCCGGCGATCTTATCCATGCGGACCTTGAACGCGCGCCCCACGGGCACGTAGATCATGGCGTAGCGACCGTCTGCATCGCGCGTGGCCACGAATCGGTAGCGCCCGGCGCCCGGCACCGAGGTCGGCACCCGGTCGGTGACGACGACCGAGTCATCGGGCACGCGGGTGAGAAACGGGCGCGAGAGCATCAGGTTCTTGGCGTGTTGCATCTGCGCCGCGCCGGGCTGATCGAGCGCCTCGAACCAGGGCATCAGCGGATTGTTGATCGGGTTCTTGGGGGGAGCCCACATCTGCCAAACCGAATGATGACCGTAGGTGTGGCCGAACGCGCCGGAAAAGACATCCCAGTAGATCGGGCGGCGCACGTCGGCGGCGGTCGAGTGGCCCAGTTTCCTGGCGTCGAACGAGACGGGATGATCCTCGTAGATCGGCTCGCCATCGAGCACGGGCTTGATAGGCGTTTTGTCGTAGTCGGCCTTCGTCTTGTCATAGCGTCCAGTAAACTCGGGCACGTGGCCGTTCTGACGCATATTGAAGTCCAGCCAGTCGTCGTTGTGAAACCAGGTCGATGAACCGTTGCCGCCCGGCGGGTGCAAGGTCATCAGATGCGCGCCGCCATCACCGCGGCGCAGGCCCCGGGCCATGGCGCGGATGATTTCCTTCTGGGAATCGTTGTCGATGCTGCGGTCGCCGCCGAGGATCCAGACGAGGCCCTTATCCCTGTACCGTTTGCCCAGCCACTCGCCGTAGATCCCGGCGTTCGCCGGGGTGAACAGCGGCTTCCCACCCTCGACGGCGTCATGCCAGTAACGGCCCCACGTCGGCAGAAATCCGATGTAGATCCCCAGCCGATTGGCGGCGTCGACAATGAAGTCCACATGGTCCCAATAATCGTTGTCCGGCCCCTCAGCCACCGCGGGACGCGCCGGATCGAAATTCGCCAACGGCAGATGTCCGTAAGGGTTGGGATCGTTGTGGCCGTCGAGTTCGGCGATCGCGACCGCCTGGACGACGTTGAAGCCGTTCCGCGCCCGGTGTTCGAGATAGCGTTGCGCATCTTCACGATTGAGCCGGTGGAACAGTTGCCAGGCCGTGTCCCCCAGCCAAAAGAACGGCCTGCCATCCTCCGTGACGAGAAACCGGCGGTTGTCGCTGACTTTCAGCTTGGGCAATGCTGGAACTGGCGCCGACAGGGCGGGATGGCTCAGCATGGCCGAAGCCGCGATTGCAGTGGCAAGGACGATCGTCAGGGTGTTCATGGGAAGCGTGACATTCAACAGTTTAGGGCGCACGAGGACCATGAACCGGTTGCGGCCCTGCAGCGCTGCGCAATTCCCAGCTATCGATTCCATCGCACACGGTAAAAGCGATGCGAAGCGCCGCTCAAACCGGCGTCGTAGAAGCCGTTGGCTGGCGGCGGCTGAGCAGGAACGATAACAATCGAGGCGGTCGCGGCTGTGGCGGCATAGTCAGCAGCCACGACGTTGGACCAGTCCTCAAGATCGTTCGATGCCTCGATGTCATACTTGCGCCCGGGAACCGCCTGCCATGTGAGGGTCCAACCGCCCTGCGCGAACGCGGCCGGAGCAAACGCGATGATCCTGGGCGGTCCGCCGGTCAGCCAGGACTCCCCGGCGCTGCCCATCGCATACGCCTGCGCGACGGCTGCCGGACTGAGCGTCCGCTGCCAGGCGGACACCTCGTCGATCCACCCCGCGAACCACCGTCCGTCCGCAGCACGGTAGGTGCCGATATTGAGGCCCGAGTAGTCCTGCAGGGCAGTGTCCGGCCCGAGCGCAAGGGTGTGCGTCGGACTCCCGTCGAGAAAGCCCCTCATGACACCCGCGGCGGCATCGTAGGTGATCACGATGTGATGCCACTGATCGACCAACGAATTGGCCAGGTGATAGGAGACAGCCGGCGCCCCCGCGGCTGACACTGTAAAGATCTGAAAGTCCGTGCGGGGATGGCCGGTGTCGGGATCAGGCGTCCCGGCGCGGAGCCCGAACGAGAGCGTGTAGTTGGCGCCGGTCGATTCGAAAACAAACAGGCGTGCGGCGTCGGTGACGCCCAGGCTGCCGGTGTTGGGCTTGAACCAGGCGGCCGCCGACCAGTTCTGGTTGGGATCGATCGGGTTGCCAATGATGTGCGCGGAGTCGTCTGTCCCATCGCAGCTCAAGGCGCCCTCGCCAGCGCGCGCCAGGGCCGGGTCATGAGAGAGCGGGTAAATGCGCGCCGCGGGATCAATTGCTCCTCCCTGCATCGTCAGGGCGTCATCGGGGAAGAAGCCCGTGCCGCCCACGGCCGGGGCACGGTTGGCCACGATCCAATCGGTGCGCGCGTCAAAATCATAGTAGGCGGTCAGTTCGCTCTTGTAAGAGTCGCCACCCGGCAGACCGATTCGGGCAGCGAGGGTTTGGCTTTGGTCCCCGGCTGTGAACAGGCCCGCAATTTCATCCGTCGAAAGCGCCCGCTGCCAGAAAGCCACCTCGTCGACCTGGCCCTTGAACCAGCGTCCATTGGCGCTCCGGTAGGTGCCGACGCGGAATCCGCTCCAGCTCGTGTTGAACGCGCCTGCCACGGGGATCTGATGCGTCCGGGTGCCGTCCAAGTAACCCTCGATGGCAGCGGCGGCTGACCGGTACACGATGGCGATGTGATGCCATCGGTCCACGTCCGCGTTGGGCACCTGAGAATCCTGGTACGGATCCGTCCCGCTCGCGTAATCGCTGTAGATCTGGAAGTTGCTGTTGCCGCTTGTGCCCGCGCGCAAGCCGAACGAGATGGGATACGCCGAGCCGGCGGTCTCGAATACAAAGGCCCGCGTCGTGCCACTCAACCCCGCGCCGCCGGTGTCCGGCTTGAACCAGACGGACACCGTCCAGTCCCAATCGACAAACACCGGGCTGCCGAGGATGTCGCCGTAATCCCCGATCCCATCGCAATCAAGAGCGCCCGCGCCTGCGCGCACCTTGCCCGGGTCGGTCGCAAAGGGCGGCATCAGGGCGCCCGGATCCCCCTCAGCCCCGTTCAGAAACGCCTCGTCATGCGCAAAGCCGGCGTAACCCGCCGCGCGCGCCTCGTTGCCAACCACGCCGTCCGCATGGGTCTCGAACGCGTAATGCGCGGTCACGTCGTTCAGCAAGCCCCCCAGCGGCAAGGCCGACAGCACGGTCAGCACCGCCACGGGCGAAGACACAGCGCCGCTGGGGCTGCTGACCACCACGTCGTAAGCGCCGGCCTGCGCAACCGCGACGGCGCCCAGGGCGAGAATCGCGTTGGTTTGATCAGTCAAAGGCGCGCCATCCGCGCGCCACTGGTAGCTGAGCGGTTGCAGCCCAGCAGCGCGAACGCCCAGTGTCACGTCGTCGCCGACGGCCACGATGGTTCCGGACGACATCCAGAGAATCACCGGCGCCGGCCCGGTGACGAAGCTCCATTCGCGAACGGTCTCGTGGGGCGTGGGCGCCTGGTCCAGGTAGCGGACCCGGGCGGTGTTGGTGCTGGCCGGGATCAGCGGGCTGGTCGGCGCGCCGGCGATCAGGACCGTCTGGTCGGACCGCGTGGCTTGGGGCGCCAATGCCACGCCATTGAGAGTCAACTGCACGCTGGTGAGATCGACCATGTTCGAGCTGAGGGATTCAGCGATCTGCACCTCGATCGCTGGCGTGACGCCCACGCCGGTCGCCCCCTCGGTCGGCGCCACCCGCGCGATCGGCGGAGCCGCAAACAAGTACTTCGGGAATTCGACACCCGCCGTGTACAGTCGGAAGATTTCGTTCGAACCTAAGGGCCGCTCGAAGATCGCAATCTCATCGAGCGCGCCCCGGAACGGCTGGAAGGCCGACGCGCGGCGATCCGAGCCCACGCACGGCGCCTCGGCGGGCACAACCGAGGAACCGGCGTTGGACATGACAGCGCCCAGGCGTCCGTTGCGGTAGTAATGGAAGCCATGAGCCGGGTCTCGCACGAAGGCCAGATGTTCCCATTGGCCTGTGCGCAGATCGTCGTTCACGATCCAATCCACCAAGGCCCCGGACGAGTGGCCCCAGTAGACACGCGGACGCCCGCTCGTGTGAATTTCCCAGTTGACTGCGTTTGCGACAGGGAAGGTGCCCACGATCACGCCCGCGCGGTCGCCAGCAGGGTAGTCCGATGCCACCTTCACCCACGCGGCGAAAGTGTTGGGCGTCGCCTCGAAGCCATGCGTCAGCTCGACATAGTTCTGGGGCAGGGTTCGGTTAATGCTGAAATCGATGCCGTACCCCGCCTGGCCGGCAACCTTCAGATCCCCCGCGTCCGGCTGCAGGCGGAAGATGCCGTCATTGTTTGCCGGCGAACCGTCCGACACCGCGCCGCCGTCGAGAGTCGCCGCTTCCTCGAAACTCAGGGAGAGCAGCCCTTCGACCGCCGGATCGGGGGGCGCCAGGTGGAACGGGCACATGCGGAAGGACCATTCGACGTGCTGGACGTCGGCCCCCACCACGGGGTCGAAGTAACTCAGCCGCACCGTGTGATGCGACTCGGGGGCGAGCAGGCCCGGATCGCAGCTCACCCGCATCATGCCGTCCGACGGATACGCCAGCGCATGGCTCACGACTGTGCCGTCGATCTCCATCCGGACGGAATCGGCCGGGATCGGTTGGCCGGCGGCAAGCAGATCCGCCTCGATGACCGTCCCGGGCAGGACAAAGGCATCGTTCGCCACCGGACGCATCGCACTGACAACCGCGACGGGCACCACACTCGCCGGGATGGCATCCCCGGACGGCGCGCCCAGAGCCGCCACGTAACCTGGGCTGAGGGCGGCGTCATGGACCTGGACCGAGTTGATGTAGGCAACATCGAATCCGCCAACGTTGTCGGTGAACAACAAGGCTTGAGATGTCCCCAAAGCCCAACGCCCATCGAAGCCATCGGCCAGAGTCTCCTCGCCGGCTTTGACCCCATCGACATACTTGATCGCGACGGGCGGTGAGGCAGCCAGGTCCACGGTGACGACCATGCGATGCCAGGCGTCGGCCGTCACGATCCCGTGCGGATGGGCCAAAGTGCCGAGGCCGTTGTTGGCCGCGACGTAGAATTCCCCCTCGTTGCTGTTGACCCACGGGTCATCGATCTGGATGAGGCAGCGGTTCTGGCCGCTCGATGCCGCCGGGAAATGGACGTCGAACACGAGCGAGTACTGGTTGACAAGCCAACCGCCGCCGTTGCCCGCGGCGTTGGGGTTCATCAGGTAACCCATGGCAGGCGTCATCTTCGGCGTCCGCAGGACGTGCACAGCCTGTCCGGCGACATCCGGGATGCCGAACGAGGCGCTCGTGCCGAACGAGGTGCCGCTCTCCGTGGCCGCCCCGACCCCGTCGAAGTAGTCGAGATCGATCCCGACACTGGCGCTCAGGCCGGTGGCGAAATCCCACTGGCCCACAACGGCGGCGTTCAAAGGCGCCAATGACGCCACCAGGCAGCCCCAAGCAGCGCACCAGGCAGTGGTGGAGAGACGACGGCCACGACAACAATGAATGATCGTTTGCATAAGCGATGTCTTGGTTGCGATTCTTGCCTTCGAGTCAAGTCAAGGACCCATTCGAGCACTCGCCCGCGCGCCGAGGCGTCAGCGCGTGCGCAATGGCTGTCCAAGGTACCAGGCCTCGTCCCAATGGGTCTTGCCGCGGCGCGCCGATGTGGCATGCCCATCGGCCCACATGATGTTGCCGTGTCCGTTGTGGCGGTAATACTCGTTCAGGCGCTCCGCCCAGTCGGTCCATTGCGACAGGAGGATCGGCGTGTCTTCCACGCCGTCCAACATGGCCTCCCATGCGTCCTGAAACAGAATCGTGACCGCCGGAGCGCGCAGGGTGCCGTTGGGGCGGGCTTCTACCGGAGCGCTTCCGCCCACCACGCCCTCGAAAAGCGCAATCTCCAGGCCGGTGGCGGCCGGGTTGGGCGTTTCAAAATAACCGTTGAATCCGTAGGTGATGTAGATGTGGCCGTCCTTGAACGGGCCGTCGTTGTGCGTCCGCGGCGTGTACTGGTCGTCAGCGTTCCTGGCCTCCGGACAGAAAAAGACCTTCGGGCTATAGCCAAGATAAGGCGCGTAAGCCACCCCCCAGTAGGCCTCGGCATGATCCGCCGCAATCAGGTTCTCCCGTTCGAGTGACACCGGACGGCTGAAATTCCCCCCATCGCGAATCCACCGCATCCAGTTCCGCCGGGGATGTGCGCGTCCCTGGTGATCGTCCTGGTAGAGCACGTAAGCCACCTGGATCTGCCGCATGTTGCTTTTGCAGACCGCGGCGCGCGCCGTCATTTTCGCGCGCGCCAGCGCCGGCAGAAGCAATCCCGCGAGGATGGCGATGACGGCGATCACCACCAGCAATTCGATCAACGTGAACGCCCGCGCCGTCGAGCGGTCGAGGGCACAGAACGCCTGGAATCCATCAGGTGACGTTGGAGCCCCGCGCGGCTTCATCGAATCCAATTGCTGTCGAATGGTGAGTTTCGAGCGAACTTTACGCGGCGCCACCCCCGGAGCGCAAACAAATCTCGCCCCCCCGACAACAAATCCCGCCATGAATCTCCCCGTTCGGAGGGCCGAAAACGGACTTTGCACCCGCACCACCTTCGTCCCGACCTTGGCCGGCACCACTCTGTTTTTGTCGCCGCGGCCCTCGCGTTTTTCCTCGCTCGATCCGGGAAATCGTGATTACGTTCGCCCCTCAACGCCGGTAATTCTCGGGAGATCCGCGGGGCGACAGTGCGGATGACCGACGGGGCGCGGGGCGGGAAGATGCTGAACGAACCGCCGTCGCGGTTGCACTGTTTTTCGTCTCGCTGACTTAAGGTATGGCGGATGGGTTTTTCGCAAAGAACGCAGAACTGATCCGCCAAAGCCGTCGGTTACTGAAGGTGATGGTGGACGGGAATAGTCCGTGCAGACCAAGCGCATGTTTGAACTGAAACCGATTGTCGCCGCTGACAAGGCGGCCGCCTACAGAGAGCTCGAGACGCAGTTGCGTGCTCTGCTGACAGGCGAACGCGACTTCACCGCCAACGCCGCCAACACCGCCGCCCTCCTTTATCACACGGTGCCCGGACTGAACTGGGCCGGATTCTACCGCCTTGTCGGCGAGGTCCTGATCCTGGGGCCATTCCAGGGCAAACCGGCGTGCGCGCGGATTGTAGTGGGCAGGGGCACCTGCGGAACGGCGGCGGAGCGCCGCACATCGGTCCGGGTGGCCGATTGCCGCGCCTTTCCCGGCCACATCCCCTGCGACCCGGCGTCGAACTCGGAGCTGGTCGTCCCGCTGCTCCAAGACGGACGCCTGCAGGGCGTGCTCGACCTCGACAGCCCGGTCCGGAACCGCTTCGACGCGGCGGACCAAGCGGGTCTGGAGCGATTGGCGGCCGCATTTACAGCCGCGACCGACTGGTGATCGCAATGCCACGGCTCAGTCCGAAGCCGCATCGGCGGCAAGAAACCCACACGGGGACTCAGATCAGTGTTCGTTGTGCTCTGCGCGCCCTTCTGTCTCTTCTCGGGTTTCTCGCCTGGGCGGCCAACCCTCTCGCCCAGATGCCGGACGATGCGGCTTTCCATCGCTTCCAACAGTCGGCCGACCCGCCCGAGGCCGAGTTGGTCGCCGCGCCGCTCCAATCCGGGCCCGCGCCGCCAGTGACGAGCGGCATCGGGGCCGCAGCGGCGCAGCCGAACGGGTCCCTGGCCGGGCGCATTGTGTTCACCAGCGCCGGCCACGGGTGGACCTGGACGGCGAACGGGTGGCGGACCCAGCGCGGGGTGGCGCTCCAGATGAACGAGGACTGTGGGAACCTCGATCAAATGACCCTTTTCGCCGCCTACTGCTTCAATGCGGGCGCGACGGTCGTTCCACTGCGACCCGTCGGATACCAGACCAACGAGGTGGTGTTGGACAACGACAGCCCGGGCGTATCCTGGAATGGATCCTGGAGCGATAGCACGTCGGGCGTCTTCTATGGCAACGCAGGCGCCGTGCCCTACCGTTTCGCCGCCGCGTCTCAGACCGAGACGGCCCTGGCCACCTACACGCCCGCCATCCCCGTGGCGGGCCGTTACCCGGTTTACTGTTGGGCGGCGCACGGCGCCAACCGCATTCGCCAACTTTACCGCATCTTTCACCTGGGCGGGGAAACCCGGGTCCGCGTCCCCCACGATCTCGTCGGCAAGGGCTGGGTCTACCTGGGCACATACCAGTTCCGCGCCGGGGCGAACGCCGCTGTCGGGTCGGTCCGGATCTCGAACCTGGCTGACCCGGGAGTCACCTCGGGTGTCGTGATTGCCGACGCCATCCGGTTCGGCAACGGACGCGGCGATATCGATCGGGGCGGCGGGGTTTCGACGTACCCCCGCGAGGAGGAGTGCAGTCGGTATTGGGTCCAACGCATGACCGGCCAGGGACAGGACCCAGCCCTCCACGACGGTCCCGGTGACGACTCGAGCGACAACGTCGGCGCGCCGGCGCGCATGGCAGCCGAGATGAACCGCAGCGAGAGCGGGAACACCTTCAAGCGGGTTTACGTCGGCTTTCACTCGAACGCGGGCGGCGGTCGCGGGGTGATCGGCCTCTACAACAACGAATCCCTTTTCCCCGGCACGCAGACCTCGGCCAACCAGGTGACACTCGCCCGATTGCTCGCCCGGGAGATCAATGACGATCTGGTCGGGCTCAACGCCCGGCTCGAGACCCCCTGGCACAACCGCGGCAGCAATCTCACCTACGCCCGCGGCGATTACGCATTCGGTGAAATCCGCGGCGATGCCATCCGCCATGAAATGGATGCCACGATCGTCGAGGTCGCCTTCCATGACAGCGAGGCCGACGCGCGGTTGCTGCGCGATCCCAAGGCGCGGACCTGGTGCGCGCGCGCCGCCTATCAGGGACTCGTGCGGTACTTCGCCCAGTTCGACGCAGCCCCTCTGGTGTTCCTCCCGGAGCCGCCGGCCAATCCCCGCGCCACGGCTCAGCCCGAAGGAATCCTCGTTGCGTGGTCTCCCCCGGCGGCCCAGGGCGGCAGCGGGGCGGCAACGGGATACCATGTCTCTCGTTCAACCGACGGTTACGGATTCGGCGAGCCCGTCGCCACATCCGGCACATCGATCCTGATCACGGACGCTCCCGAGGACACGACCGTTTACTTCCGCGTCGCCGCGATCAATCCAGGCGGCGAATCGCTGCCCTCGCCGACCGTCGGAGCCCGGCGCAGTTCCATCGCCGCTCAATCGCGCATCCTCTTCGTCAACGGTTTCACACGATTCGATCGCACACTCAACCTGCGCCAGAATCTCGCACCCTCGGCCTATCGCCCGCCCGGCCACGACCAGAACACCGGCGCAGCGGACCGCGTGCTCCCGGCGCGGGTCAACAGTTACGACTACGTTGTGCCGCATGGCGAAGCGATTGGCGGGTTTGGGTGGCCCTTCGATTCCTGCCAGCGCGCCCACGTGGCGAACGAAGCGGTCCGCCTCGATGACTACCAGGTTGTCATGTGGGCCGCCGGAAACCAGTCCACCGTCGACCGCACCTTCAATCCATCCGAACAGGCCGCGATCTCCGCCTTCCGCGCCGCCGGCGGACATCTCTTCGTCAGCGGCTCTGAGATTGCCTGGGATCTGGATCGCGATGCGGGCCCGAGCTCGAGCGATCGGGCCTTTCTCGAGACGCAACTGCATGCCCGCCTGAGCGGCAATGCCAACGACAACGCCGGCAGCTACACCGTGCTGCCGGCAGCCGGTTCGATCTTCGCAGGGAGCGGATCGGGCGTCTTTGACGACGGCATCCGCGGCATCTATTGGGTCGGCTACCCCGACCTGCTGACCCCGGAAGGCCCGCAAACGACCGCGGCGCTCCTGTACGCCGGCCTGACGCGCGGCGCGGCGGCGGTCACTCACCCGGGAGGCATCGGCGGGACGGGCAAGGTGGTCTATTTCGGCTTTCCATTCGAGACGTTGACCAGCACCGCGGTGCGGGGGGCTTACATGGCCGACGCGCTCCGTTTCCTCAGCCGGCCTTTCAATCTCGAGATCGCGGGTCTCGATTCCGGCGGCCGCATTCAACTCCGATTGCAGGGGGAACCAGGCCTCGCTTATGTCGTTCAACGAGCCGTCAGGGCCGGCTCATGGGCCCATGTGGCCAACGTCCTGAACACCTCGGGCACAACGGAATTCACGGACACGTGGTTGCCCGAGACGACCGTGTTTTACCGCGCCTCACTCGCCCCGTAAACCACAAGGCAAGTCCCAAACCAACAGCCGACTTCAAGAAACCGATCCGAGCGCAGACTCCCAAAGCCATTACAGCCGGATTCCTAGCCCTATGCAAACCTCTCGATCATCTTGGCCGGCCCGGGGCCGTGCTAAACCCCACCCCGCATGCCTGCTCGCCGCATGCGCACTGGCTCTTCTAATCAGCGACGCCAGCCCCCGCGCTGCCGACTCCTCCTGGAGTGTCGGCATGCCGATCGTCACCTACTGGGCAGGGCCGCCCATGACCGACAGCGTCGCGCGGCAGATGAAAGAGGGCGGTTGGAATCTGGTCTGGTGCGCGGAGAAGGAACTCGACGTGGCGCAGCGGCACGGCTTGCGCGCTCAGCTCACGGATGCTCTACTCTCCCCCAAGTCAATCGAGATCCCGGCACAGAGGGAAAAACTCGATGCGCTCGTGGCGCGAGTCCGCTCGCACCCGGCCCTCTACGCCTACTTTCTGACCGACGAACCGAACGCCTCTCAGTTCCCGGCCCTGGGCAAGTTGGTGGCTTACTTGCGGGAGCGCGATCCCGATCATCTTGCCTATATCAACCTCTTTCCCACCTACGCCTCGAACGAACAGCTCGGCAACCAGGGCGACACCGTGACCGCCTATCGGGCGCACTTGCGTCAGTATCTGGAGATCGTGAAGCCCGCGCTGATCAGCTACGACC
The DNA here is from genome assembly GCA_964413865.1 of uncultured Verrucomicrobiota bacterium. Lineage (GTDB taxonomy): Bacteria > Verrucomicrobiota > Verrucomicrobiia > Limisphaerales > J093 > MWFF01. The sequence continues at coordinate 11,208 of CAYPUR010000097.1, forward strand.
ACTACCAGTTCACGGTGAAAGGCGACACGGAGAACTACTTCCTCAATTTGTCCCTGATCCGCCGCGCCGCCCTCGATGCCGGTCTGCCTTTTCTCAACATCGTCCAGGCCTGCACCTGGACCCCTTCGATGCGCGTGCCGACAGCCGATGAAATGCGCTACCTGAGCTACACCACGCTCGCGTATGGCGCACAGGGCATCAGCTACTATGTCTATTGCCATCCCGGCCACACCGGCGGCATCGCGCTCGCCGACGGCACGCCGACGCCCCTCTACGACGCCCTGAGGTCGCTCAATCGTCAATTCGTCGCCATCGCCTCGCAACTCCAGGCATTGCGCTCGATTGGCGTCCACCATGAAGGGGTCGAGCCGCCGGGCACCGAACCGCTGCCGGAGGATGCCGCCTTCCGCCTGTTCGCTCCGCCGTCCAACCGCATGCCCCCGCAGCCACAGAAGGGCGTGGCCATGGGCCTGTTCGGACCGCAAGCCGCCTCCGGCGCCGCGCAGGCGAGCCACGTTGTCCTGGTCAACCTGGATTATGGCGCCGCAGTGACCGTCGGCCTGAGCGCGCGCGCGCCGTTCGAAGTGCTCGACGCCACCGGCAGCGGCACCTGGATGCCAACAGGCGCAACCAGGGGTGAACTCCGCTTCGAGCCGGGCGGCGGGCGCTTGGTCCGTCTCCAGCCGTGAGTGCGGCAACCGTCAGCGCGGAACGGCAGGCGGCCCTGGCCCGGCGGTTGGCCGAGGTCGGCGTGCGGGAGGCAGACCTCGACGAGACGTTCGTACGTTCCGGCGGGCCGGGCGGACAGAACGTCAACAAGACAGCCACCTGCGTCGTGTTGCTCCATCGGCCGACCGGCATCCAGGTCAAGTGCCAGGCGAGCCGTCAACAGGGGCTCAACCGATTCCTCGCCCGTCACCTTCTGCTCGCCAAAATCGAGAACCTGCGCCGGCAGAAAGCGGCCCAGCAGCGCGCCGAACGCGAGAAAGCCCGCCGCCAAAAACGCGGCCGGAGTCGCGCCGCCAAGGAACGTATATTGGCCGACAAAGCGCATCGTGCGGCACGCAAAGAAGCGCGGCGTCCGACCCGGGGCGAGCCCGAGTCTTGACAGGCCATCGCGCTCGATTGCACCGCGTCAGTCCCGACGGAAGACTCGCCGACAGTCGCAGGCATGGCGAAGGGCTGCCCGCTCCGGCCCGCAACGCCAATGCCGGGAACCGATCCAGTTGAGCGGGCTGTCCGTGGCGCGGTCAGAAGGGAAAACCGAGGGAAACATGCAGTGATCCGGCGGGATCGCCGTGGCGCCTGTTGAGATTGTGGCCGTATTCGAGCCGCACCGGGCCGATGGGAGTGCGCCGGCGGCTTGCACCCCCTCTTCTCAGGGGGATCAGCCGTCTTTGGCAAGACAACGCAGCCTGTGAGGCGGATGGTCGCATTCGTGTCGGGATCTGGGCTGAACCAGCGTCGCCAAGCCTAGGGGATGGGCTGCGGCAGGCGCATGTCGCGGAGCGTGATATCCACCGTATCCGATTGTAAACGAACCTCCTGCAACCGAACGACAGCATATCCAATCCGGTCGATCGCGCCGGCCTGAACCCCAAGTCGCGGGAGCGCCAACTTGAGCACCGGGAGAAGCCAGAACGGCAGCAGCGCCACAGCCGCCAGAGTGGCCACCGCAGCGGCGCCCAACACGCGCAGCGCTCCGACAACGCGTTGCGATGTCGTGAGTTTGGCGGCGCGGGGATTCGCAGACTCGCTGCATTAAGGGGGCCCGGCAGCCACCATGTCAAAGCGATATGGAAATCACGCTTGCCACACTGTGTTGGTTCGTGGATTCTGCATCAAACGCAACCGGAAACGCGCGGCCACATCGGGATCGGCATCCATGCGATCACGAGGGGCGGGCATCAGGGCTTGCGAGTAGGCTTCGCAGCCTGTGTCGGGCGTAGGATTGGCACCACACCGCAGAGTCGCGCGAGGGGTAACAGGACCACAATCATGAAAAAACACAAATCGGCTTCAGGAAGGGCGATACGCCGTGGCGCTTCGTGGCGGGCTGGGAACAGTTTGGCGCCCGCGGTGATGTGCGCTTTGTTGGCTCCGACGCACGGTTACGGCTTCGAAGCCAAGGATGTGCTGGCCTTTAGCGTTGGACCTTTGGTGGTCCGACCGAGGGTGGGCGTGAGCGAGACTTACAATGACAACCTGTTCTACAATTCCGGAGCTGAGGAGTCTGCGTTCATCACGGGCGTCACGCCTGCTGTCGATGTGCGGTTGGGCCGGTTGGATGGGGACCGGATTGTCCACTTCAAATACGACTTCAACCATTACTGGTATCACGGCGTGGACATGATCGACACGGCTGTCGCCCATAATCTGGCGCTGACAGGAACGTGGCGCGGGAACCGATTCCTCTCGGACACGGCGTTTTCCTTTGGGTTCATGGACACCGTCTATGGCGGTTATGAAGGTTTCGAACAAGGAGCTGTCGGGAGCGGATCCAATGTCGAGCGAACAACGTTGGACTTCAGCCAGCGACTCCGCTATCAGATCAGCCAGAAAACCGCTGCGTACGGACGATTCACGCTGAACGACCTCGGTTTTGACGAGTCCCAATACAGCTCTTTTTACGATCGGAATATGTGGCGAATCACGGGCGGATTTGGGTACCAGGTCCGCCCCAAAGTCGAGGCGATCGGCGAGGTCCATTACGGCCAGACGTCACGGGATCCCAACATGCCATTGGTCGACAAGCCGCCTCATCAGGAAACCATCGGCGGCTTCCTGGGTGCGAACCTGAGCTTCACCACGAAGTTGAGCGGCACAGCCAAGGTGGGCTATGAACAGGTGAACGCGGAGCCTAACGAGGTGGGAGCGGAACTCGATTACGGTGCGCCCATCGCGCACGTCTCCCTGACCTCGGCCCTGACCGAGCGCAGCAGCGCCACACTGTCGTACGACCGGAGGACAGGAGCCTCGGTGTCGTCGACTGCCTCGGCGTACACGAGCGACTACTTGAGGCTCCAATATCGCCACGCCCTGGGGACCGCCCACCCGGTGATATGCACCGTCGGCGGGAGTTACGGATTGAACTCCTACGAATCGCGCACCACGGCCGCGGGCCGTCAACCCGGGTATGATCGGGATATTCTCGGAGCGAATGCCAGCATCGCTTATCAACCTCGACCGTGGTTTACGGTTGGCTTGTACTACAAGTACACTCAATCGGACGGATCGTCACCGTGGGCGGGTGTTGACTACTCGGTGAATGAGGTTACTTTGGCCCTATCATTGGGGTATTAGCGATGAGATATATTCGATTCCATGGGTCGGCTTTGGCGGGTTTGGCGCTTTGGATTGGAACGGTGATCTGCACTCAACCGGTCGCCCAGATCGTCGGCGCGGAATCCGAGCGCAGGGTCGCCGCGAACGATCTGCTCTTCATCACCATCGTGGGCGAACGCGACCTGCAGACCGAGTTCCGCGTCTCCTCGGCGGGCACGATTCAGTTCCCGTTTCTCGAAGAGGTCAGCGTGGGCGGCCTGACTCCAACCGAACTCCGCGCGCGCTTGCGCGACCTGCTGATGAAGGATTATTTCGTCGATCCGCAGGTGATCGTCACGGTCAAGGATTACCGTTCCGAGTTCGTGCGGGTGGTCGGACAGGTGAATCGTCCAGGGCCCATCCCGCACACGGGTGAACAGAAACTGGATGTTTACGACATCATCACCATGGCGGGCGGCGTCACCCCCCGCGCCAAGAACTCGGTCGAGGACACCCGTAACGGCGTCACGCGGACGCTCAAGCTGGACGAGCTCAAGAAGGAAACCGAGCCGGCCAAGAAGATGTGGGTGCAACCCGGCGACATCATCGAAGTCAAGGAGAGCGTCCTCTAATCGAGCCTCATGTCCTATCCCTACTACACTTCTCAGGCAGCCCCCCCCGAGGCCTCCGAATCGCCATCGAGCAGTCTGAATCTGCGGCACTACTGGAATATCGTGCTGCAGCGTCGTTGGCTCGTGATTGCGACGTTCGTCTCGGTGTTTGTCCTGTGTCTGGTCTACCTGTTTAAGGCGCCGCGGATCTACTCCGCGTCCGCCCGCCTTCAGATCGACCGTGAATCCGCGGCGAGTCTCAACCTGAACGAGGTTGTCATGTCGATGACCGATCAGGACTATCTCCAGACGCAGTATCGGAATCTCCTGAGCCGCAGCCTGCTCGAGATCGTCATCAAGCGCGTGAAAATCAACGAGGACCCCCGCTATCGCGACAACCCGGACATTGCCCGCGCTTTGGCGCAAGACATCCGCATCACTCCAATCCGTCTCAGCCGCCTGGTGGATGTCGTGGTCGAGCATCCGAATGCCCCCAAGGCCGCGGGCATCGCCAACGCGCTCGTGGACGAGTTCATCGAGCAGAATCTTGTTCAGAAGCAGAAGCGGACCATGGACATGCTCTTCTTCCTGAGAAGCCAGGCCAATGGTCTTGAAGTGGACGTCGCCAAGGCGGAGGAGGACATTCAGAATTACCGGACTCAGGTGAAGTTCGTGTCCCTGGACAGCAGCTACAACATCGTCGCGGAAGCCCTCAGCCAATCCCAGGCGCAATACGCCATGGCCAAAGCGCAGGCTCAGACGACTCAAAGCACTGTCGAGGAATTGGATCGTCACACCCAGGCGGGGAAGCCCCTCGAGACCTTCCCCAAAATCGCTGCCGACGGAAAAGTGAACTCGCTTCAACTCCAGCTTTCCGGCCAGGAAAACGAGTTGGCCGGGATGCTGAAACGCTACAAGGACAAGCACCCCGCCGTGATCCAAGCGCGGTCGAAGATCGAAGAAACCCTCCGTTCGGTGCAAGGCGCGGCCCAACAGGTCGCGGAGATCCTCCGCTCCGAAGCGCGGTTGGCGAAGGCTTCAGAACAGATTCTTGCTGCGAACGTCAAGGAATGGGAAGAGCAGCAGATGGAGTGGAACA
>CAYPUR010000098.1:0-16162 GCA_964413865.1 uncultured Verrucomicrobiota bacterium
CATCCGTTGTAGGCCCGGTGCCCTCACCGGGCGACAGAACACCGACAACAGCCAGATGCACCGAGTCACTCCATGAACCGCAACTTTGGGTTGCCAGGCGGGCCGGTCCGTCCAAATACTGCTCCCATGCTTGTCGTTCATGTCCATGTCCGCGTGAAGCCCGACGGCGTCGAGGCCTTCAAAGAGGCCACGCTCGACAATGCGCGTCAAAGCGTGCGCGAACCCGGGATCGCGCGATTCGACATTCTCCAACAGGCGGACGACCCGACCCGGTTCGTTCTGGTCGAGGCCTACCGCACCGCCGACGCCCCCGCCCGGCACAAGGAAACCGCCCACTACGCGAAGTGGCGCGACAGCGTCGCCCCCCTGATGAGCGAGCTCCGCCACAGCGTGAAGTTCACAAATGTGTTTCCTCCCGACGCCGCTGAGTGAGTCCTGGCTTAAGCCCGGACCTTTCATAAGGCGGCGGGCGATCGGATGTCCGGGCATGGGCGAAGCCCGCGAGATGTGTCAGCGACCAGGCGCATCGGGCGGCTGCATTGAACAAGAGTTTTGAAGATTGAAGAATTGTATGCGCTTCGAGTTTGCCACGGCGGGTCGGATCCTGTTTGGCGGCGGAACGCTGCGTGAGGCCGGCGCCATCGCGAAGTCGCTCGGCGCGCGCGCCCTGGTCGTCACCGGCGGCCAGACGGGGCGAGCCGCTCCGCTCCTGAAAGCCCTCCATGCCGGCGGGGTCGCGATGTGCACCTTTCCCGTTTCCGGCGAGCCCACCTTGGACGCGGTCATGGAAGGGCGGGCGATCGCCCGCACCGAGGCGTGCGACCTGGTCATCGGCATGGGCGGCGGCAGCGCGCTCGACGCGGCCAAGGCCATCGCAGCCATGCGCACCAACGAGGGCGAGCTGCTCGATTACCTCGAAGTCATCGGACGCGGCCTGCCGCTGCAACGACCTTCGGCGCCCTGCCTCGCGATCCCCACGACGGCCGGCACGGGCGCGGAAGTGACGCGCAACAGCGTGATCGCTTCGCCCGCACACCGCGTTAAGGCCAGCCTCCGCAGCCCCTGGCTCCTGCCGCGTGTCGCGCTGATCGATCCCGATTTGACGCGCAGCCTTCCGCCCGGGATCACCGCCACGACCGGTTTGGACGCCCTCACACAACTCATCGAGCCCTACGTGTCCATCCGCGCCACGCCCGTGTCCGACGGTTTCTGCGTCGAGGGGATGCGGCGGGCTGCTCGTTCCCTGCGCCGGGCCTGGGAGAACGGGGCCGACGCCGCGGCGCGCGAAGACATGGCCCTGGCGAGTCTCTTGAGCGGACTGGCCCTGGCGAACGCGGGCCTCGGGGCCGTGCACGGCTTCGCCGCCCCGCTTGGCGGACGCTCTGCCGTCCCGCACGGGGCGGTCTGCGCGGCGCTCCTGCCCCACGTGATGGCCGCCAACCTGCGGGCCCTGCGCGAACGCCAGCCGGACAGCGAGGCGCTGCGGCGCTACGACGACATCGCGCGCCTGCTGACCGGGCGTCCTCAAGCCGTCGCCGATGACGGCGTCGCGTGGGTCCGGGAGGTGTGCCGGGATCTCGGAATCCGGGCACTGGCGCGGCACGGGCTTGCTGCGGCGGAGATCCCGACCGTGGCGGCTCAAGCCGCCCAGTCAAGCAGCATGAAGGCCAATCCGATCACCCTGACGACGACCGAGCTCGAGCAGACGCTGTCGGCCGCCATGTGACTGCGGACGAGTGGCGTGCGTCAGCCGGGCGGCATCCCTGTCCGGCCGAGAGCAGACTTTCCACATTGAACTTCGGCGGGCGTTTCTTACAGTGGACGCATGGCGCGTAGAGAACCCGGCGCGATCGAGGCCAGGCGCGGTCGGGGCGATTTGGTGGGCATCATTCTGTTTTGCGTGGCGTTGCTTTTGTTCGCCGCGTTGTTCTCGTTTGACCGATTCGATCTGGCCGCCAACCGCGTCCCTCCCAACGATCCGGCGCACAACCTGATCGGGCGGTTCGGCGCGTCGATGGCGTACTGGCTGTTCCTCTACTTCGGCGCGGGCGCCTATTTGCTGCCTGTGCTGGTGCTGGGCTTTGCCATGGCCCATTTCTTGAGCGAGGCGGATTACCTCAAGCGCAAGTGGCCCTGGGCCATCCTGCTGGTCCTCATCTGCACCGCCGCCCTTGACCTTGGGACCGATCAAGCGGCGTTGAGGCGGCTCGCCCGCAACCCGGCGGAGACCGCGGGCTTTCTGGACTGCCTCTCGTTGAACCTGAGCGCGCCGAGCGCCGGAGGGGTGATTGGCATGAACCTGAATCGCTACTGCTTCCGCTATTTCGGAACGGTCGGCTCCTCGATTCTGCTGGCGACGCTCTACCTTGTCGCGCTGTACGGCCTCACGAACTTCCACCTGGGCGATTGGATCCGCGATTATCTCGAGAGGCGCCGTGCCGCCAGGGCCGCCGCGCCCCAGAACGAGAAAATGCTCGAACGGCGCAAACGGGAGTTGGAGCGGGAGGCGCGCCGGCTCCAGGAGAAGCTCGCCAACGCCGAGCCGGCTGAACCGGAGTCTGCGTCTCCGCCAGCCCCCGCGCCGGCCCGAATCGGATTGGGGCCCGATATGCGCCCGGTGCCAGAACCCACGGTGCGCGATCTGAGCGTGCCGCAGGTGGGAGCCAAGCCGCCGTCACGCCTCCTGCCGTCCGCCAAGCCCGAGAGCCCGGCGATCGAGGCGCCTGCCGACGACGCGGTCGAGATCATCCCGGCCACGGAGGTGGCGGCGGCCGCGGCGGGGCCCGATGGGGCCGTGCCGTCGCCCGCCGGGGAGGGCGGGGTTTCGAGTTTGAATGCGGCGGGATCCGACACGCCGGGCAAGGACAGCAATGGCGCTCCTGGGGCGTCGGAGTCGGGCGCGGCGAAGGCCGGGGGAGGGGCAGGCGAGGGTGCGGCGGTGACGGCGCGTCCGAGGCCGGCGGTGCGCAAGCCCAAGCCGCTGTCGGTGGCGACGCCGCCGCTGATCGGCAACTACAAGCTGCCGTCCATCGATCTGCTGAATCTGCCCGATCTGGCGGTCAAACCGACCGAGTCGAAAGAGGAGTTGATGGCCAACGCGCGTCTGATGCAGCAGACCCTGGCCCAATTCGGCATCGAGGTGGCTTTGGGTGACATCACCAAAGGGCCGACCATCACGCGCTACGAGTTGCATCCGGCGCCCGGCGTCAAGCTCGAGAAGATCACCGCTCTGACCAACAACATTGCCGCGGCGCTCAAGGCCGAACGCATTCACATCCTCGCCCCGGTGCCGGGCAAGAGTTCCGTCGGCGTCGAGGTGCCCAACGCGATCAAGTCCAAGGTGATCATGCGCGAGTTGCTCGAGTCGGATGAGTGGCGCAACGCGAAGGCCCGCATCCCGCTCGCGATCGGCAAGGATGTCTACGGACATCCCATCGTGGCGGATTTGGCGGAGATGCCCCATCTCCTGATTGCCGGCAGCACCGGCTCGGGCAAGTCCGTTTGCATCAACGCCATCGTGGCCTCGCTGCTCTACAAGTTCCCCCCCGACCAGCTCCGCTTCGTGATGATCGATCCGAAGGTGGTCGAGCTGCAGCAGTACAACACGCTCCCGCACCTGGTGGTGCCGGTGGTGACCGATCCCAAGAAGGTCATCCTGGCCCTGCGCTGGGTGGTCAGCGAGATGGAAAAACGCTACCAGATCTTCGCCCGCGTCGGCGTGCGCAACATCCGGTCCTTCAACGAGCGTCCCAAGAACAAACCGCTGCCCGTCCGCCAGCCCGAACTTCCTTTGAGCGGCCGACGCGAGAAAGTCGAGGCCGGGGCGGATGGATTCGCCGTCGAGGTCGACGAGGAGATCGTTGTTCCGCGCGACGATGACATCGTGATTCCGGACAAGCTGAGTTACATCGTGGTGATCATCGACGAACTGGCGGATCTGATGCTGGTGGCGCCCGCCGACGTCGAGATGGCCATCGCACGCATCACGCAAATGGCACGGGCAGCGGGAATCCATTGCATCGTCGCCACCCAGCGGCCGAGCGTGGATGTGATCACCGGCGTGATCAAGGCGAACATCCCCTGCCGCATCGCCTTCCAGGTCGCGGCCAAGGTGGATTCGAGGACGATTCTCGACGCGATGGGCGCCGACAAGCTCCTGGGGAAGGGCGACATGCTCTATCTGCCGCCCGGTTCGGCCAAGCTGATTCGGGCGCAAGGGGCGCTGGTGACCGATCAGGAAATCCAGAGCGTCGTCGACTTCATCGCCCGCCAGGGCAAGCCGCTCTACGACGTCGAGATCCATCAGCAGCTCTCGAAACCGAGCAGCTCCTTCGACGATGGCGAAGGCATCGATGAGGACGAGAGCCTCATCGAGCAGTGCATCGAGGTCATCCGCAGCGAGCAGAAGGCCAGTGTGTCGCTCCTGCAACGGCGCTTGCGTCTCGGTTACACCCGCGCCGCCCGCATCATGGATGAACTCGAAAACCGCGGCATCGTCGGCCCCAGCAAGGGCGCCGAGCCCCGCGACATCCTCATCGACCTCGATGTCGGCGGGGAGCCGGACGACGACGGCGCCGACCCGCGGTCGATGGCCTGAGGGCCGCTGTTCCCGAGAGGACGTTTCGCTTGGCAAGGCTCGCCTCTGGAGCATCGGCTCGATGCTGGTCGGCTTGATCAAGTCCAACTCGGATGACCGGGTTCACGAAGGCATCTCGGAGTAGAGAGTTCGGGTACGAGTACGAGTACGACAGGCCAAGAAGGCTGAACAAGCTCAGATGCGCTCCGCGCTGCCGCACACGGCCGTGCCCGGGCAGCCTCCGTCCAAGCTCGGCATCTCAGCCGACGAACTGGAGCCGTGTGGTCTGAGCCTCGGAATCCCATCCGCGCGTGGGTGCGCTGGTGATTGAGGCGACGTCCTTGATCGAAATCTGGCGTCCGCGCGCCTTGGCGCCCTTGACCTCGATTTGCGACGGGTCGCACGTCTGCTGGTTGATCTTCTGATAGGGAGCCGGCTTGTAGCGGATGTAGAGTTCGCGGGGCGTGTCGGGCTCGAAGAAGAGGATCTTGGATTTCTCCGGCGCCAGCCAGTAGTCCTTGTCCAGAATGGCGCCGCCGAAGGTGAATCGCTTCAGGTAATTCGAGTCGCGTGTGGCGTAGGCGAGGGTGAAGACACGGTCGCGCTCGGGCAGTCCGGCATGGATCACGTCCGGCCCGACGAACAGCTTCTCGGGCAGCTCGACCACCCGGTAGCGGCCATCCTTGAACACCATCAGGATCTTGTCGTACTTGGTGCAATCGACCTTGTACTCGCCGCCGTTGACCTTGTAGCCGAGGTAACCGGTCTCGCGGTCATAGGCGACCTTGAACGCCTTGAACGCCACTTCCCGGGCGTCGATCTCGTCGTGCCGGCTGGATTTGGTCAGGCGCGGGTAGAGCGGTCCGTAGCGTTCGAACAAGGCTTCGATGTGGGCGATGGCGTAGGGGGTGAGCTGTTTGAGGTGCTTGCGGGTCTGGGCGAGATCGGCCTTCAAAGCCTCCATCTCCTGCCGGTGCCGGTTGATGTCGAAGAGCGAAATGCGCCGGATGCGCACGGCCAGCAGCCGTTCGACGTCCGGGGCGGCGAGGGCGCGCAGGCATTCCTTGCGGAACGGTTTGAAACCGTCGTAGACGGCGCCCACGACCGCCTCGTTGGTCTTGCACTGCTCGATCTTCTTGTAGATGCGCTCCTCGATGAAGATCCGTTCGAGGGTGCGAAAATGCAGTTCGTCTTCGAGTTGGGCCTGCTTCCTTTCGAGTTCGAGCCGGAGCAGGCGGCAAAGCTGGTCCGTGGCCTCGCGCAGCATGGCGGAGACCGTCATCTCGACCGGGCGATGGTCTTTGATCACGACCATCCGGCTCGCGATCGTGACCTCGCAGTCCGTGAACGCGTAGAGCGCGTCGGTTAGCTTGTCCGGATCCACTCCCGCGGGGGCCTTGATTTCGATCTCGACCTCTTCGGACGTGAAGTCGTTGACCGATTTGACCTTGAGTTTGCCTTTGCGAACAGCGTTCTCGATCGAGGCGATGAGCGATTCGGTCGTGGTTCCCGGCGGGATCTCCTTGATGACAAGGGTCGATTCGTCCTTTGCCCGGAGCTTGGCGCGGACCTTGACGCTGCCTTTGCCGTCCGCGTAATCGCGCGCGTCCATCAGACCGCCGGTCGGGAAGTCGGGGAGGCATTTGAAGGGCTGCTCCTTGAGGATGGCGATCTGGGCCCGGAGCAGCTCGGGAAAGTTGTGCGGGAGAATGCGCGCCGAAAGGCCGACCGCAATCCCCTCGGCGCCGAGCATCAGGGCAAGCGGCAGTTTCGAGGGCAGCGCGACCGGTTCCTGCTTGCGCCCGTCGTAGCTGGGCACGAATGCCGTCAATTCGTCGTTGAAAAGCTCCGTCCGCGCCAGCTCGGTCAGACGGCACTCGATGTAGCGCGGCGCCGCCGCCGGGTCGCCCGTGTACAGGTTGCCGTAGTTGCCTTGGCGCTCGATCAGGTACCGTTTGTTCGCCAGCACCACCAGCGCGTCCCCGATCGATGCGTCCCCGTGCGGATGGTACTTGGTGGTGTCGCCAATGACGTTCGCCACCTTGGTGAATCGCCCGTCGTCGGTCTGGTGCATCGCCCAGAGAATGCGGCGCTGCACCGGCTTCAACCCGTCCGCCAGCGCCGGAATCGCCCGGTCGCGAATCACGTACGACGCGTACTCGAGAAAGCTGGTGTCGACGCGACGGTGGAACGGGAGATCGATCCTCTTTGGGTCGAACGGGCCGCGGGAGGGGTTCCCCGAAACGCCCTCGGCGATGATCTCGTGGGGGCTGTCGGCTGGCGGCGCCCCCGCCTTCGAGCCCCCTTTGTCCCGAGCGTCCGGAGCCTGGGACGAGGCGTCGCCAGCCGCCGCGGACGCCGGGGCGGGGCCGTCCGGTTGCGGCGCGGCATCGGACGCCCGAGCGCCTTGGATGCTCAAGTCGAGTTGGTGCGGATCGGTTTTTCTTTTCTTCCCCATGCGCGAGCGTGTCGTTCAAAGGCCTGACCCGCCGGGCCGCGAGCGGGGCGCCGCCGGAACCAAATGTCGGAAAGACGATCCTGCGGCTGAGATGCGGACATCCCGCAGAAGCTGCCTGGGCGCGAGCACCCCCGACAACGCGAAGCGTCTGGAGGGGCGTCGCCTGTCTGCCGGCAGGCAGGTCCGCGTCGCCCGAGCACCCATTCTGCTATCCCATTAAGCGGGGGACGAGGACGTCCCCACTCCGGCCGATTCGCCGAAGGCTGCTCCTTGTACAAGCCCGGGCGCGGTTTTGACGCAGCCCGGACATCCAGATCACGCGCAGCGTTGTGAAATGCCCGGACTCAGGCGGGTTGGCGGCGGACGCAACCAGGCAGAGGAGCCCGCGGCGACTTCTACTTCTCGTCGGTCTGGCTCTTGGCCTTTTCGGCTGCGGCCTTGGCCTTTTCGGCGGCCTGGAGTTTCTCGAGATCGGCGGCCTTGATCACTTCGATCTTGGCGCCTTTTTCGAGTTCTTCCTTGGACGGAACCTTGATGATGTCGCTGGTGACGGGCTGCTGGGCCGCGGGCGCCGCCTGGGGCGTCTGGCGCGGCTGGGCGGAAATCAATTCGACCTCGAAGATGAGGGTCGAGTTGGGCTCGATGCTCGCGGTGCCGCGCTCGCCATAGGCCAGCTCGGACGGCAGGCACAGCTCCCATTTGGCGCCCGGCTTCATCAACTGGAGCGCCTCGGTCCAGCCGCGAATGACGCCGGTGACGGGGAAGGTGGCAGGTTGCCCGCGCTTGTAGGAGCTGTCGAACTCGGTGCCGTCGATGAGCGTGCCGCGGTAATTGACCGTGACCATGTCGTTGGTGCTGGGCGATTGTCCGCTGCCCTCGGTCAGCACTTTGTATTGCAGTTCGTAGGTGTTCGTGGCCACGGTGACACTGTGCGTCTTGATCCCTTCCTTGGTCCGATTCGCGGCCAGGTATTTCGCGCCGGCCTCCTTGTTCTTGGCGCCCAGTTGGGTCCGCATCTCCTGCTGGTACTCCATGATGGCCTGGCGCATCTGCGTCTCATCCAGAAGCGTGGGCGAACCGCCAACTGCGTCCTTCAGGCCGCGGTAGATCAGTTCGATGTCGAACTGGTCGTTGCTGAGTTTGTTGCGCTTGAGGTTGGTTCCCAGGCTCATGCCCAGGCCGTAGGAGAACTTCTCCTTCGAGTTCTTGAGTTGGGATGCGTCGTCGGCCGCGCAAGCCGCCACGCCGATGCCGCAGAGGGCAACAATCGCAATGAAGCTAAGTCTCATGTGTGTCATTCTTTCTTTCAGTTGACTTTCAAGATTCCACGGCCGGTTTTCAATTCAAATCATGCCGGTTACTCCTTCTCGACGCCGCTGGTCCAGTACGTCTGGAGATCGGCGGCGGAGGGCACTTCGAGGGGGCGAACGACGCGGAAACCGACGAACTGGGCGTCGGTGAGCCACCAGATGCTCTTGGGCAACTGCGGGTCGCGCATCTTCCAGTTTCGATCCGACGCGCGGCGCGCGGCGCTGCGGAGCTTGCTGGCCGAGTCGTCGAACGACCCGCCGCGCACGACGTGCGGATACGATTTGGTTGCCTTGTTCCAGGGGTTGATGAGGGCGTCCCTGAGGTTCTCGTAACTGTCCTCGTACTGGTCCAGGCACCATTCGGCCACGTTGCCGTGCATGTCATGCAGGCCCCACGGATTGGGCTTCTTCCTGCCGATCTTGCCGTACTTGAAATCGCTGTTGTCTTCGAACACCGCATGCTCGCCCAGCTTGCCCTCGTCGTCTCCAAACGAGTAGGCCGTGCTGGTGCCGGCCCGGCAGGCGTATTCCCACTCGGCTTCGGTGGGCAGCCGGTAGAAGTGGCCGGTCTTGGCGCTGAGCCAGTGGCAATACTTGTTGGCGGCGTGTTGGGTCATCGAAATGGCCGCATAGCCCTCCTTGCCCATGCCGAAGCTCATTTCCATGTAGGGCTTCGAAGGCCGCGTGACGGCGTCCGAAACCACGTTCACCGATTCCTCGGTGGGGTGATCGCCGCGAAGCTTCTTTTCATCGTCGGGGAACATGAACAGCTCGTACTCGTTCCAGCTCACTTCAAGCCGCCCCATCCAGAAAGGCGCGATCTTCACCCGGCGCGCGGGGCCTTCGTCCGGGGCGCGGCCTGCCTCCGAGTCGGGGCTCCCCATGGTGAACTCACCGCCCGGAACGGGCACCATGACGTAGTTGACCTGCGTGCCCGGAATGGCGTTGGTGTACAACTTCATGTCGTCCGCGCTCCGGATGGCCTCCTTCTCGAGGATCGTGACGATTCTCTCGTGGATGTCCGGCACGGTCGCGTCGTCGTTGTCCTGCATCGACGCCAGCCTCACCAAATCGCCCGCGGCGTAGGCGGCGCCCTCGGGCTTGAAAGCGCGCGCGTCGGTGGCGAACTTCATGTAGTCGGCGCCCGTAAACACCAGGAAACTCTCTTCGAGGCCAACCGCCCCGAAAATCAGGTCGCCGGATGTCGTCGTGATCGACTGCACCGCGCCGGGGGCGCCCGCGCCATCGAGGGCAAGCACCTCGGCCGATTCGCCTTTGCCGTAAACAGCCAGCAAGCCTGCGCCCTGGGCCTTGGGAACGGCCACAAGGAGGTTGATCGGGTTGGCCAGTTCGAATGTCTTGGCTTCGCCCACGCCGAGTTTGCCGCCCGCCTCGGTCAGGGGATGAAATTGGATCGTCTTCTCGCCCTTCTTGTAGGTGACCACGTCCGCCAAGGGCGCGCCGCGGAAGAATCCGACGACATAGTCGGAGCCCTTGGGCAGTCCGCCCGCCTCCGCCACGATCACCTCGCGCCCGCCGGCGAAGTCCGAAACGCGGAACGCGTCGCTGTCATCGCCGCTCCATAGCCCCGTGACATAGAGCGGTCCGCCGCGCTTGAGGGCCAAGCGGTTCGGACGCACCCACGTCGCCTTGATCTCGGGTTGCGCATTCACGGCGAAGCTGCCGGCGTCATTCCGGAACAGGACAATCTTGTTGGGATCGTCGTAGACCGAACTGACCGCGAGATCGTCGAGGGGCGTGTTGCCTGGGCCGCCGATGTCCACGGCCACCAGCGCGCCCGGGCCGAGAGTCTCGAACTCGATCGCCACCGGTTTGCCTGGGGAACCGGGGTTGGCTGCCTCGACCACGTGGACCAGGTTGGCGTCGGCTGCCGTGAAGGCGAGCGCGTCCTTGTCGTCCGCCGCCAGCCTGCCCAGCGTCAGCCAGGTGGGATCCTTGAGACCGCTCACCCGGTAGTTGACCCAGTTGAAGAGGCCGTCTGCCGACTGGTACCCGACGCGATACTTGCCGGTGGCGCGGTCGAAAATCACCACGTCCTGCCGCCGGTTGCCGTCCAGGTCGCCGGTGCCAATCAACTCGTGGTCCGTCTCGTACACGAAGGCCCAGGCGGCTCCGGCGCCCGCCACGCTCAAGGCCACCACCCGCGCCGCCGATCGTATTGTGTTCCTGATTCGTTTCATCACGTTCGCAAAAAATGTCGCGTACTCTTTCCGCCCGGACCGGTTTTGTCAATTAGGCGGACCGGAATTTGAAGGGCGAGATCGGGAAGGCGAGATTGTCAAGGGCGGCCTCCGCGAGGCCCTGACCGATGACGGCAATTGTCTCAAGATAGGGACTCTCACGCGGCCGCACGATCGTCCCGGAGCGTCGGCCGGCCCGGCCTGAGGGTTCGTGCCCGGATGTGAAACTCCGCGGAGCTTTTATGAAACATCCGGGCTAGCCTACCGCAGCTTCACCGCCGTTCCGCTGGCCGTCACCATCAGCATGCCGTTCTGCGCGCCCAGGACCTCGTAATCGAGATCGACTCCGAGCACCGCGTCCGCCCCGCGCGCGGCCGCCGCCTCTTCCATCTCGCGCAACGCCGTGGCCCGCGCATCGGCCAGGACGCGCTCGTAGGATCCGGAGCGTCCGCCGACCAGATCGCGCACGCTGGCGAACACGTCGCGGAAAAGATTGGCCCCGATAATGGCCTCGCCGGTCGCGATGCCGAGATACTCCTGAACGGGCCTGCCCTCGATAGTGTGCGTTGTGGTCGTGATCATGGATGACCGATACCCGACAGGCGGCGTGAAGCAATCCAAAACACGCGCAGGCGTCCGGTGCATCGCGCATCAGGCGCAGGTGGTTGGCCATGGGGCGATCAGCGACGGAGTGACGACGAAGAAAACCAGCAGTTCTCATTCCGGGTGCATGGTCTTGACGCCGGGTGAGGGCACCCGGCCTACAGCATCGAGGAATGCAGCGGGTTGTAGCAGGCCGGGTCCCTCGACCTGGCGCTCTGAGCGTTGTCAAAACGAAGTATGCAGGTTCGTGAACTTGCGGCTTGCCGCCGGCCGCTTTCTCGCATCAAAGTCCGCGCCATGTTCACCCGCATCACAGGTCGCCTCGTTGGCCTTGTCCTGGCCGCGTTCACCCTCACCGCCACCACGCTTGCCGGTCCGGCTGACCAGGCATCCCCGGCGGCGCCCGCGATCGAGACCCCGACGATGCGTCCCTATCCCGAGCGGCTTCGCTGGTGGGCCGAGGCCCGGTTCGGCATTTTTGTGCATTGGGGACCGGTCAGCCTCAAAGGCACCGAGATCAGTTGGTCGCGGGCCAACACGAACCCGAAGTGTCCCAACCGCGGGCCGATCCCGGCCGACGTCTATGACAACCTCTACAAGGAATTCAACCCGACCAACTTCGACGCGGGTCAATGGATTGGCCTGGTCCGGGCCGCCGGCGCCGGCTACATGGTCCTGACAGCCAAGCACTGCGACGGTTTCCTGCTCTGGCACTCGAAGACGAGCGACTACAATATCGGGTCCACACCCTTCCGCCGCGATGTGTGCGCCGAGCTGGCGAAGGCGGCCCGCGCGCAGGGGGTGCGCCTGGGCTGGTACTTCTCCCCGATGGACTGGCGGGATCCGGACTTCCGATCCGATCGACACGCCGCGTTTCTGGGCCGGATGCAGGCCGAGGTGCGCGAGTTGCTGAGCGGCTACGGGCCCATCGATTTGTTGTGGTTCGACTGGGACGGCGGCGAACCGCTCTACGACCAGGCGCGCACCTACGGCCTGGTGCGGCAGCTCCAGCCCTCGATCATCAGCAACAACCGTCTCGATCTGGGCCCGGACAACAGCGACCGCCAGATCCTGTCGACCCATGCCGACTATTACACCCCCGAGCAGCATGTCGGCGCTTACGACGACCAGCGGCCCTGGGAATCGTGCATGACGCTCTCGTCGCGCAATCAATGGGCCTGGGGCGGGCCTACCGACGGCGTGAAGCCGTTCGCCGCGTGCCTGGCCATGCTGATCGGATGCGCCGGCGGTGACGGCAATCTGCTGCTTAACGTCGGTCCCATGCCCAATGGCGAAATCCCCTCGGACCAGGCCGCGCGGCTCAAGGAACTGGGAGCGTGGCTCGCACAGTACGGCGAGAGCATCCTCGGGACCCGCGGCGGGCCTTTCAAGCCGGGCGGATACGGCGCCTCGACGCGCAAAGGCAACACGATCTACCTCCACATTCGCGAGTGGGACCAAGAGAGCCTGCGGCTTCCGCCCATCGCCGCTCGCGTTGTCTCGAGCCGCGTTGTGACGGGCGGCACGGTCGCGGTCAAGCAGTCCGCCAACGGCCTGGACATCTCGGTGCCGGCAGGCGATCGCCAGCCGCTGGATACCATCGTCGCCCTCGAACTCGATGGCGACGCCTTGCGCCTCCCGGCTTTGGCTGTGCCCAGCCCGCGATCGCTGACCGCCCGGGCCAAAGCCACCGCGTCGAACGTCTATCAGCAACAGGCGGCGTACGGTCCGGACAAGGCCGTGGACGGGTCCGACGAAACCCGCTGGGCGACCGATCCGGGGGTCGAATCCGCATGGCTCGAAGTCGACCTCGGCCAGCCGTTGACCTTCCGCCGCGCGGTGGTCAAGCAGGCGTATCCGGAGCTCGACCGGGTCCGAAAATTTGCCATCGAGTTTTTCGAGGAAGGCGAATGGAGAGCCTGCTACCGGGGTGGGAGCCTCGGCGCCAGGCTCAACGTCCGGTTCGAACCGGTCACGGCGCAACGCGTCCGCCTGAATCTCATCGAGGCCACCGACGGCCCAACCATCTTCGAGTTCGCGCTCTTCGAGTAGATGCCAGGACGATCGTCGAGAGCGAGAGATTGGATGGCGGTTCCCGAACCAGGGCGCGCAAAGAAACCGTTCTCATTGTCCTCAGACAGTGATGGCTGACAGTATTGGCTTCAAGCGCCACGGCGCGTCCGAGGATGCGCGCAAGGCAGTGTGCCACGACGCGGCCGCAGGAGTTCAGACACCCGATAAAGCGGGAAACGGCAAGCGACTGTGGAGGTCTCCGGCGTGCCCGCGTGCCTGCGATTCGATTCGCAGTTCACGCATGACCCCTTGCTCCTTCTTCGCCCCCGATGATTGACTCTCCGCTTCCGGGCCAGCATGATCGGGCAGGTTTGACGACCATCAATACAGAGCAATGCATGGGACGCACGACGGTGTCACCCTCACCGGTCCCGCAAAGCAGGCCACCCTCTCCCATCGGACCCGCCTGCCCAAGCATCGGCGCAGGCAGATGGGAGAGGGCCGGGGTGAGGGGTGTCTGTCACGCATCGTGCAGACCTGTCAGTAGCTTGAACCGCACGCCCGCGCATGGCTTGGGGCTAACCCGCATATGCCACACCCCGATGGTGCACAGGGCGGTCAGACTTCGCAAGAGGACTGCTATGCGGGCTAGAAAGGGGGCTTCGAACCGCCCCAGGCGGCCGGCGGCGTTCACACTCATCGAGTTGCTCGTCGTGGTGGCCATCATCGGCATTCTCGCGAGCCTGTTGCTGCCCGTTCTGGCCCGCGCCCGCGACAAGGGCAAGACGGCCAGATGCCAGAACAACCTCCGCCAGCTTGTTATCGCCACAATGCTCTACGAGGAGGATCACCAGGTCTACCCGGTCGGCTGGCCGCCAGCCGACGGTTTTGTCGGCACCTATTTCCCGATTTGGTACCGGCAGTTGCAGCCGTACCTGGGCAGCCGGACCAACGTCTCCGGACGCGGCGTCTTCATCTGCCCTTCGAGCATCCAGAAAGCCCAGCCGGACGAGCGGATGGGGAGCGCGCTGCGGGAAGGCGGCTTCTGGGGCTACCTGGCTTACGCCCAGAACTGTTACATCAACGGCGGACGCCGCGACGTCGGCTCGAGCCATGTCCGCGACGTGTCGGGGACGCTGCTTTTTGCGGACACGGACGGCTGGGACGCCTGTTTGTATCCGGATGGCGATCCGTCGGCCAATGTGTGTTATCGGCACAGCGGCGGCAACGAACGCAGCACCGAAACCGATCGCGGTGTCAAAGGCGTCAAAGCGTCCAAGGGCCGGGCCAACGTCGTCTTTCTCGATTCGCACGTCGAACTCCGGCGCGATGCGCCCAAGCGCCTGTTCACCCTCGAAGTCGATTAGCCGACGTTCCATGAAACGCATCACTTGCTTCATTGCCCCGGTTCTTCTGCTGCTGACCGCACTCGCCCAGCCGGCGCAGCCCGCGGTCCGCATCGCCACCTTCGACGTCGACGCCACGCCGCCGCTCGGGTCGGCCATGGCCTACGATCCCGTCAAGCGGCTGGATGACCTGACGCTTCGCTGCCGCGGGATCGTTCTGACGGGCGTCGAGCAGCCGATCGTCCTCTGCGCGGTGGATTGGATCGGCATCGCCAACGAGGGGCACGAGGCGTTTCGCGCCGGACTCGCCGAAGCGGCCGGGACCGTGCCGGCCCGAGTGGCCGTGCATGCGGTGCATCAGCACGATGCGCCCGGATGCGATTTCACGGCCGAGAAGATCATTGGGGAGCTCGGTGTGCAGGGTTACTCGCGTTTCGACGGCACGTTCCATCGCCAGGTGATCCGAAGGGCGGCTGACGCGATCCGCGCGGCGATGCCCAGCGCCCGTCCCATCACCCATTATGGATACGGAGAGGCCGTGGTTGTGGAAGTCGCCAGCCAGCGCCGCATCCAGGGGGCGGACGGACGGATTCGCGCATCCCGTACCAGTTCGACTCGGGATCCCGCAATCCGCGCCGAGCCCGAGGGTGTGATTGATCCCGTTGTGTCGGTCTTGAGTTTTTGGGATGGGGCGTCGCCGGTCGCCGTGCTGAGCTTCTATGCCTGTCATCCGCAGAGCTACTATCGCCTGGGCATCCCCACGCCCGATTTCCCCGGCATCGCCCGGTTCATGCGCACCCAGGATGTCAACGCCGCCCTGCACGTGCACTTCAACGGTGCCGGCGGCAATGTCACGGCCGGCAAGTACAACGACGGCGCCCAGGAGAACCGCATGCGCCTGGCCAATCGGCTGGCGGCAGGGATGAAAGAGGCCTTCGAGAAGACGGCCAAAACTCCGCTGTCCGACCGGGACATCGGGTGGAGCAGTGTCTTCGTGGACCTTCCGCTCGCGCCGCATCTGGACGAGGCGAAGCTGATTGCCGAGCTCAAGGCCACGCCGCCGAGAGGCTACATCTCGCGCGCCGACCAGCTCGCCTGGCTTCGGCGCGTGCAGGCCGGACACCGGATCGACGTCACCTGCCTGCGGGTGGGCAACACGCGGATGCTTCACCTGCCGGGCGAGTTGTTTGTCGAGTACCAGCTTGCGGCCAAGGCCATGCGTCCCGATCTGCATGTCATGATGGCCGCCTACGGGGATTACGGCCCCGGCTACATCGGCACCGCCGTCGCCTTCCTCGAAGGCGGCTACGAAACCCAGCCAACCTCGTCGAACTCCACACCGGAGGCCGAAGCCGTGCTGATGGCCGCGATGCGCGGAATGCTCGGACAGACGACTGTCGGCGGGGAGTAGTCGGAGCGAGGCCAGCCCACGGACCGAGGACGGATGGGATGGTGCAGAGTCACGGATGGAGCACGGATCGGCCAGTGAAGAGCCACGGATCGAACACGGATGAAACACCGATAGAGACCCCGCGGGGTCGGTCCCGGAATCCAGGAACATTCGACATCGAGTCTCCCGAGGGAGGGAGTGTATTCGCAGCGATACTCGACCGACCGAGGAACGAAGCAGATGGCCCGGTGCCGCCCCGCCCCGC
>CAYPUR010000099.1:0-10679 GCA_964413865.1 uncultured Verrucomicrobiota bacterium
CAACGGATGGAGATCGCCGTTGTAGGCCGCGTGCCCTGCCTGCGCCGCAATGCGCAGTGGCGCGGCAGGCAGGCCCCCACGCGGCGCAAACTCGATTCCCACCGACAACCTCCAGATGCACTGACCCGATATTCACAAACTATGATCGCCATTGAAGACAGATCGAAATTAATACGCGCGGATTCACTTCCCGGCTCGCGGCGGGTGTATCTGCCCGGACGAATTCACGCGTCGGTGCGGGTGCCAATGCGCGAGATCGCGCTCTCGCCCACCCGGCTCGCCAACGGACAGATTCGGCCCAACGCCCCGGTCCGGGTTTACGACTGCAGCGGGCCCTGGGGCGATCCGGACTTTCACGGCGATGTCGGCCAGGGGCTTCCGCCGCTGCGCCTCGAATGGATCCTGTCGCGCGGCGACGCCGGGGAATACGGCGGCGGCGGCCAGGGCCCGTCGTGCGGGGATCCTGATCGCGCCGGCGCACCCGAGGCTTCGGCGCCGCCCGCCCGTCCTTCGCACTTCGCTCCCCGGCGTCCGCTCCGGGCCAAACCCGGCCGGCGCCCCACCCAACTCGAATACGCGCGCCGCGGAGTGATCACGCCGGAGATGGAGTTTGTCGCGATCCGGGAGAACCTGGGGCTTGACCTGCTCGATGCGGAGCGGGCACGGGACACCGCCCGGAACGACCTGCGTCACCAGCATCCCGGGCCGGCCTCCCTCGATCCATCCGCCGCCCCGTCCGTGTTCAGCCGTTTCAGGCGGCGCGTTCCGCGGACGATCACGCCCGAGTTTGTGCGCGACGAAGTGGCCGCGGGCCGGGCCATCATCCCCGCCAACGTGAACCATCCCGAGAGCGAACCGATGGTGATCGGACGCAGCTTCCTGGTGAAGATCAACGCCAACCTGGGCAACAGCGCCGTGGCGTCGAGCATCGAGGAGGAGGTCGAGAAGATGCGCTGGGCGATCCGCTGGGGCGCCGACACGGTGATGGACCTGTCCACGGGGCCGAACATCCACGCCACGCGCGAGTGGATTCTGCGCAATGCGCCCGTTCCCGTCGGGACCGTCCCGATCTACCAGGCGCTCGAAAAGGCGGGCGGCAGGGCGGAGGATCTCACGTGGGAGATCTACCGCGACACGCTAATCGAGCAATGCGAGCAGGGGGTGGATTACTTCACCGTGCACGCGGGCGTGTTGCTGCGCTTCATCCCGCTCACCGTCCATCGCGCGGCGGGGATCGTCAGCCGCGGCGGCAGCATCATGGCCAAATGGTGCCTCGCGCATCACCGCGAGAATTTCCTGTACACCCATTGGGACGACATCTGCGAGATCCTGGCGGCGTACGATGCGGCCTTCAGCATCGGCGACGGCCTGCGGCCCGGGGCGATTGCGGACGCCAACGACGCGGCGCAGTTTGCCGAACTCGAGACGCAGGGCGACCTCACGCGGCGCGCCTGGGACCGCGGCTGCCAGGTGATGAACGAAGGGCCGGGCCATGTGCCGATCCATCTGATCGAGGAGAACATGCACAGGCAGCTCGCGTGGTGTCACGAGGCCCCGTTCTACACCCTTGGCCCGCTGACGACCGACATCGCCCCCGGCTACGATCACCTCACCAGCGCCATTGGCGCCGCGCTGATCGGCTGGTACGGCACGGCCATGCTCTGTTACGTCACACCCAAGGAACACCTCGGGCTGCCCAACAGAAAGGACGTCAAGGACGGCGTCATCGCCTACAAGATTGCCGCCCATGCCGCCGACCTCGCCAAGGGCCATCCGGGCGCCCAGTACCGCGACAACGCGCTGAGCCAAGCCCGCTTCGAGTTCCGCTGGGAAGACCAATTCAATTTGTCACTCGATCCCGAGACCGCCCGCGCCTTCCACGACGAGACGCTGCCCCAGGAAGACGCCAAGACAGTCCACTTCTGCTCGATGTGCGGGCCGCGGTTCTGCGCGATGAAGATCAGCGAGGATGTCCGGAAGTCCGCGGCGGAACAGGACGCCACCGAACAGCAGTCGATCCAGGCCGACCTGGATCGCAAAGCGCGCGAGTTTGTCGACAAAGGCGCCGAACTCTACGGCGCGCCCTGATCCAGCCTCGAGTCGGGATCCGGAGCGGGTGTTGCAGGCGCCGCAGCCTCAGGCGTTGGTGGGGGAGCCGGTTCAGGGTTTGGGCCGGCCTGAACCTCAGCCATCTGTGTCTCTCCAGCGCTTGACGGTGTTTCGACAGGCGGCGCGGTTCCTTCCGCGGCGGGCGCCGGCGTCTCCGCCGGTGCCGTCGGCATCTCTGTAACCGGACTTCCCGGCTGCGTGTCGGCGGCAGCATCCGCCGGGGCGGGCGCCGCGGCCTCGCCTTCGGCGGTCTTCGCCACGGGCGGCGGCGGTGTGGGTTTGGGCTTGGGCGCTTTGGCGGTTTCGAGTCGTCCGTCGGTGAACTCGACCACGTGACCCTGATGGATCAGCCAATGCAGGTCGGCGATGACAGCCGTCTGCTCCGGGGTTGGCTGAGGCTCGGCCGGGGCCGCGGGCGGCGGAGGCGCGGGGGCAGCCGGCTCGGCGGCGGCTTCGGGGGCGGTCTCGGCTGCGGGCGGGGGCGTCGGCGCCGGCTCGGAGGGCGGGACGGGCGGGGTCGGGGGTGGTGGCGGCGCGGCTGGGGCGGGCGGGGTTGGGGCGAGCGCCTGGATCAACTTGCGCCGGGTGGATCCGGGATGTGTGTTGATGAAGTCGACGATCTTGCGGACCCCGTCGGAGACGACGGTGTTTTCGAGGTCGAGGTAGTGAGGGCGGGCGACGCAGACGTGGGTGACGGTGCGATTGACCTTAAAGAACTGGAGTCCATGGCCGGCGAACTGCTGGCTCAGGACGGTGGCCACCTTCAGGGGGAATCGCTTCTGATCCTCGATGGCGTGGCGCAACAGCGTCTGCAAGCCCGGCGAGAGCGGGGGCCGCTTGGAGCCCGCGCGCAGCGTGTACGAGTCGACCGACCGGATGAGGTTCGGGAGATGCGTGGCGCGGAAGTGCTTCTCGACATCCTCGCGGCTGCCGAACCGGCAGGATTCGGGCACGTTGAGGCAGATGTACTCGAGTTTTGCGCTCTGCTCCTCGATCCACTTCTTCACCACGGCTTCGTCTTTGACGATCTTGACCCGCGCCTTGTAGACGTCGAACGGCAAGCGCGCATAGCGCTCGGCGTGGAACTTGCGCAGTTTATCCTGGTAATCGTGGTAATTGGGCGGGCCGAAGATGGTGCCGCTCATGCCGCACTGTGCCACGAACGTGTAGGTGCCTTTCGGGGGATCGGTGGGCACCTTTTCGATCTGGTAGAACGTGGCGAAATGGTGGCGCAAGATGTGCGCGACGGCCTCGTCTTCGCTCAGCCAGAGCGAATCATCCAGCGAACAGACCACCAGCGGCTGCACCGCGGCGCCGTCCGCCCCTTTCTTCGCGTGCAAGTGGGCGTGCACCTTGTCGGGACGCTTCAGGATCAGCTCGGCAATCCCGAACAGCGGGTAGGCGCGCCCGGTGAGCTTGATTTGGCGCGCGAGGGATTCGACACCCGCTTCCTCGGGCGTGAAGCCGACCTCCACATCGGGCAGTGGAATCGGAGGCTCTTCCCGCTGCCATCGGGGCGCCGAAGGGCTCCCTTCAGGACCCGGCCCGCGCCCGCGCTCACCCCGGCCATCACCCCGGCCATCGCGCCGCCCCGCCGGGCCGCCCCGGCCGGGGCCACCGGGCGGTCGGTCCCGGTGCGGCGGCCGGTTGCGACCTGCGTCGCGCCGGCCAAATCGGTCCCCTCGCCAGTCGCGGCGATCCCCTTCGGTCTCGCCCTCGTACTTGGCATAACGATTCTCCGTGGACGGCTGACGCGCCCACGCCGGTAGCAGTTGGAGATCGAGATCGAGCTCGAACTCTGGAGTGTTGCTCATCAAATCATCATCCGGGCCTTTGAAGGCCCGGCATCGTTTAGTACTTCGAACGAGGGCAGCATGGGGTCCGTCCGAGGGGAATGCAAGCCTCAGACAGACGCTTAACGCTCAACACTCAGCGTTCGGTTGAATCCGCGGCAAAGGGATTAGCCCGGATTTCGTTGCCATCTTCCCGGTGGTGAGAAATCCGTATAGGGCTAAGGGGGAGGACCAGACGCGACGCGATCGCGCCATGGAGTGGAGCCCGAGGATTTCCGGCCGGGGCCCGTTTGGGCCGACCCGGGCTCAGGCGGCTGGTACTTGCGAAGCTGACGCTCTTCAATGATCTGCATCTCGCGGCGCAGAGAACGCAAGGTGACATCGTTTCCGGCCATAAACGCCAGGGTCAAGAGGAGCAAGGCGAGCACGACAACCACGGCCGAGCCGCGCTCCCTGCCTTGGGTGGAAGCCACTGTCTTCATGGTTGCGACTCCTCCGGGCCGGAGACCGCGGTAAATGTGAAGAGCGGATGCACCCGCACGGCCTCGAGACGCGACGGCAACTCGACGTCCCAGCGCCACGCCGTGACGCGCTGGCGCGGTTCGCTCACGAAACGGCACTCCTTGACAGCCGGCAGGATCGTCTCGCATCGCCCGGTTGCCGCGTCGCAACGGAGCACCGCGTTGGTGACAAAGAAATAGGTGGTCGCGCCGCCCTGCTGTGGAATGCGCAGCGCGCGTCCGCCCGGACCCTCCTCGAAGGCGATGCGGCCGGTCGCGGACCGCATATCGGTCCGCCAGCGCTCCCCCGCTTTGAGAACGCGCGCGATCTCGTCGGCGTTGCGCCGCAGGTCACGGGAGAAATCGAGCGTTTGGTAAAACACCGCCAAGGCCGCGCCAAGCACGGCAAAGACGCACGCGAGGTAGACCAGGCATTCGATGAGCAGGATGCCGGATACCGGGGAGCACGGCTGGCCCTCGGCGGCCCTCTCGGACCCGGCCTGGTGCCGCCTCGGCCCCATGCGCATCGCCACGCGTCGCGTGTTCATCGCACCTTCACCTCCCTTACCACCCGCCCGCCCGCGTCACGCCGGCCCGGCTGCCAGGCCAGCCGGATGGCCCGGTCTGAGACCGTCAACTCGAAACGCCCCGGCGGGAGGTTGGTGACAGCCGGCGCCAAGGGCTGGTAGGCGTGAACCCCGGCCTCGAACGCGCGCCACTCGCCCGCGGCCAGAACCTCCATCTCTCCATCGACGATTTCGAGGGCCAGGGCGCGATAGTAATAGGCGCGACACAGCTTCTGCTCGTTGAGGAATGCCAGAGCGAGCGGGAAGAAGGTCAGGACAACGATGCTGAGGGCGACGACCAACTCCGTCATCAAGGCGCCCCGGCGCGCCAGCGCGGTCCCGCGGCTGGAAGAACGGGTTACCATAGAAGGCCTCCTTGGATGATGCTCAGGAGCATTCC
The DNA here is from genome assembly GCA_964413865.1 of uncultured Verrucomicrobiota bacterium. GTDB lineage: Bacteria > Verrucomicrobiota > Verrucomicrobiia > Limisphaerales > J093 > MWFF01. The sequence continues at coordinate 5,369 of CAYPUR010000099.1, forward strand.
GAAAACCCCGAGTGCAAGCACGCCGACAAACAGCCCGTTGAGCAGCACCAAGCCCGTGGTCGCGAGTTGAGCCGCCGTCTGTTCGAGCTGCCAGGCCCTGGCGGACAGGACCTCATGCCAGCCATCGAGGGCGGCCCGAAAACGGGCGGGCCCCTGCATCGCATTCTCGAGACGCCATCGGAACGCGCCCGACACGTCCAATCGACGCAACGCCGAGGCCAGACCAGCGCCCCGTTCGAGGTCCGCCACGGCGCCACCCGCCCGTTCGCGCATCACTGCATTCGCGGTGCTCTCACCGGCCAGATGGAGGGCCCGAGCTTCCGGCAGGCCGGCATCCAGGAGAATGGCAAGCACGGACGAGAAGTCGCGCTGGAGACGCAGCCGCTTCCAGGGGAAGAGCCAGGCCAGTCGATCGGGCAGGCCTGGCCAGATGCGGCTGATCCATCCGGCGAGACGCGGGCCGCCGACGTACGCCAAAACCACGGCATAGAGACCGAGCAGCAGGGCGGCCTGCGCCAGAACGAGCATCTTGCTGTGGCTGGCCAGGGCGATCAGGAGGGCCGGCGCCGCCGTCCCCATGTCCTCCGCGATGGCGAGGAACCTCGGCATCACGAACACGAACAGCGCCGCGAAGGTTGCGATCCACGCGGGGCTGACAACCAGGGCAAAGAGCATGAAGTAATGGTGGGCGGCTGCGACGGCGTCGACGTGGTCTTGAAGCCGCTGGCGGCACGCGGCCAGGACGCCGGGCAGATCGCCGCCCTCGTGCCCGGCGCGGAGCATCCCGGCGACCGGCGGGGGGAGCAGGCCTGGCACCCGTTCGAGGGCCTGGGCGAGGGGGAGGCCCGACGCCAGGTGCATGGCGAAGCGGTGGAACCTCGAGCCCAAGGCGCGATCCCCCGTCGCTCCCAGGGCGCACACGGTCTGTTCCACGCTGCGGCCATCTCGCAGCCCGAGTTCGACGAGATCGAGGAAGAGGCGTGCCCGCTCGCGGCGGCGCAGAGGGAGGCTCAGGAAGAAGTAGGCGAGGCAGGCCAGCACCGCCAATGCGGTCAGCTCCAGCAGCCAGACCAGCAGATTGAGCACCAGAGGGTTCATGGGCCGCATCACTCCCCGCCCAGCATGTTGATTCCGGACACCAGGGCGCACATGCGCAAACCGAGAACCAACTGGCCGGCGATCAACCCGCCCAGCGCCAGGACCGCCACCGGCAGCGCGGCATACAACATCATTTCCACCCGATGCCGGGCTCGTTCACCGTAAACCTCCGCGGCGCGGGCAAAGCCGCCGGCGAGATCCTCGCCACCCTGTCCCACCAGCCAGACAAACATGGGCGGGAAAAGCCGGCTGGGGGTGGCGAACTCGCTGATTCGTCCGGCGCCTGCGGCGAGCCGTTCCCGCCAGCGGGCCAGTTCGCGGCCAACCGCCGTCCCCTGCTCGAGGTTGGCGACCAGCGCCAGCGCGCGAGGCAGGTCGGTGCCGGCCGCCAGGAGGAGCCGCATGGTCGCGGCAAACTGGCTCAGGCTCGACTCCCGAAACCCGGGCAAGTGCCAGCGTGCCCAATTGCGGCAAGCCGGCACGGTCAGGGCCGCGACGAACAGGACCAAGAGCAGAGCGATCCAGAGCGGAGGGATGAGCAGGGCGCTGGGGCCGCCGATGGCGGCCGCGGCTGGGAGCGTCTGCCCCTCGTAGAAGAACCAAGGGGTCGATGTCGTGAGCACGCGGGCGAAATGGGCCAGGACAAGCGACAACCCCAGGCTGCCGACCAGGACGATGGCCGGATAGACCATGAGGGCCTTGAGCTTGGCCCAGATCAGGTGGCGGCGTTGGTAGTAGTCGGCCAGAAGCGTCAGCATGCCCGGCAGGTTGTTCCCCTGGGCGCCCAATTGAACCAATTGCTGGTAGAGCTCGGGCAGGCGGCGACGCGGCAGGGCGTCGCGCAAGGGAGTCCCTTTGGCCAGATCCGCTTCGAGTTGCTCGAGTTCCTCGCGCAGCGCCCCGCGTTCGAGAGTCGCCGTCAACTGCTTCAGAGCGCCCTCGAGCGGGATGCCGCCGCGCAGCATGCCGGCCAGTTGCCGGTTCAGAAAGGCGAACTCATCCAGTTTCATAAGCCGAACATTCGTTCCAGTTCCTGCTGGTCAGACAGTCCTGCGGCCACAACATCACGCGCCGCCAACTCGAGGCTCCGCGCCGGCTCGATCGCGTCCGGCCCGACACGCCGCAGTTCACGCTGGAGGGCGGGGGTCAGACGCACCCACTCGACGAGCGGCAGCCGCCCGCGATAACCGGTCTGCAAACAGAGCGGACAACCCCGGCGCTGGCACGACGCGCAGCAGCGGCGCATCAGCCGCTGATTGACCACGAGCGTGACGGCCGACGCCACCGCCGCGTGGTCCGGACACATCGCCATCAGGCGCTCGAACACGCCCCGGCACGATCCGGCGTGCAGCGTGGAGATCACCAGATGCCCCGTCAGCGCCGCCCGCACCCCGAGCGTCGCCGTCTCGTCGTCGCGGATCTCACCCAGGACCAGCACCTGCGGGTCCTGGCGCAAGAGATGGCGCGCCGCCACCGCAAAGGTCAGCCCGCGCGCCTCGTTCACTTCGGTCTGCATCACCCCGGGAAGAATTTGCTCGACCGGGTCCTCGACGGTGATGACGTGCTTGCGACCGCCTTGAGCCAGGGCGCTCAGACAGGCGTAAATCGTCGTGGTCTTGCCGCTTCCGGCCGGCCCCGTCAGCAGCAACAGGCCCGTCTCCTGCCGCAAAAACGCCTTCAACTCATTCACCAATCCGTCCGGCAATGCCAGTTCCTCCAGGGGGCGAACTCCGTCACGGTTGAACAGCCGCAGCACCACCTTCTCTCCCCGCACCGTGGGATAGGTGGCCACGCGGATGTCGCAGCCGGCGCCGCTGTCTCGCCGGTCGATGCGCCCGTCCTGCGGCAGGCTGTCCTGGTAGGTCTTGAGCCGGGCGAGGAACTTGATGCGGCCGATGACATGCTCGCCCAGCCCGCCTTCGAGGGTTGTGACCGGCGTCAGGAGGCCATCGAGGCGGAATGCCACCTCGGTCTGCCCGCCTGTCAGGTGCAGATGGATGTCGCTCGCCCCGGCCGCCTCGGCTTGCTGGATAAGCCGTGACAACACTTCCGGGGCCTGCGTGGCGTCGTTCATCACTGTGCTTCGTTGGACCGTGCAGACCGGACTTCCGCACGGGCAAAGGCGGCTGGCCAGTCCGGGCATTTCGCCCCGCGGCAGGCAGGCCCCCCACGCGGCGCAAACCCGATTCCCACCGACAACCTCCAGAGATGCACGGCCCTGCGAAGAGTATTGCGAAAATCCGCGGCCCTGTCACACTGGGGGTCGTGGCAATCCGGGTTCTCATCATTGAGGAGCAGTCCATTAACCGCGCCGGCATCCGAAGCCACCTCGAGATGGATCCGGGCATCGAGGTGCTCGGCGAGGTGGGGGATGCGGCAGCGGGGCTCAGCGCGGTCAACGCCAGTCAACCCGACGTGGTGATCCTGGGAGGCAGCTTCTGCCGCAAGCGAGGCGAGCCGGTGCTGCGGCGTCTGCTCAAGGTCTCACAGCCGCCGACGGTGCTCGTCCTCTCCGAACGCGAGGATGCCTGGATCGCCGAGCGGGCCTTGAGAGACGGCGCGATGGGGTACCTTTCGAACGAAGTGAGCGCCACCACCCTGGCGTCGGCTGTCAGGCAGGCCGCGCGTCAGGAGATTGTCCTGGATCCCCGCCTGGGAAACAGATTGCTGCGCCATCTGGCCACCGGGTTTCCGACCACCCACCAAGACCCCCCCCAGGTGCTCTCGAACCGCGAGATGGAGATCTTCAGGCTCACCGGCCAGGGCAAGGAAGCCAAAGAGATCGCGGCGGAACTGTCCATCAGCTCGCGGACCGTGGACGTGCATCGGGCGAATATCCGGACGAAGCTCAGAATCCAGGGCACGCACGAGTTGATGCGCTCGGCGATGGAATGGGAGCACCACCATCGGCACGAACAACGCCTGCGGGCCTTCTGTCAGGAACGCACGCCGCTCCTGCTGGTCGAGGATGACGAAGTGGACATCCTCAGTGTCCAGCGGGCGCTGCGGGAACTGGAGACCGAGACGCAGTTGGTTGTCGCCCGGTCGGCCGATGAGGCCTTGCGGTTCCTGCGCTCCCCGGAGAATCCGCGGCCCGGGCTGGTGCTTCTGGACATCAAAATGCCGGGCATGAACGGAGAGGAATTCCTCGCGGAAATCCGGCGGGATCCGGACCTGCACAACCTGCCGGTGGTGGTCCTGACAGCCTCGCGACTCGAGGAGGACAAGGCCCGCATGTACGCCCTGGGCATCTCGGGGTATCTGATGAAGCGGGCCAACTCGGCCGAGTTTCTCGAGATGGTCGGTCTCCTGGCCCAATACTGGAGCCTCAACGAGCCTCCCCCGGCACCCGCGCCGAAGAGTTAGGTGGATCCGCTTCCCTCCAAACGCGATCTGAAGGCCCTGCCCCACGATCAGGGCGAGCTGATCCGGCTGTTCATTCTCGATCCGTGGTTCCGGATCGTGTCGGTGCTGATCCTCGTTGTCGTTGTCGGGATCGCGATCTCGCTGCCCAAGATCTGGCGTGTGACCCCGCCCGGCTTCCAGCCCCAGGTGCGAGTGAGCCTCCTGAATCTCGCCCAGGCCTGGCAACTGCGGCGGTCGGCTCGGCACCTCGCTGCCCAGGGATCGGACCAGGAAGCCGCCGCCGCCTGGCGCGCCGCCGTCATGAAGAACCTGGGGCATCTGCCGACGATCCGGCAGGCCCTGCGCGCCACCCTGAGCCTGCCCAATCCGCCCGCCGCAGCCCTCGAACAGGCGGTCAAGTACCCGGCCTGGTTGATCGCCCTCGGCGGGACCAATGCGCAGGACATCGGCCTGGTGGCGCAGGTGTGCGATCGGACCGGGCGTTCGGACGAGGTATACGATCTGCTGCATCCGCTGCGGGACCAGCTATCGAGGGAGGACGAGTTGCTTTATCTCAAGGCCCTCCTCGACCGGGGCGATGGACCCGCCTACAGGGCGCGTTGGGAGCGGCTGGGCGCCGAGTCCGCCCAGGATCCCGCGCTCGCACTCTATCATGCCGCCTACCTCGCCGGCTGGGGCCCTCTGCCCGCTCGCGACGACGCCCGCCGCCGTCTCGAGCAGGCGCTCGAGGATCCCGCCCACCGCATTCTGGCAACCCGCCTGCAGCTTCTCGATTTCGAGCAGACGCAAGATCCGGACAATTATGCGAAATCGCTCGAACGCCTTGTCGAGTCCCGAGCGGACAGGC
>CAYPUR010000099.1:10689-16075 GCA_964413865.1 uncultured Verrucomicrobiota bacterium
CTGCGCGATCACCTCGGTTACTGGAAGTTGTTGGCCCAGGCCGGGCGGCCCGATCAGGCCCGGACTCTGGCGGCGCGCGAGGTCGGCAAACCGCGTTCGGCCAAAGAGGCGATCCTGCTGGCGGATGCCCTGGACGCTCTGGGAGTGACCGATCAGGCGCACTTGACCCTGCGGCAGTTCACGATGCAGCAGGGCGGCAATCCCTCCGCTGCCACGCAGTCCGTCTGGCTCAAACGCGCCGCGCTGCTCAGTGCCGCACAGGACTGGCGCGGCCTCCTGGAGCTGGCGGAAGAGCTGCGGGCCTTCCCGCAGACGGCCCGCGCGCTGGGTGGCTGGACGGACTTCATCGAGGGGCGGGCGCACCACCTGTTGAAACACCACGATCAGGCCGACGTGTCGATGCAGGCCGCGGCGCGAGGGTTCTTCCCCTCACCCCGAGTCGCGCTCGAGGTGGGCCTCGGCTTGAAGGAACTCGGCTATCACGACAAGGCATGGCAGGTGCTCGCGCCCCTCGAACAGCCCTTGAAGGATGTTCCCTACTATTGGCAGGTCGTTTTCGAGCTCGCTGAGGCCATGCGCCAGGACCCTGTCCTGCTCCTGAGAGCCGCAACCGAAGCCCGCCGCCTCCTTCCGGGCGATGACCGATGGGATTTCAACTACGCGGCGGCGCTGCTGATCAACAGGCTCGATCCAGCCAGGGTGGTGGGCGTGACGCGCGATTTCCTTGCCCGCATGCCGGCCTCGCCGCACGCGCGGGTCAACCACTGCTACGCCCTCGCCTTGAACCAGCGCTGGGACGAAGCGGCCGGGTTGCTGAGGACCGTGGACCCCGCCCGTTTTGACGGGTTCGGACGCAGCGTCTTCCGCCTCTGCGCATTCGAAATCCATCTCGCGCAGGGCCAGACGAACCTCGCGCGCCTCGATGCCGCCGAGATTCGGCGCGAGCATTTGTTCCCCAACCAGATCCAATGGCTCGATGGAGCTTTGAGGGACGCCGGACTCGCGGATCTCATCCCTCCGAGATAGCTTCCCGAACGGGCAGGCGGGGCGCCGGCCTCCCGTCATCGATGGAGCTGCTTCTCGAGATAGCTCACCACCTGCCGCACGCTCGGGTCCACCTCCATGCGACCGCGCACCAAACGGCAGGCGTGCAGAACGGTGCCGTGGTCCCGGCCTCCGAAGGCCTCCCCGATCGTGTTCAACGAACTCTCGGTCAGTTGACGGGCCAGATACATGGCCACCTGCCTGGGAAAAGCGATGTTCTCGGGCCGGCGCCGGCTCGTCATGTCCGCCAGCCGGATGTCATAATGCTCGGCAACCCGCTTCTGGATGATCTCGATCGTGATGGCGTGGCTCCCCTCCGCGTGCAGCAACACGCTAAGCTGATGTTCCACACCCTCCAGGGTGACCGGCTTGCCCGCCAGCGAGGCGTAGGTGGCCACGCGGATCAAGGCGCCTTCCAGCCGGCGAATGTTCGAGCGAATGCGCTGGGCGAGGAAGTCGATGACCTCCTGGGGCAGGCTGACCCCCAGGCTTTGCTCCTTCTTGCGCAAAATGGCCACGCGCGTCTCGACGTCCGGCGGCTGCAGATCCGTCACCAACCCCCACTCGAACCGCGACATCAGCCGGTGCTCGAGATTCTGAATCTCGCTGGCGGGGCGATCGCACGTCAGAACGATCTGGCGATGGGCCTCATGCAGGGCATTAAACGTGTGGAAAAACTCCTCCTGAATCCGCTCCTTGTTCGCCAGAAACTGCACATCGTCGATCAGCAGGACATCGGTCATCCGATACTTCTTCCGAAAGCGCGCCAACTGATTGGTCTGGATGGCGTCGATGTACTCGTTGGTGAACTTCTCCGAAGAGAGATAGGCGACGCGGGCGCCCTTTCGATTCTGGGCCGCGTGCTGCCCGATCGCGTGCAAAAGGTGGGTCTTGCCCAGACCGGTTCCCCCGTACACAAAGAGCGGATTGTAGGACCGCCCCGGCGCCTGCGCGACCGCCAATGCCGCCGCATGGGCGAAGCTGTTGTTGCTCCCCACCACGAAAGTGTCAAACGTGTTGTTGGGATTGAAAGGTGACTCGCGCGCGACGGCGCCGACAACCAAACCGTGCGCGGGGGACGCCGCAGCCCGCTGAGGCGCCGGCCCTTCGCTCGGCGTCGGTTCGGATGGTTTGGCGGCAATGACGAACTGGACACGCCGAGCCGACCCGGTCACGTGCGCCACCACATCCTGCAAAAGCCCCAGGTAATTGTCCTTGAGCCACAGTTCGCAGAAATCATTCGGGACCTCGAGCAGGATTTGCTCCTCGGACATCTCCCTGGCTCGCAAGTGCGTGAACCAGAGATTGTAGATGTCCGGATTGAGCATGCCTCGGAGAATCGACTGAGCCGAAGACCAGACCTTCTCGTTTGAAGTTTGCATGAGACGACAACGGCCCTGACTTGCGCCTGAGACGGTTTTATTCACCACCACTTGCAACGAGCGCGTAACGTCCCGTTTTCCAGAGGCTTAGCGCCTCTGGCATTGAAAAGAATTTAGACACCCCGGTCGGAAAAGCCCAAAAAACTGGCCTATCTCGACTGCTAAAGTCGCAACACATTGCATGCCAATACTTTGAAATTCTGTGTTGCATTGTCTCTGAGGCACTCACGGAAATAATAATCCCCACTCGATCCTTACTCAGGTTACGCGACAGCGTTTGTAGGCAAGTCGTCCACCGAAAACCAGAACAACATATTAACTCTTGTCCACCTGTTATTCACAACCCGCACTTGCTCCCAAATCCAGCTCGCCGCCTGACCTCACACCCATCGCCTGACCGCCACCCCGGACATCGTTTCCCACCCCGAAGACCGAGCCTGGTTGCGCTGGCCTGGGCGGCATCGAGTTCATGGAGACGAAGGTGCCGCGCCTCGACCCAATCGCATTGCCCCGTTCGGGCTAAACGGCCTCCTCGTCCGTTTCACCGGTCCGGATGCGAATGGCGTTCTCGACGGAGCTCACGAAGATCTTGCCGTCGCCAATCTTGCCGGTCTTGGCCGCCTTCAGGATGGCTTCAACAGCCTGCTCGACAAGCTGGGCGGCAATCACCAACTCGATCTTGATCTTCGGAAGAAAATCGACCGTGTACTCGCTGCCACGATAGATCTCGGTGTGCCCCTTCTGGCGCCCAAAACCCTTCACCTCGCTCACGGTCATCCCCTCGATGCCCATCTCCGCCAGCGCCTCCTTGACGTCCTCCAACTTGAAGGGCTTGATGATCGCCTCGATTTTCTTCATGGCAACAAATCCGCCTGTTCTCCCGGCGAGGCGCGCCTCAGACAAAATCCGGTCCTCATTTCCACGAAAAGTCCCGGTGTTTCCCCGCCCCTCGCCCCCGCGCGGCCCCGCTGAGCTCGCCGAAGTCCTCGCTCCTTAGAATCCTTGACCCATCGAGCGCAGCACAGAAACTTGACTTGTCTGCAAAACGTTTCACCGAACAAGGATTCTAGTGCGGACCCCGGAGCTGTAAACAGCAAAACGCACGGCACAATGCCTCCGGCAGCAGCAATTCTCAGTTTGACGACGTTCGGAACGCAGGGTCCGGGGACCCGGCCTGCAACCGCTGCACTCTCCGGTGCCGCAGGCCGGAGGGATGCCATCATCCCGGCGGCATGGCCGTGCGCCCAGCGTTTGTTTTATTTTGATGGATAACATCAGTGCATGTAATACTTTGTTCGTGTGCTTGACTTGCCTGGGGACTGGTGTTTCAGTGTTGTGCTTTCAGAACTTTGTTTCTGAGGCGCATTAACAGTCGGTCTTTGAATTTTGCAGCGAATTTTCGGTTGCGGCTAAGTACCGGTCGTTTCCGAGATATCCCCATAGTCCCTCAGTTGTACTCTGAAAATTCCACCGGGTTTGAGAACCATCCTCTGGTTCCGAACCCGGTTTTTTTTTGAGCGGATGCGCGGGTTGGTCTGATTGTTTGAGAGCGGACTAATGTTCCTCTATCCGAAGGAATATGATGTGATCGTTATCGGTGCGGGTCACGCAGGCGTCGAGGCTGCGCTGGCGTCGGCACGGATCGGTCATGAGACACTGTTGTTAACGATAAACTTGGATTGCATTGGCCAAACGTCGTGCAATCCCGCAATTGGCGGCCTCGCCAAAGGCCAACTCGCCCGCGAAATCGATGCCCTCGGCGGGGAGATGGGCTTGAATACGGACATGACCGGCCTCCAGTTTCGGATGCTGAATAGCAGGAAGGGCCCATCTGTACGAGCACCGAGGGCCCAGTGCGACAAGAAGGCGTATCAGTTTCGACTCAAGGGTGTGTGTGAGCGGCAGCCTCGACTCGAATGCAAGCAGGGGCAGGTCGATCGGATTCTGGTCGATCAAGGTGTTGCGGTTGGTGTCGAGACCACACTGAAAGTCCAGTTCAAGGGCAAGTGTGTCGTTGTTACTACAGGCACATTCTTGCGTGGAGTGATGCACATCGGATTCAACCAAATCGCGGGAGGGCGATCGGGTGAGCCTGCATCGACTGGATTGTCTGCGTCACTCAGGCAGTTGGGGTTTGAATTGGGTCGACTCAAGACCGGAACGCCCCCACGGCTGCGGCGGCGGTCCATTGACTTCTCAAAGGCAGATGCTCAGCCTGGGGACGAGCCTGTCCCTTACTTCCATTTCTGGAAGGAGGATTTGTTCCACGTGGAACATTCGGACATGGATGGCGATCATCCGGGGATCTACCCCCACGGTTCGGTCCTCGAACATCTGGGGCGCCAACTCTGCTGTCATGTGACCTTCACGAGCGACAAGACGGCCCAGATCATTCGCGCCAATCTCGAGAAGTCGCCGCTTTACTCCGGGGTGATCGAAGGCACTGGCACTCGGTACTGTCCGTCGATAGAGGACAAGATCGTCAAGTTCCCGGCAAAGGAACGGCACCAGATCTTTCTCGAACCCGAGGGCACATCGACCGAAGAGATCTACGTGAACGGGTTCTCGACCAGTCTGCCATACGAGGTGCAGATCGAGATGGTTCGGACCATTATCGGCTGTGAGAACGCGGAGATCATGCGTCCCGGCTACGCGATCGAATACGACTTTGCTCCGCCGACGCAGCTGCACCCGTCGCTTGAAACGAAACTCTGTCGAAACCTGTACTTCGCGGGCCAGATCAACGGGACCTCGGGCTACGAAGAGGCGGCGGCCCAGGGGATCATCGTCGGCATCAACGCCGCCAGGCGGGTTCAGGGCAAACCGCCGATCGTCCTACGGCGGGACCAGGCCTATATAGGCGTCCTGCTCGATGATCTGGTGACGAAGGGCACCGCAGAACCGTATCGCATGTTCACGTCCAGGGCGGAGTTCCGATTGCTCCTGCGACAGGACAATGC
>CAYPUR010000100.1:0-3776 GCA_964413865.1 uncultured Verrucomicrobiota bacterium
CTGTGGCGGCTCCGGCGGGTGGCGCGGGTGGCGCGCAGGCGCCGGCGGCGGAGGTCAAGACGGCCTTCGACGTCATTTTGGTGTCGGTGCCTGCCGACAAGAAGATCGCGGTGATCAAGGCCGTGCGCGAGGTCAAGGCGGGCCTGGGTCTGGCCGATGCGAAGAAGCTTGTTGAGGAAGCCCCGAAGCCGATTCTCGAGGAGGCGCCTAAGGCCGAGGCCGAAGCCGCCCAGAAGAAGCTTGAGGAAGCCGGGGGCAAAGTTGAACTCAAGTAAGAATCGTTCGTCTGTCGCGCGGCGGGGCGTGGAACCGCTCCCGCCGCGGAGGCGGCGTTCGAGAGCGCAGAGTATTGTCCGTTGGAACGAATCCTCCGACGAGTAGTTCGATCAAAGTTGAGTTGCCGGCGAGTTTCCGTGGGCAAGCGGGGACCCCGGCATAATGTTGTCTAACGCAGAGAATCTGACCGACGGCACGTCGGTCTAACCAGAGGGGAACGAATGCCAGCGCGAACACCGGATCGAATTAGCTTCGGGAGAATCAAGGAGGTCATCGCCCCGCCCAATCTCATCGAGGTGCAGGTCAACTCCTATCGGGAGTTCCTTCAGGCCGAATTGCCCGCGTCCAAGCGCAAGAACGTCGGTTTGCAGGCCGTTTTCACCGAGGTGTTCCCGATCGAGAGCTACGATGGAAAGACGGTTCTCGACTACGTCAGCTACGAAATCGGGGAGCCGAAGCTGGATTGGCTTGCGTGTCTGCGCGAGGGCACGACCTATGGCGCGCCGCTGCACGTCACGTTCCTCCTGCGGGAGGAATCGGGGCGCAAGGAGGAGAAGGTTTTCATGGGCGAGCTTCCTCTGATGACGCCGCAGGGGACCTTCGTGATCAACGGCGCGGAGCGAGTGATTGTCAGCCAGCTCCATCGTTCCCCCGGCCTGGCCTTCGAGGCGACTCAGCATGCCAACGGCAAGATGCTCCACTCGTTTCGCATCATACCCGATCGCGGTTCGTGGTACGAAGCGCAGTTTGATACCAGCGACCTGCTCTACGTCTACCTGGACCGCAAGAAGCGGCGTCGCAAGTTCCTGACCACCACTTTTTTCCGGGCTCTGGCGTTTCTCGACAGCGACAGCAAGTCCAAGGATGCGGACAAGGCGCGGGGAACCGACGAGGAGATTCTGCGGTTTTTCTACGACATCGAGGAGTTGACGGTGCGGCAGGCCGACAATCTCGAGGATATCCAGAACAAGGTGTTGGTCGAGGACGCGATCGACGGGGACAAGGGCATCGTGGTCGCGCGCGCCTTCGAGCCGTTGTCCAAGGCCGTGGTGCGGCAGATCGCCGACCTGGGGATCAATCGAATCCGCGTGGTCGATGCGAGTGTCGACGACGGCATCATGATCAAGTGCCTGAAGAAGGACCCGGCCAAGAACGAGGAAGAGGCGCTCAAGGATATCTACCGGCGGCTGCGTCCGGGTGACCCTCCGACGGCGGCCAACGCCCGGGCCCTGATCAAGCGCCTGTTCTTCGATCCGAAGCGTTACGACCTGGGGCGGGTGGGCCGTTACAAGATCAATCAGAAACTCGGGATCGAGGACAGCGATTCCCGGATTCTGACCAAACCGGATCTCGTGGCGGCGACCAAGTACCTGTTGCGCCTCAAGAAGGGCGAGGGCAGTTTGGACGACATCGATCACCTGGGCAGCCGGCGCGTGCGCACGGTGGGCGAGTTGCTGGCCAACCAGTGCCGTGTCGGCCTGGCACGGACCGAACGTCTGGTCAAGGAGCGGATGACATTGTTCGATCAGGGTGTGGACAGCATGACGCCGCAGAAGCTGATCAACCCGAAGGCGCTGTCGGCCGTCGTGCGCGATTTCTTCGGCCGGAGCCAGTTGAGCCAATTCATGGACCAGATCAACCCGCTGGCGGAATTGACCCACAAGCGCAGGCTTTCGGCGCTGGGGCCCGGCGGGCTGTCGCGTGATCGGGCGGGCTTCGAGGTGCGTGACGTGCATCCCTCCCACTACGGGCGCATTTGCCCCATCGAGACGCCGGAAGGGCCGAACATCGGGCTGATCGCGTCCCTGGCCACATTCGCGCGGGTGAACGACTTTGGTTTTATCGAGACGCCGTATCGGAAGGTCGAGAAGGGGCGTGTGACCAGTCACATCGATTACCTCACGGCCGATCGGGAGGAGCAGTTCATCATTGCGCAGGCGAACGCTCCCGTGGATGAGAAGGGCCGCTTCACAACCGACAAGGTGCCTTGTCGGTGCAAGGGAGAGTTCCTGGACGTCGAAGGGTCGCGCGTCGATTACATGGACGTGTCGCCCAAGCAATTGGTGTCGGTGGCGGCGGGCCTGATACCCTTCCTCGAGCACGACGATGCCAACCGCGCCCTGATGGGTTCGAACATGCAGCGGCAGGCCGTGCCGCTTCTGGTGAACGAGACGCCGCTGGTGGCGACCGGCATTGAGGAGAAGGTGGCCCGCGACTCGAAGGCGGTGATGATTGCCGAGGAGGGGGGCAAGGTGGCTTCCGTCACCGCGTCGCAGGTGGTGGTGACCTCCGACGGCAAGCTTCCCGAGGGCAAGAAACGCCTTCGCCACGATCCCGGCGCGGGCGTTTGTCTCTACCCCATTCGCAAGTTCATGCGGTCGAATGCGGCCACGTGCATCAATCAGAAGGTCGTGGTTCAGAAGGGGGATGCGATCCGCAAGGGGCAGGTCATTGCCGACGGCCCCTGCACACGGGATGGCGAACTGGCGCTGGGACGCAACGTGCTCGTCGCGTTCATGCCCTGGAACGGCTACAACTTCGAGGACGCCATCCTGCTCAGCGAGCGCATCGTCAAGGACGACGTGTTCACATCGATTCACATCGAGGAATTCGAGGTTTCGGCCCGGGACACCAAGCTGGGCCCCGAGGAAATCACGCGGGACATTCCGAACCTGGGCGAGGAAGCGCTGAAGAACCTGGGCCTGGACGGCGTCATCCGGATCGGTGCGGAAGTCAAGCCCGGCGACATCCTGGTGGGCAAGATCACGCCCAAGAGCGAAACCGAACTGGCTCCGGAGGAACGCCTCTTGCGGGCGATTTTCGGCGAGAAGGCGGCGGATGTGAAAGATACGTCGCTGAAGGTTCCGTCGGGCACTTACGGCATCGTAATGGACGTGAAGCTGTCCTCGAAGAAAGAGAGCGACAAGGACAAGGAGGCCAAGCCGGCGGTGGGCGAGGCCAAGAAACAGGCGCGGCAGGTCGAGGAGGAGCATCGTCAGAAGACCGAGGAGTTGCGGGAGCAACTGACGGAGGCGTTGAGCAACATTCTGCTGGGCGAGAAGATTCCGCTGGACGTGGTGAACTCGGAGACGGGTGAGATCATTATTCCGGCGAACCGGAAGATTACAAAGACCCTCCTGCGCAAGCTGGCGCAGGTCTACGATCGCATCGAGATCGATCCGTCCCCGATTCGGAACAAGATCAACGAGATCATTGGCGGCTTCAAAAAGAAGTTCGACGATCTCCAGATGCAGTTCGACGAAGAGATGGAGCGCGTCGAGGCCGGGGACGAGTTGGACACCGGGATCATCAAATCGGTGAAGGTCTACATCGCATCGAAGCGCAAACTCTCCGTGGGCGACAAGATGGCCGGGCGGCATGGGAACAAGGGCGTGGTCGCCAGGATTGTCGCGGAGGAGGACATGCCGTTTCTGGCGGATGGGCGGGCGGTGGACATTGTTTTGAATCCGCTGGGGGTGCCCTCGCGGATGAATGTGGGG
>CAYPUR010000100.1:3786-5597 GCA_964413865.1 uncultured Verrucomicrobiota bacterium
ATCAGTTGGGTCTGAGGTTCTCGACACCGGTCTTTGACGGCATCAAGGAGAAGGATATCCGGATCTACCTCAAGCAGGCCGCGGCCAAGCAGCGGGAGGCGGCGGAGGGTCTGCTGGTGGCTGAAAACGGCAAGTCGATCCTCTACGACGGTCTCACGGGAGAGCCCTTCGATCAGGAAATCGTGGTCGGCTACATTTACATGATGAAGCTCGGCCACCTGGTGGCCGACAAGATCCACGCGCGGGCCGTGGGGCCGTATTCGCTGGTGACGCAGCAGCCGCTGGGCGGCAAGGCGCAGTATGGCGGACAACGGTTCGGGGAGATGGAAGTCTGGGCCATGGAGGCCTACGGGGCCGCGTATACGCTCCAGGAGTTGCTCACGGTGAAGTCCGACGATGTTCAGGGGCGCACGCGGATCTATGAGAGTATCGTCAAGGGCGACAACGCCCTGGAAGCCGGCATTCCGGAGTCGTTCAACGTCCTGGTCAAGGAGATGCAGTCTCTGGGTCTGGACGTGAAGGTCGGTTATACGAATCCGGTGGATCAGGCCGCCCAACCCACGGCCCTCGGAATGTTGGGTTGAGGAGCGGTGATCGGATCAAGCCATTGACCCCATTTGTCTATGTTGAGCACCAAAGAGTCGGCACGCGAGCTGTTGGGCCTCGAGAAGGTCAACCTGGTCGATTACGTCGCCATCAGCGTGGCTTCGCCCGAGACCATTCGTTCCTGGTCCAAGGGCGAAGTCAAGAATCCCGAGACGATCAACTACCGCACGTTCAAGCCGGAGAAGGGCGGGCTGTTCTGCGAGCGCATCTTTGGCCCGGTCAAGGACTGGGAGTGTTCCTGCGGCAAGTACAAGCGCATTAAGCACCGGGGCGTGGTCTGCGACCGCTGCGGCGTCGAGGTCACGCTCTCCCGCGTCCGCCGGGAGCGGATGGGGCACATCGATCTGGCGGTGCCGGTGTCGCACATCTGGTTCTTCAAGTGCATGCCTTCGCGGATCGGGCTGATGCTCGACATGACGGCTCGCAATCTCGAGCGGGTGATCTACTACGAAGACTATCTGGTCATCGAGGGCGGCGACACCCCGCTGGCCCGCCATCAGTTGCTCAGTGAAATGGAGTACCGCGAGGCCCGCGAGACCTACGGCCCGGAGGCGTTTAAAGCCAAGATGGGGGCCGAGGCCGTCCGCGACGCCCTCCAGAACATCGAGTTGCAGAAGACCATCGACCAACTGCAACAGGCGATGACCGAGACGCGCAGCAAGCAGATCCGCAAGAAGCTCGCCAAACGGATCAAGCTCTTCCAGGGATTCCTGACTTCGCGGACGCGACCGGAGTGGATGATCCTGACCGTTCTGCCGGTCATCCCGCCGGACCTGCGTCCGCTGGTGCCGCTTGAAGGCGGACGCTTTGCGACCTCCGATCTCAACGATCTTTACCGGC
This sequence comes from uncultured Verrucomicrobiota bacterium, assembly GCA_964413865.1. Classification (GTDB taxonomy): domain Bacteria; phylum Verrucomicrobiota; class Verrucomicrobiia; order Limisphaerales; family J093; genus MWFF01. The sequence goes on from CAYPUR010000100.1 coordinate 5,233, forward strand.
GGGTCATCAATCGCAACAACCGCCTCAAGAACCTCCTTCAGCTTAAGACCCCGGAGGTCATCATCCGCAACGAGAAGCGGATGTTGCAGGAGGCGGTGGACGCCCTGTTCGACAACGGGCGGCATGGCAGGGCCGTGACCGGGGCGGGCAACCGCGCCTTGAAATCGCTCTCCGACATGCTCAAAGGGAAGAGCGGGCGATTCCGTCAGAATCTCCTGGGCAAACGGGTGGATTACTCGGGACGCTCCGTCATTGTGATTGGGCCGGAACTCAAGCTGCACCAATGCGGTTTGCCCAAGAAGATGGCCTTGGTGCTTTTCGAGCCGTTCATCATCCGGCGCCTGAAGGAACTGGGGTACGTGCAC
>CAYPUR010000100.1:5607-9584 GCA_964413865.1 uncultured Verrucomicrobiota bacterium
GCCGCTAAGAAGTTCGTCGACGCGGAACGCCCCGAAGTCTGGGACATTCTCGAAGAGGTGACGAAAGGACACCCGGTTATGCTCAACCGGGCGCCCACCCTGCACCGATTGTCCATTCAGGCCTTCGAGCCTGTGCTGATCGAGGGCGAGGCGATCCGGGTCCATCCCCTGGTCTGCACCGCCTACAACGCCGATTTTGACGGCGATCAGATGGCCGTGCATGTGCCCTTGTCGGTCGAAGCCCAGTTGGAGACGCGGCTGCTCATGATGGCTCCGCTCAATGTCTTCAGCCCTTCGAGCGGACGCCCGATCATGACGCCGACTCAGGACATCACCTTGGGGTGTTACTACCTGACCGCCGAACCGCGGATGCCCCGCAAGCCCCGGCAGCGGCTCATGCTTTTCGGGTCGAAGGCCGAGGCGATCACCGCGCATGTGGACGGCGCCCTCGGCATGCACGACCGCGTGTTGCTTGCCAATCCGGACCGCGGACGGCAGACCGCGTGCGGCGAATCGGACCGCGCCACCATCGAGACGACGGTTGGCCGGATCATTTTCAGCGAGATCTGGCCGCCCGAACTCGGTTTCTTCAACAAGGTGGCTGGCAAGGCGCAACTGGGGCAGATCATTTGGAACTGCTATAAGCTGTGCGGCCATGAGCGCACCATCGTGGCCCTGGATCGCCTCAAGGAGGTCGGCTTCCGCGAGGCGACCGGATCGGGATGTTCCATCGGCATCGACGACATGATCATTCCCAAGGAGAAGGATCAGGAGATTGCCGCGGCCCAGAAACAGATTGCCGAGGTCGAGAAGCAGTACCGCCGGGGCATCATCACGCCAGGCGAGCGCTACAACAAAATCATCGACATCTGGACGCACTGCACCGATCAGATCTCGAATGTGATGATCCAGACCCTCGAGGCCAATCAGGGCAAGCGGGAATACAACCCGGTTTGGCTGATGGTCGATTCAGGGGCGCGCGGCAACAAGGCCCAGGTCCGGCAGTTGGCCGGGGTGCGCGGATTGATGGCCAAGCCGGACGGATCGATCATCGAGAAGCCGATTGTGTCGAATTTCCGCGAGGGCCTCACGGTGCTCGAGTACTTCATCTCCACGCATGGTGCCCGCAAAGGCCTGGCCGACACCGCGCTGAAGACCGCCGATTCCGGTTACATGACGCGCAAGCTGGTGGATGTGGCTCAGGACGTCATCATCCGCGAGGAGGACTGCGGGACGACCAACGGCATCTGGGTGCACGCGATCTACGAAGGGGAGGACGAGGTCGTTAAGCTGACCGACCGGATCGTCGGGCGGGTGGCCTGCGACGACATTCTCGATCCGCGCGACCCGAAGCGCAAACTGGTCCAGGCCAATCAGGAAATCGATGAGCAGGTTGCCAGGGAGATCGAGGCATCGGATCTGGAACGGGTGCGCATCCGGTCCGTGCTCACCTGCGAAAGCAAAAAGGGCGTCTGCGCCTCCTGCTACGGGCGGAACCTGGCCACCGGCGGCAAGATCAAGATCGGCGAAGCGGTCGGCATTGTTGCCGCGCAGTCGATCGGGGAGCCGGGCACCCAGCTCACCATGCGGACGTTCCACATCGGTGGCACGGCCTCCCAGGTGTTCAAGCAGCCGCAGATCAAGGCCAAGTACGACGGTGTCGTGCGCTACAATGATTTGAGGCTTGTCAAGATCGAAGAGGGCAACCACATCGTCCTGAACAAGAATGGCTCGGTTTCCATCCTCGGCGAGGACGGACGCGAACTTGAGAACCACGTCGTGGTGATCGGAGCAATCATCTCCGTCCCGGACAGCGGACGCGTCAAGCGCGGCGAGACGTTCGTTCAGTGGGATCCGTACAACGTGCCGATTCTGTCGGAAAAGGCGGGGCGCGTCGAGTTCCAGGATATCATCGAGGGCGTCACCATGAAGCAGGAGGTCGACGAGACCACCGGCCAGGAGGCGATGGTGATCATCGAGCACAAGGAGGATCTGCATCCGCAGGTCGTGATTCGTGACGAGAAGCGCGAGATCACGGCGATCTGCCCGATTCCGTCCGGGGCCCACATTGTGGTGGGCGAGGGGGACAAGATCGTGGCCGGCACCCTGCTGGCCAAGACGCCGCGCAAGACATCAAAGACCAAGGACATCACCGGCGGTTTGCCGCGGGTGGCCGAGTTGTTTGAGGCGCGGCGCCCGAAAGACGCCGCGGAGATTTCAAAGATCGACGGCATTGTCGATTTCGGGTCGAGTGTGCGGGGCAAGCGCTGCATCCTGATCAAGGATCCTCAGACCGGTGTCGAGGAGGAGCATCTGATTCCGATTGGCAAGCACGTCATCGTGTTCAAAGGCGACGTCGTCAAGAAGGGGCAGCAGCTCACCGAAGGTCCCACCGTGCCGCACGAGATTCTCGATGTGTGCGGTCCGCAGGATCTGCAGGAGCACCTGGTGAACGAGGTCCAGGAGGTTTACCGGCTCCAGGGCGTCACCATCAACGACAAGCATATCGAGATCATCATCCGGCAGATGCTGCGCAAGGTCCGCATCACCGAGCCGGGAGACACCCTGTTACTGTGGGCCGAACAGGTCGACAAGATCATCTTCGCGGAAGAGAACCAGCGGGTGGAGAAACTGGGCGGTAAACCCGCGGGGGCGCAGCCGGTGTTGCTTGGCATCACCAAGGCCTCGCTCGAGACCGAGAGCTTCCTCAGCGCCGCGTCGTTCCAGGACACCACCCGCGTGCTGACCGAGGCCGCCACCATGGGCAAGATCGACTATTTGCGCGGATTCAAGGAAAATGTGATCATGGGACACATTATTCCCGCGGGGACGGGCTGCGACCTGCATCGCAACATTCAGGTCAGGCTGCTCGTCGAACCCGCGCCCGAAGAGGTGCCCGTGGCGCTCCCGGCCGACAACCCTCTCACGCTGTGATGGAAATGAGACAGCGTAAAAAAGTAGAAATATTAGTTGCAGCGGAAACGCTCCCTGTTATGATCCGCGCTCCGTTTTTTTCCGCCGCCCGCGTCGGACGGCGGTCAACGGTCACGACTCGATTCATTTGCGATGCCGACCATCAACCAACTCGTGCGTAAAGGCCGGACGAAGCTGCGTTACAAGGGCAAGTCACCCGCCCTGCAAAACGCGCCGTTTCGCCGGGGGGTCTGTCTGCAGGTGATGACCCGCACGCCCAAGAAACCGAACTCCGCGATGCGGAAAGTGGCGAAGGTGCGGCTCACCAACGGGCATGAGGTCATTGCCTACATACCCGATGAGGGGCACACCTTGCAGGAGCACTCGATCGTCCTTGTGCGCGGAGGGCGTGTGAAGGACCTGCCGGGAGTGAGGTACCACATCGTGCGTGGCACCTTGGACGCCGCGGGTGTGGAGAAGCGCCGCGTCAGCCGGTCCAAGTACGGGGTGAAGCGCCCGAAGGCCGGCAAACCTGCGGCGGCCGCGGCCGCTGCCTAGAACCGCGCGGAGATTTTTATGTCGCGACGTCGCCGAGCATTTAAACGACCGATCACTCCCGATCCCAAGTACCGTTCCGCCTTGGTCTCGCGTTTGGTCAGCATGGTCATGAAGTGGGGAGAGAAGAACGTGGCGCAAGGGATCGTCTATGGCGCGTTCGACGAGATTGCGGCCAAGGATCTGGCCGTCAATCCGCTCGATGTGCTCCAGCGGGCGGTGGACAACGCCAAGCCGCGGCTTGAAGTGAAGCCCCGCCGGGTGGGTGGGGCGACCTACCAGGTGCCGCTCGAAGTCCCGAGCGACCGGCAGGTTTCACTCGCCATGCGTTGGATTGTGGATTTTGCGGATGCCCGCAAGGGCGTTCCGATGCGGCAGGCCCTGGCTGCCGAAATCCTTGAAGCGTACCAGGGCCAGGGCAACGCCATCCGCAAGCGGGATGACGTGCACAAGATGGCACAGGCAAACAAGGCCTTTGCCCACTTCCGCTGGTAGCGGAGTTTTTGTTG
>CAYPUR010000100.1:9594-16043 GCA_964413865.1 uncultured Verrucomicrobiota bacterium
TCGGGGTCTCTTTTTTTCCGTGGCCATAGCAACCATAACTGTGACGGAAGACCGCCAGACCGTGAACTCGCCTCGCCGGCGATACACGATGGAGCACACCCGAAACATCGGGATCGCGGCTCACATCGACGCCGGCAAGACGACGACTACGGAACGCATCCTGTTTTACACGGGGCTCATTCATCGCATGGGCGACGTCGATGACGGGAACACCGTCACGGACTGGATGGAGCAGGAGCGCGAGCGCGGGATCACCATCACCTCCGCCGCCACCACCTGCTACTGGACGCAGAAGCCCGAGGGGCTGGTGAAACTGTTCGAAGACGTTCCTCACCGGATCAACGTCATCGACACGCCGGGCCACGTGGATTTCACGGCCGAAGTCGAGCGGTCCATGCGCGTGCTCGACGGCGCCGTGGCGGTCTTTTGCGGAGTGGCCGGCGTCCAGCCTCAGTCTGAGACCGTCTGGCGCCAGGCGACCAAATACCGCGTCCCGCGCATCGCCTTCGTCAACAAGATGGATCGGGTGGGCGCGAATTTCGAGAACGCCGTGTGGGAGATGCGAAAGAAGCTCGGCGCCTACGCCTACGCCGTCACAATCCCGATCGGTCAAGAGGACAGCTTCAACGGCGTGATCGACGTCGTGAACCAGAAGGCCGTCCTGTACGACGAAACCGATCAGATCGGGTTGCGATACACGGTCGCCGACATCCCCGAGGCCCATCGCGAGCGCGCGGCCATGGCTTTGGCCGAACTGGTCGACGCCGTGTCGAACAAAGACGACGAAATTGCCGGCCTCGTCATCGAGGACCGTCCGATCCCGCCCGATGTGCTCAAGCGCGCGATTCGGCGCCTGACCTGCAAGCTCGAGTTCGTCCCCGTCCTGTGCGGATCGGCGTTCAAGAAACGGGGGGTGCAGCCTCTGGTGGACGCCGTCGTGGATTATCTGCCATCGCCGCTCGATGTCCCGCCTCCGACCGCCCTGGACCGGAACGGCGCGGATCAACCGGTGGAGGTGGCCTCTGACGACGAAGGCCCATTCTGCGCCCTGGCTTTCAAGCTGTGGACCGATCCCTTCGTGGGCAAGCTTGTTTTCTTCCGCGTCTACAGGGGCCAGATCCGCAAAGGCGACCTGATCTACAACCCGCGGACCCGCAAACGCGATCGCATTAACCGGGTGATGATGATCCAGGCCGACGAGCGGATCGACGTCGAGAGCGTCTACTCCGGCGACATCGCGGCTCTGGTCGGCCTGAGGAACATCATCACGGGAGACACCCTCTGCGATGAGGAGGCTGAGGTCCTGCTCGAGCCTCCGACGTTCCCGGAGCCGGTGATTTCCATGGCGGTCGAGCCCAAGACCAAGCTGGATCGCGACAAGATGAGCGAGGGGCTTCAGCGGCTGGCCGAGGAGGACCCGACCTTCCGGGTCTACACGGACAGCGAAACCGGCGAACTGATCATCGCCGGCATGGGCGAACTGCATCTCGAGATCATTCGCGACCGGCTCTCCCGCGAGTTCAAGGTGCAGGCCAATGCGGGGGCGCCTCAGATCGCCTACCGCGAGACAGTCAGCCGGGCGGCGGAGGGCGAAGGCAAATTCATCCGTCAGAGCGGCGGGCGGGGGCAATACGGGCATGCGGTGATCACGCTGGGTCCCAACCAGCGCGGCAAGGGAGTGGAGATCGCGAACGAGATTGTCGGCGGCGCCATTCCCAAGGAGTACATTCCGGCGGTGGTGCATGGATTGGAGGAAGCGATTGCGGGCGGGGTGCTGGCGGGCTATCGCATGGTGGATTTGAAGATTGCGATTGTCGACGGCACATACCACGAGGTTGACTCCAGCGAACTAGCGTTCAAGATGGCCGGCATCTTTGCTCTGAAGGAAGCCGCGAAGAAGGCCGGCCCGATCCTGCTCGAGCCGATCATGAAAGTGGAATGCACCACGCCCGAGGAATATCAGGGCGATCTGCTCGGTGATCTGAACCGGCGCCGCGGCAAGATTGTCAGCATCGAGGCGAAAAACAACGCCACGAGCTTGCACGCCCGCGTGCCGCTGAGCGAGATGTTCGGGTACGCCACGGCGATCCGGTCGCTCTCGAAGGGGCGCGCGGCGTACTCGATGGAACCGCAGTCGTTCGAGCCGGTGCCGGCGAACACCCTGACGGCGATTTTGGACTCGGCCAAGCCGAAGGCCGCGCGCAGTTGAACTTGAAACCTTTGATCTTTGTATGGCTGCACAACGTATCCGCATCCGCCTTAAAGCGTACGATCATCGCGTCATTGACCAGTCGGTCCGCGACATCGTCGAGACCGTGAAGCGCACGGGCGCAATGGTGGCCGGACCGATCCCGCTCCCCACACGCGTCGAGCGGTTCACGGTCCAGCGCTCGCCCCATGCCGACAAGAAGTCGATGGAGACGTTCGAGCAGCGGACGCACAAGCGTCTTTTGGACATTTTGGAGCCCACCGCCAAGACGGTGGACGAGTTGAAGAAGCTCAATCTGCCCGCGGGGGTGGATATTACGATCAAGATTTAGGTTATGATTGGTTTGCTCGGAAAGAAACTTGGACAGACTCGCGTCTACGACGCGCACGGGAATCTTGTGCCGGTGACCATCGTGCTGGCGGGACCCAATTGCGTGCTGCAGTGCAAGACGGTCGCGACCGACGGCTACGACGCGGTTCAGCTCGGTTTCGATGGGCAAAAGGAGCAGCGCCTTGCCAAGGGGCTCCTGGGCCACATCCGCAAACAGGGCGGCACGCCCGTTCGCCGCATCCGCGAATTCCGCGGGTTCTCCCTGGCTGTGAAGCCGGGCGATGTTGTGGGGCCGGCCGTTTTCACCGCGGGCGACTTTGTGGATGCCATCGGCATCACCAAGGGCCGCGGGTTCGAGGGCGTGGTTAAGCGGCACCACTTCCGCGGGGGCGACAGCACGCACGGCGCGAAGGGCTGGCACCGGCGGCCCGGGGCGATCGGTCAGCGCCTGTTCCCGGGCACGGTGATGCGCGGCACCTCCATGCCCGGCCACATGGGCCGGGTTCAAAGGACCATCCAGAATCTCGAGGTGGTTCAGGTGATGGAGGCCGACAATTTGCTTCTGGTCAAGGGCGCCATACCGGGCGCGTGCGGAGATTACGTGGTCATCCGGGAATCCAAGAAATTCCCGAAGGCGAAAGCCGAGGAGCGGCGACAAGCCCTGGCCGCGGCAGCCAAGGCCAAAGAGGCGGCCAAAACGGATGGCAAGGCCGGAGCCAGGAGCGGCAAACGATAAGGCATCGCCATGAGACTGACGATTCAGGACATGCAGGGTCATGCGGCCGGTGAGTTGGAAGTGAGCTTCCCGCTGCCGGAGGGGGGCAAAGGCACGCAAGCCGTTCACGACGTGGTGGTCGCGCATCTGGCCAATCGGCGCCAGGGCAACGCCTCGACGAAGACGATGGGCGAAGTGAGTGGAACGGGCCGCAAGCCGTGGCGCCAGAAAGGGACCGGACGAGCTCGCGCGGGGTCATTCCAGTCGCCTTTGTGGGTTGGAGGCGGCGTTGTGTTCGGCCCCAAGCCTCGGGCATTCGGCAGGAAGCTCTCCCGCTCGACGAAGCTGGTTGCGATGCGGAAGGCGCTGAGCGAACGGCTGAAGGCCGGAGACGTGGTTCTCGTGGACGGTCTGACCCTGAACGCGCCGAGGACACGCGATCTGGCCGGTGTTTTGGCCGCGTTGCAGTTGCAGGGCAGTCTCCTGGTGGTATGCGAGTCCGCGGACAAGAACCTCCTGCTGGCATCGAGGAACCTCCCGAAGGTTGAAGTCACGACCGGGAGCAACCTGAACACCTACCAGGTGCTCCGCTACGACAAACTCCTTTTCACCCGCCCCGCATTCGAGCAGGTCGAGCAACGTTTGAAGTAACATGAGCCCTTTCGAGATCATCAAAACAGCTCGTCTCACCGAGAAGGGCAGCATCCAGTCCGATCGCTGCAACCAGTACACGGTGGTTGCCGACCGCCGTGCGAACAAGACCCAGATCCGTCGGGCGGTGACGGAACTGTTCAAGGTGAAGGTCGTCGGCATTCAGACGCTGAACGTTCGCGGCAAGGCGCGGCGGCAGCGGACACACCAGGCGGGGCGATCGCCCAGCTGGAAGAAGGCCATTGTCACCCTGAAGAAGGGCGACAAGATTGTGCTGACTTAAGGATTGGTTATGCCTGTTAAAACATTTCGACCCCTAACCCCGTCGACCCGCTACGCCACGGTGTCGGATTTTGGGGAAATCACCAAGACCAAGCCCGAGAAGCGCCTGGTCGTCACCCGGAAGAAGACCGGTGGACGGAACTGCTATGGCCGGGTCACGGCCCGCGGCATTGGCCGGGGCCACAAGCAGAAGATCCGGCTGGTGGATTTCAAGCGGAGCAAACGCGGTGTGGAAGCCACGGTCGAGGCCATCGAGTACGACCCGATCCGGAGCGCGCGCCTGGCGCTGGTGAAGTATGCGGATGGGGAGAAGCGCTACATCATCGCCCCGAACGGGCTGAAGGTGGGTGCGCGTGTCGTGTCCGGTCCGGACGCGGCCGCTGAGGTTGGCAACAACCTGCCGCTCAAGTCGATTCCAGTCGGGCTGCCCATTCACGCGATCGAACTCGTGCCCGGACGCGGCGCCCAGTTGGTGCGTTCAGCCGGGGGTGAGGCGTCCGTCATGTCCCGCGATCAAGGCTACGCCGTGGTTCGGCTGCCGTCGGGCGAGATCCGCCGGATCCACGAGGCCTGCTACGCCACGATCGGCCAGGTGGGGAACCTCGACCACGAGAATATCGTTTTGGGCAAGGCAGGGCGGTCGCGCCACCGCGGGCGCCGTCCGATCACGCGGGGTGTCGCGCGCAACCCGATCGATCATCCCAACGGCGGTGGGGCCGGCAAGTCCAAGAGCGGCGGCGGGTGGCAGCAATTGACCTCGCCGTGGGGGCTTTTGGCCAAGGGATACAAGACGCGTGTTCGCAGCAAGTTCTCGAATCGGTTCATTCTGGTCCGTCGCGACGGCCGCCCGATGAAGCTTAAGTAACCTGGGATTCTTTATATGGGACGTTCGATCAAAAAGGGCCCGTTCATCGACCATCACTTGATGGAGAAGATTGTGAAGGCCAAGGACGCGAAGTCGAAGGCGCCGATCAAGACCTGGTCGCGTCGATCGATGATCACGCCCGATTTCGTGGGGCTGACGTTCAACGTGCACAATGGGAAGATTTTCAGCCCGGTGTTTGTCACCGAGAACATGGTGGGGCATCGGCTTGGGGAGTTTTCTCCGACGCGAGTGTTCAGGAAGCACGGCGCGCACACGGCGAAAGCGGAAGCCAAGTAGGGGAGCAGACATATGGAAGTTCACGCCATCACCCGGAACGTACGCATGTCCCCGCAGAAGATGCGGGAGGTTGTGCGGCAAATCCAAGGCATGCCGGCCGAGCGGGCCATGGCGGTGCTCGCGGTGGTCCCCCGCAAGTCGGCCCGGCTGGTCGCCAAGACCCTTAAGTCCGCCATTGCGAATGCCGAGAACAACAAGAACCTCAAGGCTGAGACCCTGCGTGTGAAAGAGGCGGTTGCGGGCCGGGCGGGGATCCTCCGGAGGTTCACGCCCAAGGCGCGAGGCTCCCCCGGACCGGTCCTCAAACGCAATTGTCACATCAAGATCGTCCTGTCGGACCAATAACATTATGGGTCAGAAGACAAATCCTGTCGGTTTGCGCATTGCGGTCACGAAAGACTGGCTGTCTAAGTGGTATGCCGGCAAGAAGGAGTTCAGCCGGCTGCTGGTCGAGGACAAGACCATCCGCAGCATCCTCAAAAAGAAGCTCGAATCCGCCGCCGTGCCGAGGATTCAGATCGAGCGGGCGGCGAACCGGTGTCGCGTCACCATCTACACCGCCCGCCCGGGTGTGGTCATCGGGCGCAAGGGGGCCGAGATCGACAAGCTCAAGGAGGATCTGAGCCGGTTGACGGGCAAGGACATCTACGTCGACATTCAGGAAATCAAGGATCCCGATCTGGACGCGCAGTTGGTGGCTGAGAACGTCGCGCTGCAGTTGGAGCGCCGCATCTCGTTCCGCCGGGCCATGAAGAAGGCGGTGCAGACCGCGATGGACAAGGGGGCGGACGGAATCAAGATCCGCTGCGCCGGGCGCCTGGGCGGGGCCGAGTTGGCTCGCACGGAATCCTATCATGAGGGGCGCGTTCCGCTGCACACGTTGCGGGCCAAGATCAGTTACGGATTCGCGGAGGCGAACACGATGTATGGCAAGCTGGGTGTCAAGTGCTGGATCTGCCGGGGGGAAATGAAGGTCGAGAAACGCCCGGCGGCGGTCGCCGCGGCCAGTTGATGGGTGACCTGAGGAGGATTTGATATGCCAATGATGCCTGCCCGAGTCAAGTACCGCAAACAACAGCGTGGAAACCGCAGTGGTTTGG
>CAYPUR010000101.1:0-12455 GCA_964413865.1 uncultured Verrucomicrobiota bacterium
CATCGTGGCCACCGAAGAAGGCGAACAAGGCGGTTTGTGGTGGGCGGACGGCCCGTCCTGCATGTTCGCCACGGGCCTGCTTGATGCGCGCACGGACGACCGGTTCGAGTCGATGTTCGGCTATCTCGAACAGACATGGGGCACGATGATCGGCCTCACCAACCGCATGGACGAGCCCAAGGAACTCGGCAAGCGCAATCCCTTCTGGTATGTCAACGCCTCGGAGCGCGGCTACTTCCAGAACTTCCTCGCGCGCGGCGAAGTTGAGCGTCAGGTTGCGGGCGCCGGTGAAATAGACCGGCATGTTTTTCAGGCCGCGGCCGGTTTCGTGCCCCGAGCGGTCGCTGATCCACCTCTTGATTTCCGCGTGGCCGTCGGCAAAGGAAAATCCGCAGGCGCCGTTGTGGTAATTGGCCGGGAGATCAATGATGCGGGAGGTGTTCATGGTGTCGGCGCCGGTGCATTGAGTGGCGAATGCGGCGTCGTTGATGCTGTTGGGATGTTCATCCACAAAGACGAAGGTCTTGGTCGGTGTGACGATGTGGGAGGCCTTCGAGTAGGTGCGCCAGCGGGTCTGGTTGCGGCCGGTGCCCGATCCATCCAGCCAATCGCCCCAGGCGAACACCTGACTCATCGAGTTGCTCCGGATGCGGGGCACCGCCCGTCCGCCCACCCGCACCGTGGCCTTGTCCGAAGGGCACTTGAAAATGGAGAGGCTGCGGCCGACGTAGTTGAAGAGGGGGCTGTTGGTGAGAAACCTGTTGTCGGCGGCGTTGGCGTCCCAGCTTTGCAGATCACCCTGCACCCAGTTCACCCGCCCGGGCAGGCCGTCCATGGACGCCAGCAAAGTCTCGTCGTGGTCGTCGGCGTAGAGCAGAAATCCCAACGCCAGTTGTTTGGTGTTGTTCATGCACGCGATGCCCTGGCCCTTGGACTTTGCCTTCGAGAGGGCGGGAAGCAGCATGCCGGCGAGGATCGCGATGATGGCGATAACCACCAGGAGTTCAATCAGAGTAAAGCCTGAGCGGTTCAGGCGATCATGGCGCGTCGAGTTCATAAACCTGTTGGATTGGCTTCCGGACAACATCGCAAGGCTACCCCGTCACTCGATGGGGATCAAGGCCGAACCGCCCGGCATTTCGGGTTCTTGAGCTCAATGCACGAAGATGATCCGGCTTCCCTGCGGCTCGAAACGCATCGGGATTGGGCGCAGTTCGCCCAGGGCGCCGCGAATCGCCCGGTGCCGCCGTCGAGGGGCGTAGAACAGGAGGAAGCCGCCCGAACCGGCCCCCAGGATCTTGCCGCCGACGGCCCCCGCGCCCCGGGCTGCGTCGTACCAGGCATCGATCTGGCTGGTGCTGACGTCGTCCGAAAGCTGTTTCTTGAGCACCCAGTTCTGATGGATGACCTCGCCGAAGGCGTCGAGGTTGTTGTTCTGGAGTTCGTCGCGCAGCGTGCGCGCCAAGCCGACCATGCGCCCGAGCACGGCCTGCTTGTCCGCTTCGGCCGCGATCCGGCGCTGTTTCTCGCGCAGGACCTTGGCGGCGGGCCGGGTGATGCCCGTGTAGAAGGCGACGAGGTTGTCCTGAAGCCGCTCGAGCGTCTCGTGCCGACAGAGGATCGGCTGGACCACAACCCGCTCGTCGGGGGAGAACTCGATGAAGTTGAAGCCGCCGAAGGCCGCGGCGTACTGGTCCTGCTTGCCGATTGGCTCCCCGCAACGCTCGATCTCGATCAGGCAGCTTTCTTTGGCCAACTGCTCGGCCGACCGATAGCGCCCCTGCCAGGCATGGAGCGCGTGCAGCAGGCCCACCGTAAACGCGCTCGAGGATCCGAGCCCCGTTCCGCGGGACGGGATGTCGGCGATTGATGTGATTTCGATCCCCCCGGCAATGCCCAGGTGGCGGAGCGATTCGCGGACCAGGGGATGCTGCAGCCTGGCCACTTGGTCCACTTCCTCAGTCCGCGAGTAACTGACACGAATCTTGTCGTCGAACTTCGGGTTGACGGTCACGTGGACGTATTTGTCGATGGCGGTGGACACCACCGCGCCGCCGTGGAGACGGTAATAGGCCGGCAGGTCACTGCCGCCTCCGACAAAACTCATCCGGAGCGGTGTGCGACTGATGATCATGGCCGGTCATGAATTCGTTCGGGGTGTTGCGTCAGGAATCGAGCAAAGTCTGGCGTGATGCGCTGAATAACGGGGTCGATGGGACACACGGTCCCATCATGGGCTCCAATCACATTACGTGGGAATAGATCGCACACCAGGAGCACGTTGGAGGAATCAAGGAATGCGCCGTCGGCGAGTTTCCCATACCCTTTCTGAGACATCAGGGCGTCTATTGCGTCGAGAGTGGCCGCCTCGCCAACAATGCGAGGTTGTGACGTGATGATCGAGAGCCTGCCGCCTGGCCGCACGGACACCGCTTCAAGCCTCACCCCATCGTTGAACAGCGTGTTCTGAAGGGACAACCGATCCAGATACTCAGCCGGGCTTGCCCCATGCAGATGGCTCCCGAGCGCGATCCCGTAACCGCGGTGCCGATCCGGGCGCGTAAACTTGATGTATTTGTCCGAGGTCAGATCGTAGTGAACTCCATGTTCGCCCTGCAAATCATCAGCCGGAGGCAAGTCGGACACTAGAATCCGCTGCCGCTCGGCCCAGGCTCGGAGTCGTCCTTCTTCGCCGCGGATGCGCGCAAGGCGCTCTGATCGGCTTTCATCATGCGCTGGCGCTGGGCGGCCACCTCCTCGGGTGTTTGCTTCGGCTGATTCAAGCGCCATGCGAGAGTCGGCCAACGAACTTGAATCCTGTTTGGCTCTGCGTGTTCGCTCATACAACACCGCAAAAGTAGAAAGCTCTGGCTGTGATGTCGAATCCTGAATTGTGTTCGCTTTGAATTCACGCGTCGCCCCTCGTGTGTCTGAGCTAATCCGGTGCGCGTTGCCTGCGCTCACAATCCACTGAACGGCCTCGGCCAGAGTCTCGCACATATGATCCGGCCGGGAGGCGAACTTGCCGTCCTGTCCGGCGTGTCCGGTCCGCACCAGGATCGATCGAACGCCCGCATTCGAGGCCGTGGCGATGTCCGTGGTGCTGTCGCCCACGAACCAGGAGGCGCGCAGGTCGATATTCAGATCGCGCGCCGCCCGGAGCACCAGGCCCGGCTTCGGCTTGCGGCACGCGCAGTCGAGCTTCAGATCCGGGCGTTCGCCGGGAAAACCGCGCTCGGGATGGTGCGGACACCAGTAGATGCGGTCGACGAAGGCGTGCGCGGCCCCGAGCAGCGTTTCGAGCTTGTTGTGGACGCGCTGGACATCGGCCTCGTTGCAGAACCCCTTCGCCACCACCGGTTGGTTGGTGACGACCACCACGCGCCAGCCGCGGTGATTGAGATCGCGAATGGCGGCGGGCACGCCGGGCAACAACTCGAGTCGATCGGGAGCGCAAACGCCGCCCACTTCGCGGTTGAGAGTGCCGTCGCGATCGACGAAGACCCCCTTCTGCGGCACGGCGAGGCTGCTGGCCGCCACGACGCCGGCCTCGTACTCCCGGCAGACCCGCGCGTAGCGGTCCGGCGTGCCGATGTCCTTGATGTACTCGGGGCTTCGATAGCCGAGCAGCCTGTTCCCTCGATCGAGCATGGCCGGGAACAGGTCCTGGCCGAAATCAAGCGTCGTGTTCGAGTCAGCCCATGGGGTCAAGGCAGAGCGCTCGACGACGTACAACGCCGCGTTCACCAGGTTCTGAAACATCGCCTCCGGCGGATGCGGGCGATGGTAAAACGCGCGGATCCAGCCGTGATCGTCCACGTCGACCAGGTCGGAATCCAGAGGGTGATCGTTGGGGTGGAGCAGCAGGGTGGCCGCCGCGCCGGCCCCGAGATGGGCGCGCCACATCCTGTCGAGGTCGACATTGAGCATCTCATCCCCATAGAGCACAAGGAACCGCTCGGGCAGCCGGGAAAACGCGGCCAAGACGGCCCCCGCCGTGCCCATCGGTTCGCGCTCGACCTCGCACTCGATTAGCAGCCCCCAGCGGCTCCCGTCGCCGCAATGGGCCTGGATGCGCCCGGCCCGATGCCCGGCGAGCACCAGAACCCGCTCGAAGCCGTGCGCGCGACACAGCTCGAAGTGATGTTCGAGGAGCGGTTTGCCGCCAATCGGGATCAGCGGCTTGGGCAGATCGCCCAGAACCGAGCGCAGCCGCGTTCCCTTGCCCCCCGCCAGAATGACGGCCTGTTTCACCGCCTTGAATCAGCGGCTGTCCGGAGCGCGGCCTTGGTGGCGTCCAGCAGAGCATCGAGTTCCGGCTGCCATTTGCGCCTTTCCCCGGCCGTCATGCGATCGATGAACAGGATGCCCCGCAGGTGGTCGTGCTCGTGTTGCACGGCGCGAGCCAGCAAGCCGCCACAGGCGAAGCGGATAGTCTCGCCGCGCTCGTTCCACGCGGTGACGCGAACGGAAGCGGGGCGCGTGATCTTCTCGGCGAAGATCTCGGGAAAGCTCAGGCACCCCTCGGGGCCGGTATCCGCGACCCCGTCCAGCGGGGTGATTTCCGGGTTGATCAGAACCATGGGCATGCGGTCAGCGATCGCGGCGGATTCACCCTCCCACTCGAGTGTCGAGGGCCGGTCGGTGACCTCGCGCAGATCGAGCACGAAGATCTGGAGCGGCTGCGCCACCTGCTGGCCGGCCAACCCGATCCCCTGGGCGGCGTGCATCGTCTCGATCATGTTCGCCGCCAGGGACTGGATCTCGGGCGTCACGGCCTCGATCCGGGCGCCGCGCTGGCGCAGCGCCGGATGCCCATAGTTAACCACGTTCAAACGCATTGCGGCACGTTCTAGTACTTGACTGTCTTGTCCTTCAGCATTCGGGCCAGATCGTTCACCCCGGGGCTCTTCGCGGTGCGGACATAGAAGCCGCTGCATGTCACCCCGCACAACAGGCTGTCGCGGGTGTTGAGGCCAAGGAGCCTGCCCAGGCAGAATCCGGAATTAAAATGATCCCCCGCCCCGGTCGTGATCAAGGGTTTTTTCGTCGTCGGACCCGAGGTGATGGCCACCCCGTCCGCTCCGCGGGCGAGGGCATAAGAGACCGGGTGGATGACGAGTGTCTGGACCGGGACGCGACGATGGATCGCGGCGCCCAGGTCCGAGAGGGCCTGTGGCGTGGGCGCGGGTGCATCGATGTCGAGCGCTTTGGCCACCTCATGGGCCTCTTTCTCATTCAGACCGAGAATGACTTCGAAATACCTGCTGAACTGGACAACGAGCCTGAGGGCCCGCGCCAAGTCCTTCTTCAGCCGCTTCTCCGGATCCGCCAGATCGAAGAAGAGAGTGCGGCGCGGCCCGCGGAGCTTCGGGCAGAGTTCTTTGAGCAAAGCCTCCCAGAGGTCGCTCATGGAAGGGAGCATGGTCCAGTTGACGAATCCCACCAGGTCGGCGCGTCCGAAGTGGCCGGCGAACTCGCGTTTTCCGAAGCGGGCCTTGATGTTCTCCCAGGTCATTTGTTTCAGCGACTGGTGCTTGCCGAGCATCACCTTGCCATCCTCGAACTCGACCGCATCCGTGTAACCGGGCTCGGCGATCGAGTGGACCTTGGCGCGCCGGGAGAACGCGTCGAAGACGGGGTGCAAATGCGGGTAGCCCAGGAGGCCCAGGCACGTGACGCGCAACCCCAGGCTGGCGAGGGCGTTGGCCATGATCGGGCCGTTCCCTCCCAGCTTGGTCATCAGGCTGACCAACTCGATATTCGTGCTGCGCCCGGCCGCCGCGCTGATGCGCTCCCCCCATTGCCCCATCCTGGCCAGGCGCGCGTACTTCTCCGCGCTCTGCCTCTTGTCCACCACGTGCAGGATCTCATCCACGAACCCATCCAGGCCGACAAACGCGGTCAGGGCGGGGACGCGCGCCGCGGCCGCGGTCAGTTGTCGGGCGCAGTCTTCGCGCTGCGCGGGCGTTGGCGTGTATCCCGGGTTCATGGGTCCTTTCTCGAGGTCGGAAGTCGGAATGCAGGCTGCGGTTGGCCGGCGTCACGCGGTCACTCGGTTTCCACGCCGAGCAACTCCAGCAACCGGCTCAGTTCGTCCTCGCTGTGGAAGCGGATCTCGATGGCGCCCCGGCCCTGCCTGTAGCGGAGGTTCACCTTTGTCCCCATGCGTTCCTGCAGCCGGCTCTCCAAAGCCACGACGTGGACATCCCGCGGCCCGGCGGCGTCCCGCGCCGCGGATGCCGCTCCAGGCTGCCGCATCCCAGCTTGTCCGAGGCGGGCCACCAGGTCCTCCGTCTGGCGCACGCTCAGGCCATTTCGGATGACCTGTTCGGATGCCAGTGTCTGTTCCTCCGGCAGGCGCAGACCCAGGATCACCTTGGCGTGGCCGACCGAAAGGCGTCCGTTCCGGAGATGCGCCTGCACTTCGCCCGGCAGGTTGAGGAGACGGAGCGCGTTGGCCACCGCCACGCGGCTCTTGCCGACCTTGGATGCGATGTCTTCCTGGCGGAGCTGAAACTGATCGAGCAATTGCCTGTATCCCTGCGCCTCTTCAAGCGGATTCAGATTCTCTCGCTGGAGGTTCTCGATCAATGCCAGTTCGAGCACCGCGGTGTCGTCCGCCTCGCGGACCAGGACCGGGACATGCGCCAGCCCCGCGAGTTGTGCGGCCCGCCACCGCCGTTCGCCCGCGATCAACTCGAAACCTTCGCCGCGCGCCCGGACAATCAACGGCTGGACGATGCCTTGCTCGCGAATCGAATCGGTCAGCTCGCGCAGGGCCTCTTCCGGAAAATCCTTGCGCGGCTGGAAAGGGCACGGGCGAATGCGGTTCAACGCCACGCGCTCAACGCGCTCCGTCTCCGGAGCGGCGGCGGAAGCGTCCGGATTGACGGGCGTTTGCGCGGCGGGGGCGGATGACTCCCGGGCGGGAGGAACCCCGTCCAGCAGCGCGCCCAAGCCGCGACCGAGAGCCGACTTGGCCATGACCGGCGAGTGTTGCCAACGGACATCGCCTTGTCAACGTGAAGCACAATCGAGCCGGCAGTCCTCCTATCGAAGCGTGGAGAAAGCGGATTTTCGGATTGCCTGGAGCTCTGCCGGCGGGCGAGCCTTGAGCCATGCATGCGCCTCAACATCGGGTCCGCGGCACCCGAGCCTCGAACGTATGACCGACAGTGATCGGCCCAGCACCGACTTGACTGTCGGATCGCGCCACGTCCTGTCGATCACCGACATCGCCTTTGGCGGCGCAGGCGTGGGGCGCATTGGCGGATTCGTGGTCTTTGTTCCGTTCGTTCTGCCGGGCGAGGAGGTGGAAGCCGAGCTGATCGAGGTGAAGAAGCAGTACGCCCGAGCCCGTTTGCTGCGGGTTCTGCGCCCCGCGCCTCAAAGGGTTGCGCCCCGGTGCCCGTACTTCGGCGCGTGCGGCGGATGCCAGTACCAGCACATCGATTATGCGGAACAAGTGCGCATCAAGCACCGTCACGTGGCAGACCTGCTCGAACGAATCGGAAAGAGGCCGGCGGGGCTGGTTGACCCGGTGATTCCCTGTCCCCAGGCCTACGGCTATCGCAATCGCCTGATGGTGCGCAGCCAATGGAACAAGGCCGAGCAACGGTTGGTCATCGGGTTCCTGCGCGCCGACAGCCGGCTGGTCGTGGATGTCGAATCGTGCGCCATCGCCGATCCCGTGCTGCAGGACCAGATCCGCCATGTCCGCGCCCACCCGCCGCCCCGCGGCGGGCTCAAGGTGGTCCTGCGTCGGATGCCTGCCGACTGGGAGGTGCCGCCGGACTCCTTTTTTCAAAACAACTTCCACCTGCTGCCGGCGCTCCTGGACGTCGTGCGCGAACGCCTGGCCGGCAGCGGGGCTCGCTGCCTGGTGGACGCGTACTGCGGTGTCGGGTTCTTTGCGATCGAGTTGGCCGGAGTCGTCGAGCGCTTTGTGGGCGTCGAGTATGACGCCATGGCCGTCGAGGCCGCGCGCCGCAACGCCGCGCGCCGCGGCGCGGCCAACGGCGAGTTCGTGGCCGGCGACGCCACCGCGTGCCTCGGCGCCTTGTCGGCCCGGTTCCCGCCGGAGGAGACGGCGGTGATCGTGGATCCGCCCCGGGTGGGATGCCGCCCGGAAGCCATCCGCGGTCTGCTCGCCGCGGGGCCGGCGCAGATTCTGTATGTGTCGTGCCACCCGGCGACGCTTGCCCGCGACTTGAACGCTCTGTGCGGCGGCGGGGTCTATGAGCTCGTGCAGGTCACGCCGCTCGACATGTTTCCGCAGACGCAGCACGTGGAGTGCGTCACCGACCTGCGCCGCCGCAGTCCCGCGGCGTCGGCGGAGCGCGCGGCAAGCGGATAACCTTGCAAAGTCAGATTGAGTTGGTCCAACCTCTGCCCGCTACACGTATGGAGAACCATCAAAGACCGGCTTTCGGATTCGTGCAGAATCGGGTCCCCTGGATTGTGGCGGGCGCGGCGCTGCTGCTCTACATCGTCACCCTCAATGGCTGGGCGCGGCTGGACAGCCTGCTCTCCTTGAGCGCAGCGGGCGGCTGGAGCCTCTACGTGACCGTGCGCGCCCCGTTGCTCCACTTGATCGCGGCCCCGTTCCGGATCCTCCCCTCCGGCTTGCAAGCCCCGGCCTTGAACCTGCTCACCGCCGTCATGGCCGCCCTGGCCCTCGCCTTGCTGGCACGATCGGTTGCCTTGCTGCCCTTCGACCGGACCCGCGAGACGCGCCTTCGCGAGCGGAGCGAGTATTCGCTGCTGAGCATCCCGATGGCCTGGCTGCCTGTCGTGCTGGCTTGCGTCCTGGCGGGGTTGCAGCTCAGCTTCTGGGAACACGCCACCGTGTTCACGGGCGAGATGCTCGATCTGCTGCTCTTCGCCTATGTCTTGCGCTGCCTGCTCGAGTTTCGCGTCGATCGCCGCCAGGTTTGGCTGACCAAGATGGCGTTCGTGTACGGACTCGCGGTGGCCAACAACTACGCGATGATCGCATTCTTCCCGGGTTTCCTGGTCGCCCTGGCGTGGATCAAGTCCTGGGAATTCCTGAATCCGGCCTTTCTGGTGCGGATGCTGGCCGCGGGTGTCGCGGGGCTGCTGCTTTACCTTTACCTGCCCTTGGTCAATGTTCTGGGCGGCGATCAGATGGGCACGTTTGGGCAGCACGTGCGGGCGGTTCTGGGCAGCCAGTTCGCCGGACTGCGTTCGGTGCCGCCCTACGTCGTCCTGGTGCTCTCATTCACCTCGATTCTCCCCCTGCTCCTGCTCAGCATCCCCTGGTCCTCCGACAACCCAAGCACCAGCGCGGCCGGGGCCTCGATCATCCGGTTCCTGGTGCGTGCCCTCCAGATCATCCTGGTGGCCGCATGCTTCTCCGTGTTTTTCGATACGCGCTGGAGCCCTCGTCGGCTCGGCGCCGTGTTTGGCGCGGTGTTTCTCCCCCTCTATTACCTGTCCGCGTTGAGCCTGGGCTACTTCGCCGGCTACTTCCTGCTCCTGACCGTGCCGGCCAAGGGCCGTGGTTGGCCCCAGGCTCCAAGCCTTTTGGAGAGGCTGGGCAAGGCAGGCCCCGCTTTCGCTGCGTTGGTCCTGGTGGCGACACTGGTTCTTCTGGGCGGGCGGAACTGGCGTCCTTTGGCGGCAGCGAACACGCCTGCCTTGGCCAAGGTTGCCGATCAGATGGTGGAGGCGTTGCCGGCTCAAGGGGCGTATGTGTTGAGCGACGGAATGGAGGACTTGCTGTTGCTCGAGGCGCGATGGCGCCACACGCGGGGTGTTCCGCCCCATGTGTTCGTCTATGCGAACTGGCTCGAGTTCATCAAGTACCACGAACGGCTCGCCAGGCAATACCCGAAGCAATGGCCGGTCATCCCCGAGATGGCCCAGATGCCCGAACCGCTCAATCCGGGGCTGCTGACCGCGATGCTCGGGAATCTCGCGATGACCAACGCGGTCTATTTCATCAACCCGAGCTTCGGCTCGTATTTCGAGGTCCTGCGCCTCGTGCCCAACGGGCCGATCTACCGGGCGCGGGCGATCCCCCTCGATCAGATCATGCCTGCGCCGCTGACTCAGGACGATCTGGCCGCAGCGCGACAGTTTTGGGAAACGACTGCCCCCTCGATCGAACCGTTGGCCGCCCGCACGGATTCGGGCATGGCCGACACCTTTCTGAAAGGCTTCTACGGACGCGCCCTCAATCACTGGGGCGTGACTCTCCAACGCCACGGAGATCTTGCCGGCGCCGCCCGTTGGTTCGACCTCGCCGCGCGCCTGAGTCCAGACAACACGGCCGCCCGCGTCAACCGGGCGCACAACGCGGAATTGCGTCACGCGCTCGAGCCGGGGGAGAAGCCCAGCGACGGGATCGAAGTCTCGGTGGGTCAGTGGGACCGTTTTTTGCGCGCGTTTGGTCCGTTCGATCACCCCCGCTGGAGCCTGGAAACCGGCGCCTCGTTCGCGCGGGCCGGCTTCTATCGCCAGGCGTTGATCGAGTTCGAACGGGTCAGCGCGCTGTCGCCTACCAATACCGTCGTCCAACTCTGGAGGGACAACATGGCGATCATGACCCGGCTTCGACTGGGAGACACCGCGGCCGCGGAGAAACAGGCGTTGGCTTTGCAGGAGAAGTTCCCGCGCGAGGAGATCGCATTCGAGGCGCTGACGCAGGTCTACCTGGTCACCGGGCGGGTGACCAATGCCCTGGCGAACGTCGAGCGGCAGCTCGCCCTCAATTCGACGAACGCCAATGCAATGCTGAACAAGGCGGCGTTCCATATGCAACTGCAGGAGTTTCCGCAGGCGATTGCGACGCTCGACACGCTCCTCGCCCTCCAGCCCCAGAACCAGGCCGCCTTGCTCAACCGCGCCATCGCCCAACTCCAGGATAACCGCCTCGACAAGGCGCAACAGGACTACCACCTGCTCCTCAAGACCGCTCCCGAAGCCCCCGTGGTCCACTACGGCTTGGCTGAAATCGGGTACCGGCAGACCAACTACACCGCAGCGCTCGCCCATTACGACAAGTACTTGAAATTCGCCCCCGTGGGAACCGACGAGTACAAGGCCGTCCACCGCCAAGCCGGAGTTCTCAAGAGAAGTCAACAATGCAGGCTAGCCCGCGTCCGGCTTCCCGGGCCGCGTCTGAAGCGCCCGGGCTGAACCGGTGCGCCCCATTCGCGGGGCGAGGCCGGCAGACCCGCTCCACCCTCGCCCCGGGCGCGCCTGCGCGCCGGCGGATGCATCGCACATGCGCGTCATTCACCTGATCACACGGTTGATCGTCGGCGGAGCGCAGGAGAACACGGTGGCTTCAGTGCTCGGACTGCGGCGCAAACCGGGCCTCGATGTCACTCTGGTCGCCGGCCTGACGACCGGCCCGGAAGGCTCGATCGAATCGCTGGTCGCTTCCGAGCCCGGCCTGCTGACCCGGCTTCCCGCGCTCGTGCGCCCGGTCCATCCCTGGCTCGACTGGCGCGCCCTTCGCGAACTCACGGCCCTGTTCCGAGAGCGCCGGCCGGACATCGTCCACACCCACAGCGGCAAGGCCGGCATCCTTGGGCGCCTGGCCGCGCGGCGGGCCGGGGTGCCCACGATCATCCATACCATTCACGGCCCGTCCTTCGGCCCTTTCCAGGGGCCTCTGGCCAACGGAGCATTCCGCTGTGCAGAGCGCCATGCAGGAAGATTCACCACCCACTTCGTCGTCGTTGCCAACGCGATGGCCGACCAATACCTGGCCGCCGGCATCGGCCGGCCCTCCCAGTACACCCGCATCTTGAGCGGGTTCGACCTCGGTCCCTACCTCGCCGCCAAACCCGATCCGGCGTGGCGCGCCCGCCTGGGATTGGCCCCGGACGACATCGTGATCGGGAAAGTGGCGCGCCTGTTCAAACTGAAAGGGCACGACGACCTGATTGCCGCCGCCCCGGATCTGGTGCGGGCATGCCCGCGCCTCAAGTTTCTCCTGGTCGGAGACGGCCTCTGGCGTCGGAGATTCGAAGACCGTGTGCGCCGGATGGGTTTGGCTGATCACTTCGTGTTTGCGGGCCTGGTTCCTCCCGCCCAGGTCCCGCGTCATATCGGGATCATGGACGTGCTCGTGCACCTCTCGAGACGCGAAGGCCTGCCGCGCGCCTTGTCCCAGGCCCTTGCCGCCGGCAAACCCGTCATCGCGTTCGACTGCGATGGGGCCCGCGAAGTCTGCCTCGACGGTGAAACGGGCTTCCTGCTCGCCCCCGGCGATCGCGCCGGTCTGCACGATCGCCTGCTCCTCCTGGCCCGGGATGACGCGTTGCGCAGGCGTCTGGGAGCACGGGGCCAGGGGCTGGTCCGGGATGCCTTTTCCGTCGATCGCATGGTCGATCAACTTCACGAACTCTACACCCGCTTGGCGGGGGCTCCGGGATTGGATCGAGCCGGTGAAAACCAGGCAGCAAGCCGCCACCCAG
>CAYPUR010000101.1:12511-14324 GCA_964413865.1 uncultured Verrucomicrobiota bacterium
ACTATGAAGTTCCCTGCCGATGCCTATGTGCTGGCGGTCTGCGGCGGATTCCTGGTCACTGCCGCAACGCTTCCGCTCTGGCGAGCCAGGTGTCGCCGCTCGGGGTTGGTGGACGATCCCGGGCACCGCAAGATCCATCGGGAGCCCGTCCCTCTGGCCGGCGGTCTGGCGGTGCTCACCGGTCTGCTGGTTCCGTTGGGGGGCGCCGCGCTCCTCCTCGCCTTCGAGTGGCTGGCTCCCGCCTCTCTGGGCCCGCTCGAATACGGCTGGGGACGACGCGGCGGGCAGGTCCTGGTGTTGTTGCTGGGGGCGATTGGCGCGGTCGTTCTCGGTTGGTGGGACGATCGGCGGGAGCTGCGCCCGGCCCTCAAGTTCCTCGGGCAGACCGCGATCGCGGCGATGGTGGCGGCCAGCGGCATCCGAATCACGTTGTTTGTTCCGAACCCGCTGTTTGGTTATGCAATCACCATCTTGTGGCTCGTCACCCTCATGAACGCATGCAACTTCATGGACAACATGAATGGCCTCTGCGCCGGCATCGGCGCTATCAGCGCCTTCTGGTTCGCCCTCAAGGCCGCAGCGGCCGGGCAGTTCCTCGTGGCCTCGATCGCTTTCCTCGCTTGCGGGGCGTTGCTGGGGTTCCTGCCGTACAATTTCCCGCGCGCCACGGTCTTCCTGGGAGACGCCGGCAGCCATCTGGTGGGCTACCTGCTGGGCGTGCTGGCAATCCTGCCCCACTTCTATTCCGACGCGCATCCCGTACGCTGGGCGGTGTTGAATCCGTTGTTGGTTCTTGCCGTGCCGCTCAGCGATCTGGTGTCGGTCGTCGTCATCCGGTGGCGCCTGAGGCGTCCGGTCTACGTGGGCGACACGAACCATTTCTCGCATCGGCTTGTCCGGCGGGGGCTCAGCCCGACAACGGCCGTGTTGGTCCTGTGGCTGGCCGGGGCGATCGCCGGGGCGCTCACGTTTGTCTGACAAACGCGCCTGCGCTCGAAGACCGGATCTGAGCCGGCTGTTCCGGGTTTGCCTTTGGCGCGTCGATCGGCCAGACTGCCGTCCGCATGAGCAAACGGTTTTACATCACCACCGCCATCGATTACGTCAACGGTCAGCCGCATCTGGGCCATGCGTACGAGAAGGTGGTTGCCGATGTCATCGCGCGAGCGCATCGGAGCCTCGGTGAGGAAGTCTTCCTCCTCACCGCGTCACAAGCAGGTGGTCCAGGCGATGCTCGCCAAACTGCACCGCGCCGGCGAGCTCTACAAGGCGCCTTATCGCGGCCTCTATTCCCCCCGCCAGGAGACGTTCCTCACGGAGAAGGACCGGCGCCCGGACGGGACGTTCGACCCGATCTACGGCGAGGTCTTCGAGTTGGTCGAGGACAACTGGTATTTCCGGATGAGCCGATACCAGGGCTGGCTGATCGAACACATCGAGGCCCATCCATCGTTCGTTCAGCCGGACAATCGGCGCAACGAAGTGCTCGGGTTCTTGCGCGCCGAAACGCTCGACGACCTCTGCATCACCAGGCCCAAGGCGCGGTTGAGCTGGGGCATTCCTTTGCCGTTCGATCCCGACTACGTCACGTACGTCTGGTTCGACGCCCTCTCCAACTATTTCAGCGTGCCGACGGCCCTGGGCGACCCGGCCGGCACGGAACCGCTTGCGGGCGATTACGAACCGCCCGCGGCGACTTCGGCTCCGCCTGCGCTTTGGCCGGCCGACGTGCACCTCATCGGCAAGGACATCCTCAAGTTCCACGCCGTCTACTGGCCCATCATGCTCAAGGCCTGCGGCATCGCCGTGCCGC
>CAYPUR010000101.1:14334-16015 GCA_964413865.1 uncultured Verrucomicrobiota bacterium
CTCCCGCCCGCGCGAGCGTTTGGAATGGGGCATTCCGCTGCCCTTTGACGACCAGTACGTCACCTACGTCTGGTTCGACGCGCTGATCAATTACATCTCCGCGATCTGGGTGGACGGAAAGCC
The DNA here is from genome assembly GCA_964413865.1 of uncultured Verrucomicrobiota bacterium. Lineage (GTDB taxonomy): Bacteria > Verrucomicrobiota > Verrucomicrobiia > Limisphaerales > J093 > MWFF01. The sequence continues at coordinate 14,458 of CAYPUR010000101.1, forward strand.
CGATCCCGCCCGCTGGCCGGTCGATTTTCATGTCATCGGCAAGGACATCCTCGTGCCGCCTCACGCCGTGTATTGGCCCATCATGCTCAAGGCCTGCGGCATCGCCGTGCCGCGCCAGGTGCTCGTCCATGGCTGGTGGCAAAAGGACGGCGCCAAGATGAGCAAAAGCACCGGCAACGTTGTCGACCCGGTCGCCGTCGTCGGCGATTGGGGTGTCGACGCGTTCCGCTACTACGTGGTGCGCGAACTGGATATCGGCCCGGACGCGAACTGGACCGATGCCGGCTTCCAGGCCCGCTATCATGCCGAGTTGGCCAATGGCTTGGGCAACCTCGTCAATCGTTCCCTGTCGATGCTCCGCCGCTATCGCGGCGGCGCGGTCCCGGCCCGGTCGGACGAACTCGCCCCGGACGCTCAGAGTGTCGCGGCCGACGCGGCGGACGCCTGGCGGCGCCACAACCTCCAGCGCGCCCTCATTCGGACGTGGGATTTGGTCACACGGGCCAACCAGTACGTGGATCAGACCGCGCCCTTCAAGCTCGCCAAAGATCCTGCCCAATCGCAGCGGCTCGACACTGTGCTCTACAACCTGGCTGAAGTGTGCCGCGTCCTGGCTGTGCTGCTCTGGCCGTTCCTGCCCGATGCCGCGGCGCGCCTGTACAGTCAGCTTGGATTGTCCCAGGCGCCCGATCGAATCGCCGACGCCGCATGGGGCAGGCTCACTCAAGGCCACATGATCGGAGAGCCGACGCCTCTGTTCCCGCGCCGCGACGTCCAAGGACCACCCCGATAGAGCGCGGCGCGCCGCGCCAAGCCGCCTTGTTCCGCGTGCAGGTGCGCGGCCCGGGGGGATTCATCGGACGATCGGGCGGATTGGTGTCGACAGGTCCAGCAGGCGGCCACATAGTCCGGCCAAGCTCGAACTGGCGGAAACCGCCGCCCGGCGCGGGCACCCATGGCCAGACTCGTGATCCATAGCGGGGCGCGCAAGGGCGAGGAGATCAAACTCGAACGCGGCTCGATTCGCTTGGGCCGGGCCGAAGGCAACGCTATCGTCCTCGATGATCCGTCGATCTCGAAGCTCCACTGCGAGATTGTCGTGGGAGACAGGAGCGTGCAGGTCAGGGACCTGGACTCGTCCAACGGCACCTTCATTGAGGGCCAGCGGATCCGGTGCGCCGCGATTCGCACGGGGCAGATCCTCGTGGTTGGCAGCACTGCACTGTGTCTGGAGGATGGGCCGGTCGACATTGTTATCCCGCATCTGTCGAGAGACGAAGAACCCAAGGCCAGGGTGCTGGCAGACGGCACTCCGGCCTGCCTGTATCATGCGGAGCTTCCGGCTTCCTTTCAGTGCCGCCAGTGCGGAAGGACCTACTGCGCGTCCTGCGTGCACGATCTGCATCTGGCCGGCGGAAAGCCGCGGTTGTTCTGTCCGGTTTGCAGCGGAGCCTGCGTTTCGCTCGCCATGCAAGCCCCTCCACGCCCCCCTTCGCTCGCCAGCCGCCTCATCGAGAGAATCCGCAGGCCGTTTCGGCGGAAGAGCTGCTAAGGGTCT
>CAYPUR010000102.1:0-15949 GCA_964413865.1 uncultured Verrucomicrobiota bacterium
GCCGGGTGCCCTCACCCGGCGTCAAGCCCCTGCACGCAAAATGAGAACTGCTGCTGGCAGCCACGTTGCTTCTGACACAATGTTCACTCGTTCGAGACAGTTCGACGGGGTCTGGATTCTGACGAGGAAGGCTGAGACGGTGTGACCGGGGTGAACACGCCGGATTCAGGCCTGCCTGCCTGCCTGCAGGCAGGCAGGCGGCTCGGCCCACAACAAGCTGTTGGTCCTCATGATGGTGTGTGGGCCGCGTGCCCCTTACGCGGCCCAAGGCCGCCTCGCTCCGGATTTGCGATTGGGCGCATTCTGCTTTTCCTGTTGATTTGGAGGGCTGAAATGTATAAATATTGTGTAGGATATGACTGAGGCCTATCATCCCATTCACCTGGCCGCGCGTCTGACGGGCCTGAGCACTCACGTCATTCGGATCTGGGAACAGCGCTACCACGCGGTGGATCCGAAGCGGACGCCGGCCAACCACAGGCTCTACTCGGTGGGCGACCTCGATCGATTGAGCCTTTTGCGGGATGTCACGCGAGCGGGGCACAACATCAGCCAGGTGGCGCGGCTCTCGAACGACAAGCTCCGGGCCCTGACCGCCAGCACCGTCGGCCTGAGAATGGAAGCCCCGGGTTCACCCGCAGCCACGCCCGCACCCGGAGCGTTGCTGAACGAGTGCCTGACATCCGTGCATTCCCTCGACGCGCGCGCCTTGGGCGACACGCTCAGGCGCGCGGCGACGGCGCTGGGCGTTCAGGGCGTGCTCCACCGGTTGGTTGCTCCTTTGGTGCAGACGCTGGGCGACCTCTGGCGGGACGGCAAGATCACCGCCGCCCACGAGCACTTCGCCACGGGCCACATCCGCTCGTTCCTGGCCGGCCTCGGGAAGCCCTTCGGCGGCAACGAAGGTGCGCCCGCCCTGGTGGTGGCGACGCCGTCCGGTCAACTTCATGAAATGGGCGCGCTGCTCGTTGGCGCCACTGCGGCCAACCTGGGCTGGCGGGTGACAGATCTCGGCGCCAGTCTGCCCGCCTTGGAAATCGCCGGGGCCGCCCGCCAGAAGAAGGCGCGGGTAGTGGCGTTGAGCCTCGTTTACCCCGAAGACGACGCGAACCTGCCGGGCGAGTTGACTCTGCTGCGGGAGTCCCTGCCGGCCCAGACTGCGCTGCTGGTGGGCGGTCGCGCCATGCCCGCGTACAGCGATGTCCTGCGGCGGCTCGGCGCCATTCTTGCGGAGGACCTGGCGCAAACGGGCCAGGCCCTCGACCGTTTGCGGCGACCTTCAGAAATGGCAAAACGATGAGACGCTTCTTCTCTCCCAACATTTGCGGCAAAGGCCGGCTGATGCGCGGGCTCACGGGCGCCGCCCTGCTCGTCGGCGCCGCTTTCGCCTTCGGCCATTCGGCATGGCTGGGAATCCTGCTGGCAGCGGCTGGCCTATTCTGTCTGCTCGAAGCCGTTCGGGGCTGGTGCCTGGCACGCGCCTGTGGCATCAAGACGAAACTCTGAGCACCGTATCGTGACCATGAAGGAATACTCCCTGCAGACCGAGCTATGGCTGCCCCGCCCACGGCGCGAGATATTTCCATTCTTCGCTGAGGCGCGAAACCTCGAGGCGCTGACGCCCTCGTGGCTGAACTTCGAAGTGCTCACACCGGCGCCGATCGTCATGCGCGCCGGCACGCTCATTGACTACCGCATCCGCGTGCATGGGCTTCCCGTCCGCTGGCGCACGGAGATCGCCGAGTGGCAGCCGCCGCATCGCTTCGTGGACGTCCAGGTGCGCGGGCCGTACACCCTGTGGCATCACACGCACACATTCGAGGAACGGAGTGGCGGAACACTCTGCGCCGACTGCGTCCGTTACCGGCCGCGCGGCGGCGCCTTGATCAATTGGCTGTTTGTGCGGCGGGATGTCGAGCGAATCTTCGCGTTCCGTCAGCAGCGGATGAAGGAGTTGTTCGGCGCCGAGCGAGGTTGAATGCTCAGTCATCATCGCCCTTGGGTGTAGGTCCATGAATTTGACGACCACGACGGTTCTCGTCTCGGGCGCCACCGGCTACATCGGCGGGCGGCTTGTTCCGCGATTACTCGAGGCGGGTTACAGCGTGCGCTGTCTGGTCCGCGACCCGGCACGGTTGCAGGGAAGACCGTGGCTCGACCAGGTGGACGTGGCGGTGGGCGATTGCCTGTCCGCCCAGTCGCTCCCCCCAGCCATGGAAAGTGTTCAAGCTGCGTTCTACTTGGTCCACAGCATGGCGGGTGGACGCGACTTCGAGCAGCGCGACGTGATGGCCGCGCGCCATTTCGCCGCTGCGGCGAAGCAGGCCGGGGTGCAACGGATCGTTTACCTGGGCGGCTTGGGCGACCCCGACACCGGGCTCTCCGAGCACTTGCGTTCGCGTCAGGAAACGGGCGCAGTGCTCCGGCAATCCGGGGTGCCGGTGACAGAGTTTCGCGCGCCGGTCATCGTCGGCTCGGGCAGCCTCTCCTTCGAGATCATCCGGTACCTGACCGAGCGCCTGCCGGTGATGATCTGTCCGCGCTGGCTCTACACGCGCGCTCAGCCCATCGCGATCGGCAACGTTCTCGATTACCTCGTCAGCGCCCTCGACACGCCGGACAGCGCGGGCCGCATCATCGAGATTGGCGGCGCGGATGTGCTCACCTACGGGGATCTGCTTCGCGGTTATGCCAAGGCGCGCGGTTTGCGGCGCTGGCTCCTGCCGGTGCCTGTCCTGACACCGCGGCTCTCTTCGTATTGGGTGCACCTTGTCACGCCGGTGCCCGCGACGATCGCGCGTCCACTCATTCAGGGCCTGCGCAACGACGTCGTGGTCCGGGATCACCTGGCGCACGAGTTGTTCCCAAACATTCAACTGCTCGATTACGACACCGCCGTGCGTCTTGCGCTGGACAACCTCAAGACCGGCCGGGTCGAGACGGCCTGGAGTGACGCCCTGGCAAGCAGCCAGAGAGACGTCGCGCCGGTCGTGTTGACAACCCAAGAAGGCATCATCATCGAACGCCGTCAGCAGTCGGTGCGCGCTCCGGCAGCGTCCGTGTATGGCGTCTTCACCCGGTTGGGGGGCGAAACGGGCTGGCTCTGCATGAACTGGGCGTGGGCCGCGCGCGGTTTCGTCGACCGCTTGCTTGGCGGCGTGGGCCTGCGGCGAGGACGGCGCGACCCGGACGACGTGCGCGTCGGCGACGCGGTCGACTTCTGGCGCGTCGAGGCGGTCGAACCGGGGCGGCTGCTGCGGTTGCGGGCGGAGATGAAGGTGCCGGGCCTGGCCTGGCTGGAGTTTCGGGTCGAGCCGGTGGATGCCGCCAGCTCACGGCTCTCTCAAACCGCCTTCTTTGCCCCACGCGGGCTGGCCGGGTTGCTCTATTGGTATCTGCTCTATCCCATTCACGCGGTGATTTTCAGCGGGATGGCGAAGCGGCTGGCGCGTCGCGCGGAAACGCCGGGCGCACCGCGATGAGGCGGGCGCGGACTGCCTGGTCCTGGCCGGCGCGCTGGCCCTGGCGATGAGGCTCTATTGCCTCACCCTGCCGCACACGCCGCCGCCGGGTCGCGCCGGAGACGCCCTTGCCTTTCCTCAAAGCCCTGGGCCTGCTCAGCAACCTCAACTTCCTGATCTTCCTGATTGTCGCCTTCCTCCCGGCCTCGCAGCTTCAGTTCTTCTTTCTGGCCACGGCGCCCTATCTGTCGGAATTGGGCGTGCCGGGACGGTCGATCCCCGCGTGGCATTCGCTCACTCGCAACCGGCAGGCAGGAGCGGCGTGGCGAAGAAACCATGAAGCTGTTTCCGCCGATGCGACAATGAGGCAACGTCACGCCTTGTTTGCGGGAAGCGGGGGCGGGCTCTTCGGCTTTCTCGCGAGGGGTTTCCAGCAGCCGCCGGTGCTGAATTGCATCCAGGTCCATCGCAGCCAGCGGATGAGCGCCGCGGCGAGCCAGAGGGCCCAGGCCAGCATCAGCAGCCGGTAGAACCAGACGGACACCGACACCACGACCGTCAAGGGCAACTCGGTTCCGCTGCGCGGTTGGAACCAACGCAGTTCGACCCGCGACGAACCGTTCCCTCGAATAAACATCTCAGGGTTGCCGAGAAGCCCCTCGCTCACCACGGCCACAAGAATGCCCAACGCCCCCAGTGTGAGACCCACAAGCAACACCTGCACGATGTTGAACTTCCACGCCGCGACCCCACTCCCTCGTTGCCCGCGCCACGCAACAAGGAAGAACCAGCCTACCACGGTCAGCGCGGCAGCCAGGTGAATCTGCGTCAGCCCGAGTGCGAGAAGCATCCACTGCAGACGGGTCACCGGCGAGAGTCTCAGTCCGCCCAAGACCCACGCCGCGAGAAGGGAGACGGCCAGCACGGTCCAGAACCGCACCGCCGGGCCGCGCAACGGTCCGGACACCCAGAGCACCCAGCGACTCTCGGGCACACGGATTGCGGTGGTGATGTTCGCCGCCTCGACGGGCAACGTCACGCTTCCGGCCACCGCCTTGGTCTCCAGTGGCTGATTCGACCGCCACTCGATGTTCAACGTCTGGCTGCCCGGATGCACCGGCACCATCAGCTTCGCACCCTCGCGCCGGACCGGAACCGAACGGTCGTCCTGTTTGAGCGAGGAAACCTCCGCCCCCGGGTCCAGTTCGAGGATGAAATCGTCGCCCAGGCTGGCCTCGACATCGAGGGTGAGTTGCGATGTGCGCTGGCGGTTGCCCAGCGCGATATCGTGGCGCACGCGCCGCACGGTGATGGTGTCGCCGCTCATCGCCTCGGGTTTGCTGAATGAAAGCGCAACACTTTCGCCCGGCCACGGATGCCAGACGGGCACCAGGTTGCGCTCGCTGGTTTCGAACACCGGTGCGAGGCCTGAAAGCGATACGTTCCATACCGGCGAGGTCACCAGGTGCCAGCGTTCGATCCAGCGATCGGTCTTGGCCGCAGTCAGCTCGATCGTTTTGCCGATCGGCAATTCGCTTTCCCAGGCAAACTCGGCTTCCCCGGCGCCCAAGCGCACCTCCACGATTCGGTCCTGCACAATGACTCCCGGCGAGAGCACCTTCTCACCCGCGAGCAGCGGGACACGCAGGGAGACCGCCTTGCCTGTCTGCGCCAGGCGCGTGACCAGGGTGCGCGCCTGCCAGATCAACCCGACCTCCAGGTGACGTTCCACGGCCACGATGGCGTTGAAATCCCGGCGATCGTACTCCGCTTCGCCTGCGGCAGCCTGCCGCTGCCGGGCAAAGAAGACCTGATTCTCCGGAACGCCATTCGGGCGGACGCCCGTGACCGTCCAGCCGGGGGCGTCTACGGCGACGCGGCGCGGTTTCAATAGGAACGTCCATTCCCATTCCGTAGCGCTCGGAAGAAGCCCTTCCACAACGACGCGATGGACGCCCGCGGGCGCGGCGACCCACAAGTAGCCATCATCCCGGCGCAAGACTGCCTCCGGCTTGTCATCCAATTTGACGGATATAGGGGACCACGATGGCAGCTTGCCCGGCAGCGGCACCGCCACCTGCGCCGCCGCATGGATCTCGGCCGTCATGGTGATCCGGCCGTCGGTGACTCTCAAATCCACAGTCGGGATTTCCGCGGCGCGCGGATAGGCGTCTGAAGTCTCGATCAGACGGTCGCGTAGCGTGTTCAGCGTCTCCTTGTCCGGCAGTTGGGCCAGAGACGATGTCGGCACGCACAGCGCCAACAGCAGAGCCGCCGCCGCCCCTAAGCCGGTCGCTCTTCCCGGGCCGCCGACAACCGGCTTCAGGCCGCCCCGGCGCAGCAACAGGCCGCCAAGCGCCAACAACAACGCCACGCGCAGCACCGTCAGGACGCGATGTATGGTCGTGGAAATGAGAACGGGGCGGATGGTCTCATCGGACGACACGGGGCCATTCCAACCGCAGCGGACCAGGTTCCAACTCCATTCCGGCTCGGCGGGCCCTGTCTGGATCTTGGCCTTGGATTCATAGCGCAGGTTGGATTCGAGTCCGTAGCGCGCCACCCGTCTTCCCACCGTCGGCACTCCCGCTTCCTCCGCCCGCGCGGTCTCGAGCACCTGGGCGGCTGGCGGCGGCGCGGCCCACTGGGGCGCCGGACGATACGCGCGCCAGCCGAAGAGCGGGTGCGAGCCGTAGCTGTAGCCCTGCCGCTCGAGCTGCGGATGGAGGACGCTTTGAAGCTGACTGGCGACGAATGGCACGAGACCGAACAGCAACAGCGCAATGGCAACCCACTGCCATGCAATGATCCCCTTGCGCACCCCGCCTTCCGGCACCACGCGCAACAGCGCCAAGGGTAGCAGCAGAAAGAGCCACGCCAGCCGGGGCGCGCCCGGCTCGTGATACCCAAGACCGAAGGCCAGGAACGCCACCAACCCCGCCTTCCAGCCCCACAACTTGAACACGGCCAGCGAGAAGATCAGCAGCAGGAACAGGTCGAGCAGTGTCCACGCCGTCAGCCAGTCGCCCTCGACCCAGTCCGCGCCGAACAACGCCAACAACCGCCAGCCCGGCGGCAGATTCATCGAGACATCAAGCCCGTCCGCGGGCGCACGCCAGCCTGTTGCCGGTATCGCTTTCATCCGATTCGAACGCCCGATGGCCTGGAGGTCCAGGTTCCGGGTGCGGATCTCGACGCCTGGGGCGCCATTGGCCGGGTTGACGGTGATCAACTGAGGCTGTCCCCCCATCTTCGCGGCGCCCAGTTCCTGGCCAGCCGCGACATCGAGCCGCCAAATCTGCTGCATCGTTCCATGAATCTGATCGCGGAACGTCAGCCCAATGCCATCCTCGTCGAGCCAGAACACGCGGCTGATCTTCAACCCTTCCGGCCGTTGCAGTCCCATCCCACGCATCTTCTCCACCAGCCGGAACGCCCGGTCCGTCGGCCATTGATATACCGGCAGGCTCCGCCATTTCTGCGGAAAGGCTGTCTGCGAAACGTCCACCACCTGGATGCCATCGAGTTCCGCCATGCGAAACTCCGGCGCGGCCCGAAAGCCGACCAGTTCCGTCGCCACAATCGGCCGGGCGCTTTGCGCGAACCTGATCTCACCCGCGTCGGTCGTGCGAAACGCGTCCACGCGAATGGTCCATTTGCCCGCCCGCACCTGCGCCTTCATGCGGCCCTGATCGTCCACGGCCACCGGCACCGGCGCGTCCACCGACGCGATGCTCCAACCCTCGGGCACGATGTGGCCCAGGTCCTCCTCGCGGCTCTTCCCCGACACGCTCAGCTCGAGTTCCGTTCGCAACCAGAGCGGAATCCCATCCTCGATCACCCGCCAGACCTGGGCGGCAACCGTGTCCTTGTCCGTGGCATCGAGACGGACGCGCTTGAGCCAGAGGTCGCCGGCCTCGTCCCAGTTGGGCAGCTCGACTTTCCTGCCTTCGAGGACGAGTGAAAGCAGCCCCACCTCACGCGGCACGCGGATCAGTTGGGGCATTTCAGTTTCCCAGCGGAATGCACCCGCGATCTGGTGACGCCCTGGATCGAGTTCGATGCAGGGCCGGCTCTCGTGCTCCACGACGGCCACCGGCGCGCCGTCCGCACGCACCTCGAGCGGCCAGGTATCGCCGCCCCCCGGCAGCGGCACCCAGGTCCGGCTGAACACGGCCACACTCAATTCCCACGTTGCGGATTGCTGATCCGCCGCCAGCGACAGTTCGCCGGGCCAGAAACAGACGCGTCGCGCCGAGTCATTGAACGGCGTCGGGCAATCGCGCTGCTTGACGTCCCAGGTCGCCCAGTCCTGCCACGCCTCGAGCGGCGCGGGGATTTGGCGCCCGTTGAGTCCCTGGGCGTTGCACGAATCGATTGCGCCGCAGGCGGCGCACCAGAGGGCCAGCAAGGAGAGTGCTTTCATGGGGAATGACAAATCGCTTTCAGTCAGCGCGGAAAAACCCTCCACTCCCTCCGCGGCTGTTGGCTGCCCGTTCTCCGGCAGCCATAAACACCGGGAAAGGGCCCCCACCACAGCGGTTGCGCTGATCATCGATGAAATGCTCTTTTGCTCGTCGAATCCGTGACCGGTGAAACTCGCACTCGCATTGAGCAAGCCCAAGTGTGTGTGTGCTGCCTCGAAGGCGTCAAGCCTTGTTTGAAGCGGGGAAAGCCTTCCATGCCGACGCCACGGCCGCCCGCAATGCCGAGGCGGCCGCTCGCGTCGGTTTGGCGCGATGATTTGGGATCACAAATATCAATTATGAAGATGTGACCCCCTGTCTTCCCTCGCGAATCTGCTCGAAACACCGCCACGGCGTTTGCGGAACTCGCAACGAGAATGTATTGTACGTCGATCGCCCGGCCGCAGTCTTCAGACACCGGGTGACAAACCAGCAAAGAAAGACAAATAGACTATGGGCGACAAGTCTCCGAAGTCCGTACACAAGAAGGCCTCGCAGAAACAAGCCAAGGCAACGGCGGCTGCCGAGATCAAGAAGCGATCCATCGCCGCGAAGCAGGTTGCCGGCAAGAAGTAACGCGCGCCATGACCCTTCCGGCTGCCTCCCTGCGAAGGTCGCCGGTGAGCCAGTGGTCCGAGGTGCGCCATCCGAGCTGAAAGACCTCTGATCGCGCAGGGGCGGAGGGAGCGACGAACGCCTCATGCGGTGCGTGCCACGAGATGGCTCCGCATCAGGCAGGGTAGGGTTTTACCCCATAGCCCGGGTGTGTTCGCCCATGTACCTTTCGCACGACTTCGCGCGTCGACTGGAAACTCGGGAAGGTGCGCCAACAGCCGTGTGCAATGGAGGGGCGAAAACGGATTTATGGTCAATACGAAGCTCTATGTGGACAATTTGGCTGCCGCCGCCACGGAAGGCGATCTGCGCGTCTTGTTTACCCCTTACGGCAAGGTCCTGGAGGTGAGTGTCCCCGTCGACCCCGCCAGCGGGCGATCGCGGGGGTTCGGATTTGTGACCATGGCGACGCCCGAAGGCGCGTGGTCAGCGCTTCAAGCCCTCAATGGCAAAGCGATCCCAACTTGCACGCTCAGCGTCAGCGCAGCGTGGCGTGGCGAACAGTCCGAAGACCCTGCGACCGGGATCCGGGTCAGCCCGGTCCATCGAGCTAACACCTGAACAAATGAGTTCCGTTTTACGCGAAGCGGAACGCAGGATTCCAATCAAGCTCCGTGTCCAGGACTTGACTTGTCTACAAGACATTTCACCGGTCAAGGCGAGCCGGCCCTCACCGCGATTTCGGCCCAATAGGCGGCTTCATAGGCCCATCCGCTGGGCTGGTTGATCAACTCGATCTCGACCTTCTGGCCGGCGAATCGGCTCAAGTCCACGTCCTGGACCAGCCAATGCCCCTGAGTGCAGGTCGCCGGGCTCACCGCCTTGCGCAACAGTTCCTCGCCTGCAGCCCGCACGATGAGATCGAAGTCGCCTTGCGGATCGTGACCGACCACCAGATGCAGCCGCGTCGTGCCGCCCGCCGGCACGTCGACCGTGCGCTTGAGCTTGCAGCCCGTCTCCCGATCGAGCGGATGCGTCGCAACCACGTTGTTTCGACCCTGCCATTCGGCGCGCAGACCGGGATCCATCTCTTGGCCGCAATCGGTCAGCTTCCATCCCGGGAAGAACTTCTCGACCGCCTCGATCGCGCGCTTGGGCGTGTTTGAAGCCGTGATCCTCGCCATCTCCTCCGGGGTGAACCGGCTGTTGGCGACCGGCCCCGGCGCCCAACTCAGTTCGAGCACGCTCGGTTTGGGCGCGCGCACCGGGATGACAAAGACATCCTCGCCGGCGCCGTCCTTCTCGATCCGCCCGCCGTACCGCACAAGGAACTGCCGCGCCAGTTTCTCGCACACATCGAGGAGCCGCGGGAAGTTGTACGCCGTGTGGCTGAACTCGCGCGTTTCGTCCAGCCCCGTATTGAAACGGGCCGGAAGTTTCGCGAAGCCGATGGTGGTGAACAGGACACCCGCCGCACTCGACGGATTACAGTCCGAGTCCATGCCGCTGCGGCACGAGATCAGGATGGTCTGGTCCAGATCGCGTTTGCCGAAAAGCATGCCCATCAGGACGTAGGCGCCATTGATCTTGCAGTCGATCCCGCCATTCGAGGCTTTCTGGTACTCCGGATTCTCCCGGTACTTCTTCTGGCACAGCCGCCATGCCTTCTCCCAGTCGTTCGGATCGGCTTGGTACCAGGCCATCATGTCGCGGACCATCTCGGCGTATTGACTTTGGGCCGGAATGGCGGCGAGGGCCGTCTGGGTCAGCTTGACCGGGTCGGACTCGAAGAACGCCGCCGCATAGAGGGCGCCCATGAACTGGCCGGCGTACACGCCGTCCCCGTAGTCCATCAGCCGCCCGAACTTCTCGCCCAGGTCGATGGCGACCTGCGGCATGCCCGGCGCAATGAGCCCCGAATAATCCGCCTCGATCTGGTAGTCGATGTCGTTGGGACATTTGTTGAACTGCGGATGGCTCGAGTCGGGAGGGGCGACGCCCCGGCGCAAATTGGTGCGCCCGGCATTGTTGGCGCACCAGAGCGGATACCCGCTGTTGGCGAAGTCGATCCCCGCCTGCCGGATCGAGACATCGATGCCGTACGCCTCGAGCGAACGCAGGAACGTCATCTCGACGTACAGATCGTCCTGGCCAAACGCATCGTTGATCATCGACGGACGCCACGCGGGCATCTGATCGACGGGGATGATTTTGTCCTGCCATTTGAACTCGGTGGGAGCGCCCCACGACACGCCGACAATCTGGCCGATCCAGCCGCCTTTCATCTTGTCGCGGTATTCTTTGACCGGCAGGCGCAAGAACTGGGCGTCGCTCGAAGCCGCATGCGCGGCACTGAGAATGCCCGCCAGCAAAAGGAGATGCACCGCCCGCTGCCCCTTGCCGGCAAAGCGCGTCCGAGCGCCGGGTCGGGAGCAAGCCGGAGTATCTGCACTGAGGGCAGCGAGAGAAGACAGAGCATTCATTGTCGGGACGGCGTCAGGACCGCGGCATCCTCGGGCTCAGCAGCGGTGACACCAGTGTCGCCGCTTGAACCAGGGGCCGGGCCAGTGCATCGGGCACGCTGTGGGCGCGTGTGCTCACTTTGACCGGGCCAGAATACCATGACGCCCTTCTGCTGGGAACTGAAAAGCGATCGGGCACAGCAAGCCGGCCGACCTCCATCTCTCCTCGCTCGGAACTCCTTGTGCAACATCCGCGGGGTCAAGCAATGGAGGGTCTCCATCCCCAGGGTGGTCTTGAGGTTGCGGAACCAAAGCTCAATGCGCCAGCGTCGGGCGTAGAGACGGGCTAACTCGTGGGCCGGATAAGCGCGGGCATCGGTCAAGGTCGTCATCAGGGTGATCGACTCGGGGCGAAAGCCCGGCACGGCGAGTTGAAAACGCAGGACCCGGACCGCCAGTTGCTCGGGAACGCGTTTCCAGAGGGTGTTGGGCAGATAGCGGGGTTTGCGCACCGGTTTGCGCCAGGTCATGAGCCGATCGTGCTTGCCCATGCGTTGGCCGCGGCGCAGGTCGGCGTCCCGGCGCTGGTCCAAGGGCAGGCGCAAGCGGGCTTGGCGGTAGGCACTGGTGCCCGGGTCGACGCAGCCCAGGCCGTTGTGCTTGAAGAAGGCACGAACGTGGCGGACGACCTTGCGGCAGGGACACCCGGGATGGAGGACCTGATAGAGGAAGCTCCAGAAGGTGCGGCGGCACGAGAAGACCCGTTCACGGCTGCCGGGGCCTTCGTCGGTCGGGGCCAGCAGTCCGAGGGGGATGTACTGGCCGAAGAGGTGTTTGAGTTGGAAGAGGCGGGTCGGGCGCACCTGCTGGAGGCGGCGGCGAGCGGCAGCGAAGCGGGCGCGGAACTGAGGGAAGAAGGGTGTCTGCATCAACAAGTATGTATACTTGTCCATGCTTGACGTCCAGCGTAAACTTGCCTCCATGAAAATATCCCGCTCCGCCCTGCCTCTATCCCCCCGTTACCGGGACCTGCGCCGGCGCCTGGCCCGCCTGGGGTATATCAGCCAAGGCTCCGTCCTGGATCGTGCGACCCTCTCTGCGCCCCGCAGCGGCTACCAGTGGACACGTAAAGTCGGGCAAAAGACGATCACCGTCGCGTTGAGTCGCGACCAATACCAAGCGTTCAAGCAGGCGGTGAACAACGCCCGCACTCTCCGGAAGATCGTCGCCGAAATGGAGCGGGTCTCCCGCCAGATCCTCTTTGAAACACTCCCTGACACCCGCCGTCGCAAGCGCCTGTCCAAGAGAGTTTTAGGCCTAATCTAAGCGCCATTCGGATCTGACCCTGTTGCGTTTTCGGTCGGTCGCGCACGGATGCTCGATGCGCAGTCGGCGCGCTATCGGAGAGGCCTCCACCCCTCTCAATACCCAATCAAGCCATTGCTATAATCTGACCCCTTGTACAGTCATTGTTATAGTTTGACCCCTTTCACTTTCACTCCAGCTACGTCGAAAAAGCAAATGCCTATCAGTCATTCGATCTCTACTCGCTCGCAGAGCACTTGCAGGCCCAGTGGCAGGCGGTTGGCAATCTCCAATCTCAGGATGGCTTGCGCGTATTTGGTGTCGAGGCGTTCGAGCCGATCTTCGGTTCGAAACCCACGGGCGCCGACATACGGCGACACCTCGATCACCTCGCCTTCGCCCAGATCGCTCAGGGTTTCGGAGTCGCGCACCCGATAGCGTTGGCCCGGCTTCACACGGTCCAGCCAGAAGGTTTCAACAAACAGACGCACTTGCTGCTCGTTCCGCCCCACCACGATCCGCTCATAGTCCTGCGGCGTGAGTTGCTCGCCCAACCGGATGTCGAGTTTATACACGCGGCCATCCATCGGCGCGCGCAAGGTGAGCTTGTCCAGTTCGGTTCGCCGGGCGGTGAGTTCGGTGCGCGCGGTTTCGATCTGTTGTTCCTCCAATTTGGCCCGCAATTGCAGTTGAGCGACTTCCGACTCCGGCACGACCTCGTCCCGCAACAGTCCGGTTTTGCGCCGCAGATCGTCTTGGGTGATGGCCAATCGCCGAATGGTTTCCTCCAACCGGGCCTCCGCTGTCTGAACGGCCTGCGCTTCCAAGTCGGCGTCGAGTCGGTAGATCACGTCCCCGGCGGCGACCAGGCTGTCCTCAGCGACCGCGATCTCGACCACCCGGCGCGGCTGCAGTGGACCGACAAAAGCCTCGCGCCCCAACGGTTCAACCAGCCCGTACAAGCGATCGGGTGCCTCGGGCACCGTGGGCGCCCGCGCCGGTTCGGGCGGCCGCGCCGCCTTGCGCAAGGAAATGCGCACGTAGTTGAATCCAGTAATCCCAACGAGCAAGACCAGGAGAAACAGAATCACTCGGCGTGGTTTCATGATGTGACAGTCTTTCCTTCGGTGTAGTTTTCACGGGTGTCGGACACGACCGCGCCGCTTTCCAGTTTGATCAACCGATCGGCGTAGGGAAACACGCGCGCGTCGTGGGAGACCACGACCACGACGCGTTGCTCCTCGACCGCGATCTTTTTCAGGATGGCCATGACGGTCCGTCCACTTTCGGCGTCCAATGCCGATGTAGGCTCGTCACACAACAGGATCGCTGGGTTTTTGACCAGCGCCCGTGCGATGGACGCGCGCTGTTTCATGCCGCCCGAAAGAAGTCGGGGCTGCATGTGGGCGGTGCCCTTCAGTCCCAGACGTTCCAGCAAGGCTTCGATCCGAGCCGGCGCACCAGCAGGACGCCGCGCGCCCTGGACCGTAAGCGAAAGTTGAATGTTCTCCGCCACCGTTAGGCCTTCGATCAACATCGGCTGCTGAAACACAAAGCCGTAATGCCTCAGACGCAGCGCTGCCGCTTGTTCGTCGGACAATGCGGTGACGTCGCGGCTGTCCAGAAACAGGCGTCCCTCGGACGGCCGCAATACCAATCCCATAATGGAGAGCAGTGTGGTCTTGCCGCTGCCGGAAGGCCCGGACAGAACCGTCAATTCACCCGGCTGCGACTCCAGATCGGTCGGGAAGAGGACGCGTCGCACTTCCCGTCCGTCGGAGAAATCTCGCGCGATCTTTTCCAGCCGCAATCGAATCATGTTCCGCTGCTGTCCTGTCCGTTCAATGAAAGACCGAAGCCGGCTCCGCCCGAAGCGCCATCCGCAGTGCAATGAACGAGCCTAGCAAGCTGACCGCCACCGTGCCTCCGGCAAGAATTGGCGGCACGTACGTCGGAAAATAGCTGGGAATCTCCGAGCCGCCGGTGGTATTCAGCAGCGTCGCGAGCAGGAGAAACCCGACAAACAAGCCGGCGCCGGTAATGATGAATGTTTCGCTGATCACTACGACGGCGACGTCCCAGCGTCGCCCGCCAATTGCCCGCAGCACGGCAAAATCGCGTGACCGGCTCAAAACGCTGGTGTACATCGTCAGCGAAATGATGACCACACCGATCAGCACGGCGATCACCGTCGAGAAGCCGAAACTGCCGCCGATGCCGGTGTTGGTGACATAGTAGGCGCGCGTCAGCCGCGAGAGTTCGGCGGAGGAGAGCACGGAGCACTCCGGCAACACAAAGCGCAAGCGGTCCAGCGCGGCCGTCCTGTCCGCGCCGTCACGGAACCGCACCAGGATGGACGAATACCGGCCCGGCGGTGTGCGGGCGATTTCCTTGACCTTGTCCAGCGAGGCGAACACCAAAGTGCCTTGGAAGCCGCGCGCCTGATCGGTCACTGCGGCGACGCGGACGCGTTGCTCCCCGATCTCCGTGATGCTTTCGAGCGCGGGATTGCCGAGCTTGCGCAAATCCAGACGATCCACTGTCACGGCCTCGACATCCAACAAAGCCCGTTCATCGGCCTCGGCGTAGGCCCACGGGCCTCCCGACAACCGCGGCCGGCGCACGCCGACAACACGCACCGATTCTGAGGAACCGTCCGGCCTGCGAAACAATCCGCCGCCGATCAAAACCGGTTCCGCCCATTCCACATCGGGCAACCCGATGACGCGATCGAGGTATCGCCCGGAAATCAAATTCCCCGCGTCGGCGTTCCGTACATTTGCGCTCAGGATCCAAGCGTCGGCCCCGCTGTGGTCCACCAGCACGGACATGTAATTCAGCAATCCGAAAAGGACGGAAAGTTGCTGGCCGACCAAGAAGACGATGGACACAACGCCCAGCAACGCGCCGGCCGTCGAAGATCGGTCGTGGACGACCATGCGCAGGGCGACCAAGCTACGCATGGCCGCCCCCTTCGCCCAGCGCCAGATGATGCGCCCGGTCAAATGAATCCGCCACGCGAGCGCCGCGCGCTTCCAACAGTGCCCCCGCCAACAAAGCCCCGCGTCCGCCCACGATGACAGACGGCCGGTAAGTCGCCCGGTCAAGTTTTTCGAGTGTTTCCAAAGCGCCGGAAACACGAGCGACCATGGACAGCGAGAGAAAGACGGCATCCGGCCTCAGCAACTCCATTGCCGCAGCGATCTGCTCCGCCGGAAGACCGTGGCCCAACGACGAAGCGGTCCAGCCGCGCAGTTCCAGATAGATGGCGAGGGCCATGGGAACGAGTTGAATGTGATCATCCGGTACACCGCTGATCAGCGCCTTGCGACCGATATTTGGCACGGGGGCGATCATGGCCGGCAGTCCGGCCAGCAAGCGGACGACGATTTCCGTGGCCAAGTGTTCCTCGAAAATCTCTAAGGTGTCTTGCTCCCAGTGGGAGCCTATTTCCGACATCGCCGCCAGCAACAAGTCCGGCACGAGGTCATAAGGCGGAACGCCGGCGTCCAGTTGCCGACGCACAACTGCCCGCGCCCCGGCCAGATCGCCCGCGACGAGTTTGCCCATCAATTCCTGAACGCGCGCATCGCTGCTTGCTGGGCGCGGCGTCTCGGACAGCAGCGAGGGCAGTTCCTCTCGCAACGCCTTCAGGGGCGCGGCCAAGAGGTTGCATTCGGGTGGCTGGATGAGCCCTTGA
>CAYPUR010000103.1:0-15286 GCA_964413865.1 uncultured Verrucomicrobiota bacterium
GGCTAACGCCGCCGCCGACCACGGGCACCGGCAGCGAATCCGGCGTCCGATGAACCCCTCGCATCGGAACGCGAGGCGCTGGGCGGCGGTTCGCTGCAGCGACTGTTTGGCCATCAATGTCAGCATGGGCTCACGGATGGCGGCCCGATTCAACCGCAGAGACACGAAGACACGCAGAGAACACGCGGTTGGGAATCTCCGCGCTCTTCGTGCCTCCGCGGTGTCCTGCCCGGCCTTGTGCAGTCGCGGCTGGGCTCATACGCCGAACGTCCCGGTTCGCCGACGCCGGGCCACTGGTGTCCAACTGCAAACCGAGACGCGATCCCGGCGTGGCCTGGAGCCGATTGGGTCAGGAGCTTCATGCTCTCTCCAGACGAAACACAGTGGTTTCAGGCCGGACGTTGAATCGGACTCTCAGGAGATGGCCGACTCCTCTGCTGACATACAAGCGGCGCCCTCCCGACAGCTCAAACTCGCCGCATGTGTAGCGACGGTTGCGCACGGGAAGAAGCGGCGGAGGAAGGAACGGTGGCTTGCACTGTCCGCCATGCGTATGACCCGCCAGGATCCAACCCGAGTACGAGTCCCACCCGGGAAGGTCGACGGTGTCGGGATTGTGGCTGAGCACAATGGCCGCCGCCCTCGCAGGAAGCGCTCCGATGCCAGCCGCAAGGTCGAATCGTCTGGCCCAGATATCGTCCAAACCAACGATGTGAAGGCCTCCAGACTCGACCAGCTCATTTCGGAGAACTCGCACCCCCGCATCGGTCGCCAGTCCCGCGATCCGCTCCGCGACGTTTGCCTGAGACCAACCAAGTCCATAATCGTGATTGCCAAGGATGCCGAACGTGCCACGGCTCCCGAGCGGTAGATGTGAGAACATCCGCTGGGCATGCTCAAACACCTGGGCTTCGTGGCTCGTGAAGTCACCGGTATAAATGACAAATTCCGGAGCCATCTCCTTCACGCGCTGGAAACTTCGCAGCAGGTAATCGTCATCGACCCGTGGACCGATGTGTAGGTCGCTCAACTGCACCAACCGCGATCCGGCCAGATCCTGCGGCAGGTCTGCCACGGGAAGCCGCCGCTCCACGACCTCAAGCCAATGTGGCTCCATTCGCCACGTGTAGACTCCTGCAGCCACCCCAAACCCCAGCGCCGCAGCCGAGGCCTCAATGAACCGACGGCGTGTGATCATTAGACAACGCAAACCTGAGCGCCTGCCGCCGGAAACGCAAGATTCCGCCTCGAATCTGTGTGGAACCCCTCACCGATTCAGGACGGAACACAGATTGGCGCCGAGACGGTGATCCCGCTGACAGGCATACACGCCTCTCTGTGTTCTTTCTACTGCACTCGTTGAGATTGCTCGCAGCCCGGATTTCAGATTACTCCTTCAAGTGGTGAGAAATCCGTCCAGGTGCTAGGGATTTCGGAGGGCCGAGTTCCACGAGGCCCCGTCTGGGTTCGGGCAACGTTCGCGAACAGGGGTGACGAAACGAAGTCCGTCGGCGGAGGTCACATCACCCCCTCCCCGGGTCCCCTGCCCTACTCGCCTTCGATGGCGCGATAGAACCGCACCGGCCACTCGAGCGCGTTCGGATCGACCAGATCGAGAGCGCCCATCACCGGCGTGTGCGTGAGGACCAACTCCCACGTCTGCAGATCGCTCGTCGCCCACACATGCACAGTCCCGCTTCCAGACAAACCCCGCAACACCAGGTGCAAGCCGTCCGCGTCGAGCCGAATCGCCCCCGACGCCGTGTCGAACCATGGCCCCGGCGACGGCCCGACCCGACAGGGTGTCGACTCGACCGCACCCAAAGCGTTGATCACGCGCACGGTGTACGTGCCGGCCAACTCGGACTCTGCGCCGGCCAGCGAGAGGGTCGGCGCGGTCGCCTCGGGCAGATCCACCCCATCGCGCTGCCATTGGTATTGCAGCGGGCCCAATCCGACAGCGCGCGTGTGCAACGTCAGACTGCCATCCCGTGGGGCGGCGAGGTGAAAGGGTTGCACCGTGATGACCGGTCGCCCATCACCCACAAGGGCCAGCGCGTGCCACCAACCGCCAGCCAAAGACACCACACTCGAGAGTCCCTCTGGAACCTCCAACACGTCGGCGTCTCCCCCCCATCGGATCACCGTGCCATCCGCGCGCAAGGCGAGTGCGAAATCGGCGCCGGCGGCAACGGCCACCGCGTGACCGATATCGGACGGCGGCGGAACGATGCCGCCCCACGCCGCAACCGTGCCGTCCACCCGCAACGCCAGGCCATAGTCCGCACCTGCGTCGATAGCGATGACATCGGTGAGGTCGGAGGGCACGTCGATCTGGCCGTGATCGTTCCCGCCCCAGGCCGCGACCGTCCCGTCGGCGCGCAGCCCCAGGCTGTGCGCCCGGCCGCCGGCGACGGCGACCAGGTTTGTGACCCCAGGCGGGGCGGTGCATTGACCCTCGTCATTTTGGCCCCAAGCCACTGCGTTGCCGTCCGACTGCAAGGCCACGTTGTGATGCCAGCCGGCGTCGACCGCCACCACGTATCCCAAGTCCAACGGCACGTCCCTCAATTCCGGGTCGACCAGGCTCCAAACGACCACCTCGCCATCCGCGCGCAGCGCCACGAAATGGTCGTAGCCCGCGGATGCCGCCACGAACGGCCCGGCCGCCTCGCTCTCATCGACAGGCCACGGCGGATACGTGTGGAGCAGTCCCCAGAAGCGCAGCGAACCGTCGCTCCGCCGAGCCAGGCTGCCGCTGTAACTCGCATCGACCTCGACGACTTCGCCCACGTCGACCGGCACGGAGGTTTGAGCGTATGTGTTCAGCCCCCAAGCCGCGACCGGCACCAGCGTGAGCGCGGCCTCGGCACTGAAGGTGGTTCCCCATTCATTGCGCGCGACGATGCGGTACCATCCCACGTCAGCCGCTCCCACTTCAGGGATTTCGAGAGTCGCCTGGCGCGCCCCGGCCAAATCCGCGCGGTTGAACTGCCATTGCATGTCCATCGCTGTGGTCCCATGCACGTCCGCTTTGAGAACCGCCGTCAGTCCGGGTGCGGTGACCAGCGATTGAGGCGCGGCGACGACGACGGGCGCGGACGGGGTCAGCGTGAGCGTGGCCACCTGGCTCGTCGCACTGCCGGCGAGATTGGCGACGACCAACCGGTAGTCCCCCACCTGGTCCGGTCCCACACCCGTCAGAGTCAACACGGCATTGGTGGCACTCGGGAGACTGGCGCCGTTGAACAGCCACTGGTAGTACAGCGGCGCCGTCCCTGCCCCCGCGGCGCTGAGCGTCGCGGTCGCACCTTCGATTGCACTGAGCGAGTTCGGCTGGGTGACCACGCTCGGCGGCTCGGGTTCGACGAAACTGACCTCATCAAGCGCCGCCATCGAGATTCGCGAGAAGGGCCGGCAACCATGCACCCACCGCAGGGTGTGGGCCCCGACCGGGACGGCCATTGTGCGCCATTCCCAGGCGATGTCGTTCCCGATGGCCATCTGCTCGACGCCATCGACCCACAACCCCAGCCGGTCGTTGTACCAACCCGATGTCGTCCACCAGAATCCAATCACCACCGGTCCCGTAACCACGGTCTGGATCCAGTTGGTCCGCGCCACATCGAAGGGCCCGCTTGCCGCGGCATCAACGCCGTCGTGTGTCGTCAAGGTCTGCCAACGCCAGGGAGCGTCGCCCCCGGTGGTCCAAACCAGGTCTGTTGTGTCGAGGGCCGCCGCCAGCGCAAGACGGGGCACGACGACCAGAGCGCCGTCCGCGCTCGTGGTGTTTCCCAAGGGATTGGTGACGATCACGCTATACGCGCCAGCCTTGTCCGAGGTGACGTTGCGCAGCGTGAGCACCGGCGTCGTTGTGCCTTCGATCCCGAGGCCGTCGGCAAGCAACATCCCATCGCGTCGCCACCGATAGGTCAACGGCGCCGAACCGCCTGCCGTGACGGTGAAAACCGCATCGTTCCCTTCCTCGACTGTCTGGGGCGCCGGTTGGACTCTCACGACGGGCGGTGCCTGTGTGACGACGAGCGACACCAGAGTTGCCCCAGCGCCAAAGCCATTGCTCACTTCCGCCCGGTACTGGCCCGCCCGGACCTGGCCCCATGGCAGCCAGAGGTAAGCACTCGTTTGATCGGGCAACACGATGCCGTTGTGCTGCCAATGTTGCTCGAATGGCGGTCGGCCTGCCCGCGCCAGATTCACCAGGACCGACGCGTCGTCGCCAACAGTCCGCTCCGGAAGTGTTGCGGCAAACCTCGCACCGAGTTCGCCGTGCAGCACCGCGCTCAGATCGCCGCCCGCGGCAACGGTGCTGCCCCCCTCGAGAGAGGGAACGTCTGTCTGGCCGGCAGTGTTGTCCCCCCACGCCAATACCGCGCCGTCCGCGCGCAGCGCGACCAGGTGGTGGCGGCCTGCGGCGATCGCCACGACGTTCGTCGCCTCGGCTGGAACAGGCAATCGGCGTTCACCCGCCGTGCCGCTCCACTTGGTGTTGTTGCCGTCGCATCGCAGGTCGAGAACCATCGACGGTGAATCTTCGAAAGTACCCCAGGCCACGACAAGGCCATCGGCTCGCAGCGCCGCACTGAACCCGCGTCCGGCTGTGACCGCTACCGCATTCGTCGCCTCGGCCGGCACCGAGGTTTGCCCGAGCGGATTGATCCCCCATGCTGTCACGGAACCGTCCCGCAACAGGGCCACGCGGTGGACCCCGCCCGCGGCAATCGCCACCGCATCAGCCACCGGCTCGATCTGAAGATTCTCCAGTTTGTCCCACGAGTAAACGTTGCCTCCGGCATCGAGGGCGAGACTGAACATCGCTCCGGCAGAGACCTCGACAATGTTCGAAAGACTGGCCTCGGGGACGGAACCGCCGTAGGAAGTCGAACCCCAACCCGCGACCGTGCCATCGCTGCGCAACGCCAAGCTGTGCCACTCCCCAGCCGACACCTGCACCACGTTGCTCAAGCCTTCCGGCACGGACGCCTGCCCGCAGTCGTTCATGCCCCAGCCCACCGCCCGGCCGTCTTCGCGCAAACCCAGAACATGGCCGCCGCCCACCGAGAGCGCGATGAGGTTCGAGGCGCTCAGTGGCGGACTGCCGACATAGGACGCGCGGTCGCCCCAGACCGACACCGGCGGCAGATAGACGCGCGCCACCGTGCTGGTCGCTGCCCCGTACAAGTTGGTGACGATCGCGCGGTACCCGCCCACATCGGAGGGTTGCACCGCAGGCAGCACCAGGGTGGATGCGTCCGCGCCTTCCTTCCGGACTTCATTGAATTCCCAGCGATAGGCCATCGGCTCCGAACCTCGAGCGATCACCGAGAGCAAGACCGTCTCCCCGCGCATCGCACCGACATCGACCGGCTGCGTCACAATCGCCGGCGGGGTCGCCGTCACTGTGAGCGCCGCCCCGTCGCTGACCACCGTGCCGGCGGCATTTCGCACCATCACCCGGTACACACCTGCATTTGCGTCCTGCACTGCCGCCAGGTAGAGAACCGGGCGCGTCTCTCCCGGCATGTCTGTCCCGTTGAATTGCCAGGCGAAAGACACCGGTACGCCGGCCGCAGTCGCCACGCTGAACAACGCCTCACCCCCCGCCCCCACTGTCTGCGCCACCGGTTGCCGCACGACCTGAGGCAGAGGTGGTGGCACCACATCGAGGCGCATCGCATCGCTCCGCGCTGCACCCCCGGCTTCGGACAAACGGACTGCGTAAGTGCCCGTCGCCGCGCCAGTCGTGTTGGACAACACCAGAAACGGGCGAGTGGCCCCCAACTGATCCGCCCCTTCAAACTCCCACTGGCAATCGGCCACCTTCTGCCCCGGGCCGAACGCGGCGAACACGGCGGTTCCCCCTTCGTAAGCGCGGCGTGTCGTGATCTGCGGAGATGGCAGTGCCCCGGCAGAACGGATCAGGCCCAGGCTGAACTCGGCGCCCGCCGCCACCGCCACACCATGGCGGAACCAGGGCGGCACGGTCTCCCACGAGGTTGCCGTCCCACGTGTGAACACGGTCACCAGGCCGGCGGAATCGAGGTAAAGCGCATGGTTGTGGCCGGCTGCCACCCCGGTGTAATCGTCATCGATCGTCGGCCCGATAAACGTGATCCGGCCCGCGTAGACATACCTGCTGGGCGCCTGCCCCCACTGCGCCCGCGTGCCATCCCGGCGTACGCCCAGGCTGAAGCTCATACCCGCAGCAACGGATACCAGATCGGTTGCGCTCGCCGGAACCGTCGTCGCCCCGCTAGCGGAGGAGCCCCAAGCGACCGGTACGCCATCCGCCCGCAATGCCAGGCAGTGGGAATTGCCGGCCGCAATGGCCACCACGTTCACCGCCGTCGCCGGTACGTTCGTGAGGCCGTACTGGTTCGTTCCCCACGCCAGAACCGACCCATCCGCTCGCAGCGCCAGGCTGTGGGCGTAGCCGGCGGCAATGGCAACGACATTCGTGGCCGCTGCCGGCACACTGGCCTGTCCCGCATCGTTCAGCCCCCAAGCCGCCAATGTTCCGTCGCTCTTCAGCGCCAGGTTATGAAAACTGCCCGCCGCCACCGCCACCACCCCGGTCAGTCCGAAGGGCACGTCCAACTGACCATACGCGGCGTTCACATAGATCCCGGGTGGAACAACCCACTTTTGAACGTTGCTCGCCCCCCACGCCACCACCGTGCCGTCAGCCTTCAAGGCCAACGCATGCGCCTGCCCTGCTGCCACCGCCACCGCGTTGCTGAGCGACACCGGCAAATTGGTGGCCGGCCCCGTTCCCCACACCGCCACCGGGCAAGGCGCGATCAATGCGCCCGGGCTCTCCGCCACGCCAGACGCATTGCTCATGACGACGCTGTAGACACCTCCGTCCTCGAACTCGAACGCCGTCAACGAAAGGCTTGGACCCGTCACCCCGGGCAGGTCCGCCCCGTTGAGCCGCCATTGATAGTGAATGGGCGGCGTCCCGTTCGCCGTCACCGTAAGCAAAAGGGGTGATCCCAGAGAGACCACCCGACTGGGTTCAAGCGCCTTGAGCGTCGGCCAGGCCGGAATGTCGACGGTGAGCAGGGCGTCTGCGCTCGTGGCTGTGCCTTCCGGATTCGACACCACGACGCGATACGCCCCGGCGTGGCCGGGCACCGCGTAGGGAATCGTGTAGGTGGAGCCGGTCGCGCCTGAAATGTCCTGACCGTTGCGCTGCCACTGGAAAGTCGGGGCCGGCGAGGCGGTCACCTCGACACTCAACGTGACGTTCGTTCCCGCCCACACGGTTTGGCTGGCAGGCGATTTGACAATCGCCGGCGCAAAAGGCACCGGCTCGACCGCCAACTGCGCCACTTCGCCTTCGAGCATACCCAACCGGTTGCTGACGACGACCGAATACAGCCCTGCGCTGGCGCTCGTGACATTGGTCAACCGCAAGGTGGGCTGGGTGGCGCCAGCGAGGTCGGTCCCATCGAAACGCCATTGGTAGGCCAGCGGCGGCGCTCCCACCACCAACGCGTTCAACGCGAAGTCACGTCCTTCATAGGCCACCAGATCACCCAACCGATCGACGAACCGCGGGGCGCGCGACGCGGTGGCAGCCACCGCGTGGCTCGAACCAGCGCCCAGGGCAAACGCGCTCGAGAGGTTGGCTGGGAGCTGGGCCAACTGCACCTGGCTGGTCGCACCCCAGCCGAGGATCGCGCCGTCGTTGCGCAGAGCCAACGAAAAACCAAGCCCCGTCGAGTTGGCGCCCGCCACCACAGCCACCGTATTTGTCGCTGATTCGGGGATGATGAGGCCGCCGCCCGTTGTCGAGCCCCAGCCGACAACACGACCGTCGCCGCGGATCGCCAGGGCGTGAACCGGACCCGCGGTGATCCCGACGACGTTCGAGATCGCCGCGGGCGGATTCGTCAGGCCGTTGGCATTCTCGCCCCATCCGAATACGCGCCCGTCTCGACGCAACGCCAGCGAGTAGTTGCCCAGGAAAGCAGGCGCTGCGATTCGGACGACGTTGACCGCGCGCGGCGGCACATTCAGCAGGCTGTTGTTCGTGTTTCCCCAAGCCACGACCCGGCCGTCGCGCCTCAGCGCCAGGCTATGGCTGCCCCCGGCCGCAACCGCCACCACGCCCGTGGCCTGAACCGGCACGGTGGTCTTACCGTAAGAGGAACCGCCCCACGCGACCACCGAGCCGTCGGCGCGCGCCACCAGGTTGTGGTCTGTCCCTGCCGCTATGGCGATCGCGTTGGTGGCCATCGAAGGGACATTGGTCAGCCCTGAGCTCGACGCACCCCACGCCACCACGCTCCCATCCAATCGGAGCGCGAGTGTGTGGCGGTCCCCGGCCGCCAAGGCCACCACATTCGTGGCGCCGCTGTGCACGTTGGTCTGGTTCGAGAAATTGGATCCCCAGGCCGCAATTTGCTGGACGCCCAATCGGACCGGATTGCTGGTCGCCGACCCCAGCGCGTTCGACAGAACCAGATGATACAAACCCGAGTCCGCAAATGACAGGTCAGGGAAATCGAGCCGGCGCCCCGCCGCCCCCTCGACGCGCGTCCCATTGCGGAACCATGCAGAGTGCATCGGCTCAGATCCCAAGCGCTCGACTTCGAGCGCGATCTGCGCTCCCACCCAGTTTGTTTGGCTCGAAAGCTGGCTTAGGATCACCGGCATGGAGGGCACGACGGTCACCTGTGCGGCGGCGCTGTTGATCCAATCGTCGCCGCGGGCGAAGGCCACTGTGTAAGAGCCAGTCGCCGATTCCTGCACGTCTGGGAGGACCAGCCACCGGTTTGTGGCGCCGGCCACCGGCTGTCCATTCCGAGACCACCGGGCGGCGGGCGGATTCGCCCCATAGGCATCCGCCAGCAGGATGAGCTTCTCCCCGACCAGCGCCCTGTTATCGAGCGGCGGAGCGTAGACCACCGCCACGCCCCGGTCGATCGACGCCACACAATGCATCGCGCCAAGCGCAATAGCAGCCACGTTCGTGGCGTTGGCTGGAACTTGATCCATGCCATTCGCGACAGAACCCCAAACAAACACCCGACCGTCCCGGCGCAGGCCCATGCTCGTGGTCTCTTGCGCCGCGATCGCCAGCAGGTTCGTGGCCTCGATCGGCACGTTGCACTGGCCCTGGTTGGTCATCCCCCAGGCGACCACCGTACCGTCGGCGCGCAACGCCAGGTTGTGCAGCGAGCCACACGCGATCGCCACAATCCCAGTCGCGGCCGCGGGCGGATTCGTCAAACCGTAGACACCGGTCCCCCACCCGACCACGGTGCCGTCGGCGCGCAGGGCCAGGCTGTGGTTGGCGCCGCCGGCTACGGCGACCACGTTCGCGGCAGTCGCCGGGACGGTTGCTTGCCCGGCCGCATTGTTCCCCCACGCCACAACCGAACCGTCCCGGCGCACGGCCAGGCTGTGGGATGTGCCAGCTCCGATGCCGATGACGTTCGTCGCGGAGTCAGGCACCGTTTCCAGATCATATCCCGTGGCGCCCCAAGTCACCACCGCGCCGTCCCGACGCAGCGCCAGACTGCGTTCGCCGCGCGCTGCGACGTGCAGGACATTCGTCGCCGCGGGCGGCACGGTGCATTGGCCGGACGCGTTGTGGCCCCAGGCCCCCACCGTTCCGTCCTCGCGCAAGGCCAACGTGTGCGCCGTGCCGGCGGCCAATTCGACGAGGTTTGTCGCGTTGAGCGGCACCTCGGTCTGGCCCTGCCAGGGACTGCCCCATGCCACCGCCTCGAAGACCGTCAAGGTCGCCACGTGGCTGGTCGAGCGGCCCAGAGCGTTGGCTGCCACAAGCCGGTACTCGCCGCTCTGTGCGTGTCCTACCGACGACAGCCGCAGGACCGACTCATTTGCCCCGGACAGAGTCTGCCCATTGAACTGCCACTCGAACGCGATCGGCTCCGTCCCCTTGGCCGCTGCGGTGAACAGCGCCTTGGTGCCTAACAACACGACCTGGCTGAGCGGATCGGTGGTGATCGAGGGCGCTGTCGGCAGAACCGTGAGCGGCGTCGGTGAACTCGTGATCACCCGACCGCCACTGGTGGACTCGACAGAGTACTGGGCAGCCGCGCCGGCCTGCACATTCAACAAGACGAGCCAGGCATTGGTCGCGCCTGCAACCGGCACACCGTTTCGCAGCCAACGATAGCTCGGCGCCGGATAACCGAAGGCGGCTGCCTGCAGAATCAGAGTCTCGCCAGCAGCGGTCACGGGGTTTCGCGGGGCCTGAGACACCCGCAACACGTCGCGATCGAGCAACGCCAGGTTGAACCCTCGACCCGCTGACACGGCGATCGCGTTGGTGGCTTGCGCGGGAATGGGCGCCTCAGGATAAAAACCGCAACCCCACTCGACAATCGTGCCGTCGGCGCGCACCCCGAGGCTGTTGCAGCCGTGGGCGGAAATCGACACGAGGTTCGTGGCCCATTCGGGAGGCGTGGACTCGCCGGCGGCGTTGCTCCCCCACCCCACCACAGTCCCGTCGGCGCGCAGGGCCAGGTTGTGTTCGCCTCCCGCAGCGATAGCCACCACATTCGTGGCCGCCTCCGGAACGCTGCTCATGCCGTATGACCCCGAGCCCCAGGCCACCACGGTTCCATCCGCACGCAATGCCAGACTGTGCCCGCCTCCGGCAGCCACCGCGACAACGTTGGATGCCGACTCCGGGACCGTGCATTCCCCGGCCCCGTTCGCTCCCCAGGCAAAGACCTTCCCATCCTGACGGGCCGCAAGGCAATGGGTCCATGCGGCTGCAACGGCGATGAGATTGGTTGCGTCGGCAGGCGGGTTGGCTTGGCCAGACTCGTTCGAGCCCCACGCGATCAGTCTGCCATCGGCCCGCAGCACAAGGCTTAGGCCCTCACCGGCAGCGATGGCAACAGCGTTGGTGGCGGCCTCCGGCGGCGTGGTCTGGCCGAAGGTCGAGTCGCCCCAGCCCAGGACCGTTCCGTCTTCGCGCAGACCCAGGCTGTGGTTGACTCCCGCGGCGATGGCCACCAGGTTCGTTGCCGAGGGCGGCACCTCAGTTGGTCCCGCGGTGTTCGATCCCCAGGCAGCGACGTTGATCATTGACAGAGTCTGAGCCGGACTGACGGTCACGCCGATGCGATTGCTGGCCACCAGTTCGTACAGGCCTGCGTCGGCCCAAGTCACTGCCGGGATTGCCAGACTGGGCCTGGTTTCACCTGCCAAACCGATGCCGTTCTTACGCCACTGAAACGCCATCGGTTGGGTCCCACGCACCTCAGGCGCGAGCAAAAGCGGCTGGCCCCGGAGCAAACCCACGATGCGCTCCGCTCCAAGAAAACGTGGGGCTGTCTCGATGACGCTCAGTTCGATCGAGTGGCTGAACACGGTGCCGGCCCCACCACTCGCCCCCAACGTGTAGCTGCCGGCATGCATCCCCTGGACGTTGTCGACGAACAACCAGTTGTTCGTCGCTCCCGGCACCGCCGAGCCTCCAAGAGACCATTGGCGGCTGACCGGACGCAGTCCGCGCGGTTCGCCCCAAAGCAAGATCGGATCGCCAGCGAGCACCGTCGCGCCTGGCGGCGCCACGTGAACGGAAGGACCCGAATATCCCGTCAGAGCCACGCTGTGATTGCCCCCGGCCGCGATGGCAGTGACATCCGCCAGACCCGCCGGCACAATCGTCTCCGGCTCCGGAGTGAGCCCCCACGCCACGACCTTTCCGTCCTGGCGGACGGCCAGCCAGTGAGAAGCGCCGCCCGAGATGGCCACAACGTTCGTGGCCTGGGGCGGGACTTCGAGATCCGCGTAGGCGAACCATTCGAGGACGCGCCCGTCGCGGCGCAGCGCCAGACAGCGGTCGAAGGTGGCCGCGATCGCCATCAGGTTCGTCGCCGCGGCGGGAACGTAGCTGATCTGGCCCCACACGAGCAGCCGCCCGTCTGCGCAAAGTGCCATCCCGTGCACACCGCCAGCGTCGATCTGGACCACATTCGTGGCGGACGCGGGAACGTTGAGCTGTCCCCAGGTGTTTTCCCCCCAGGCGATCACGCGACCGTTCTGCCGCAGCGCCAACACATGGCTGTTGCCGACAGCGACATCGACGACATTCGTCGCTTCCGGTGGCACGGTCGCCACGGACAGAAAAGAACTCCACACGACCACGGTTCCATCGGACCGGACGCCGGCTGCGTGAAAGTTGTCGCCGGCGATCCGCACCAGCTTGCCGGAGCCGGCGGGCGGGGGGCTGCCCCAGGCCAGGAGCGTTCCGTCCTCGCGCAATGCGAGCGTCTGAATGGCCGTGGCGGCGATCCCAACGATATTCGTTGCGCTCGATGGAACAGCGCATTGGCCCTCGGCGTCTCGCCCCCACGCCACCACGCGACCGCCGGCCGCGCGCGCCAGCTTCGCAGCAGACAGCGGAGCCGCCACCGCACACACCAACAGCGCCATCCGCACTTTGTCCGCCAGTCCGCCGGGAGCGACACGGGGGCGTCGCCAGGTGCCATTGACCGCATTCATATGAGTGGGATCGAGAAAGGACGGAAGGGCGATACCAGAACACCCCCGCCCGCACAAGCGCGGTTCTGCGACGAGCATTCAGTGCATCTGTAAGTTGTCGGTAGGAAACGAGCTTGCGCCGCGTGGGGGCACGCGGCCTACACCAGGGGCCTTGATCCGTGGTAGGCCTGGTGCCCTCACCGGGCGACAGAACACCGACAACAATCCGATGCACCGACCAGCATTTGGATTTGACACCCGGGGTTGAATCGCGCTGCTATTTCCCCATACGCGGCGGGGCGGTTCGAGCTGCTCCCCCCGCGCCAGCGACACCGAATACGAATTAACCATGAAGACCTGGATGCTATGGACGGGTCGGGAGTTGGCCCTGGCCACCTTGACGACCATCACTTCCCTCAACCTCTTGGCCCAACCGGCGATTCCCGACGAGTACAAAACGGGCGGATTCGCCATCGGATGCCAAGCCTACACCTTCAACCGATTCAGCGTGTTCGAGGCGATCGAGAAGACGGCTCACGCTGGAGCCAAGGTGATCGAGTTCTACCCGGGCCAGAAGCTGAGCAAGGAGGAACCGGCTGTCGGGTGGGATCACAACGCTTCCGACGAGGTCATTGCGAAGGTCAAGGCCAAGCTTGCCGAGCACAAGATCATGGCCGTCAACTACGGCGTGGTCGATATCCCGAAGGACGAGGCGGCTGCCCGCAAGGTGTTCGAGTTCACCAAGAAAATGGGGATGCGCGGCATCACAACCGAATCGACAGGATCGATCGACACAATCGAGAAGCTGGTCAAGGAGTATGACCTGGTGGTCGGTTACCACAACCACCCCCGCCAAGCCAACAACCCAAACTACAAAGTCTGGGATCCGAACTACATCGTGGAATTGACCAAGGGACGCGATCCGCGCGTAGGGGCCTGTGTCGACACCGGCCACTGGCTGCGCTCGAATCTCAATCCGGTTGAATGTCTGAAGATTCTCAAAGGCCGCATCGTCAGCAGCCACCTCAAAGATCTCCATCAGAAAGGCCCCGGCGCCCACGACGTCCCGTTTGGGACCGGCGTGGCGGATATCCGGGCCTGCCTCGACGAACTCTCGGCCCAGGGTTTCGCCGGCAATATCTCGATCGAATACGAGCACAACTGGGACAACAGCGTGCCTGACGTCGCCCAGTGCATCGGCTTCGTGAGGGGCTACGGCAAACCTTGATTCAGCAACGGACAACCCGCGCCCAGGCGCGATCACCTGACATCACACTATGGAAAAACACAGACCACACACCTCGTTGAATCGCCGACAGTTTCTGACCCGCACCACCGCGGCGGTCGGCGCGGCCTCCTTCGCGTTCCCGTACATCGGCCACGTGCAGGGCGCCAACGACCGCATCAACATCGCCTGTATCGGCGTCGGCGGCAAAGGCGACAGCGACAGCAGCGACGCCTCCAACTGCGGGGGCAACATCGTGGCCATCTGCGACGTCGACCAGAGCACGCTCGACCGCAAAGGCAAGCAGTTCCCAAACGCCAAACAATACCGCGACTACCGCAAGCTGCTCGATGAAATGGGCAAGGAGATCGACGCCGTCACGGTCTCGACTCCGGACCACAATCATGGCGTCGCCGCCATCCGCGCCATGAAGATGGGCAAGCATTGCTTCTGTCAGAAGCCGCTCGTCCAAAATGTCAAGGAAGCGCGGATCATGCGCCAACTGGCCACCGAGAAGAAACTCGCCACCCAAATGGGCAACCAGGGCAGCGCCGAATCCGGCCTGCGCCGGGCCGTCGAGGTCATCCAGGCCGGCGTGATCGGCAAACCGATCGAGCTGCACGTCTGGTCCAATCGCCCGGTCTGGCCCCAAGGCTACGACCGACCCGCCGGCGAAGATCCTGTGCCCGCCGGAGTGGACTGGGACGCCTGGATTGGACCCGCCACCATGCGGCCCTACAAGAAGGGCATCTACCACACCTTCGCCTGGCGTGGATGGTACGAGTTCGGCACCGGCGCCCTGGGCGACATGGCCTGTCACACGGTCAATATGCCGTTCCGCGCCCTGAAGCTCGGCTACCCGACCCTTGTCGAGTGCGAGCTCGCCTCGCGCGTCTATTCGGAAACCTTCCCCGAGACCTCGCGCATCCGGTACGAGTTCCCTGAGCGCGAAGGGCTCCCGCCCCTCAAGTTCTGGTGGTACGACGGCAACCCGGGCGGCACCCCCGCCGTCCCCGGCGCGCCGGCTCGCGAGAAGATCAGGCCGCTTCGGCCCGTCGCTGAAGTCGCCAAGGAAATCATCGCCACCCAGGGCGGCCTGCCCGGCAGCGGCGCCCTGATCGTCGGCGAAAAGGGCAAAGTTTTCTCCCCGGATGACTACGGCGCCCAGTTCTACCTGGCCATGAAGGGCGAGGACGAATTCAAATCCAGCGGCCAACACGAGGCGTGTAAGAACGTCCCGCAATCCATTGCGCGCTCCCCGGGCCACATGCAGGAATGGTTCCGCATGATGAAGGACGGCACGCCCGCTTACTCGAACTTCGACATCGCGGCGTATCTCACCGAGATCATCCTGCTCGGTTGCGTCGCGTTGCGCGTGGGCGAAGGCCATCGCATGGAGTGGGACGGGCCCAATATGACCTCGCCCAACCTGCCGCAAGCCGCCAAGTTCGTCAGCCGCAACAACCGAGCCGGCTGGGAAGCCTAGACGCGACGTCTAATGCCCTGTCCCTAGCCTGCATGCTGACTTCTCTTGAGAACCCCGGCTTCGCGGCGGCAAGAGTGGTG
>CAYPUR010000103.1:15296-15910 GCA_964413865.1 uncultured Verrucomicrobiota bacterium
GAAATGCAGGCTAGGCGCGCACTCATTCGCTTCGAACGCCCGACTGCCCGCGCAGTCGGGCGTTTTCTTTCCGCTCACGAGCGAATCATGATCAGCAGCATCTTGAACCGCTGGACTGCCTCGACCGAATGCGGTTGGTTCGCCGGCATGAGGATCATCTGGCCGGCCGGCACCCGGTACGGCTGGCCGTTGATCCGGATCTCCGCTTCCCCTTCGAGCACATGCACCAGCGCGTCGAACGGCGCCGTGTGCTCGCTCAAACGCTGGCCCGCGTCGAACGCGAACGCCGTCACGCCTCCCGTCGCCTTGCGAACCACTTCGCGGCTGACGATGGCGTGATCCTGGTATTGGGCCAACGCCGTTGCGGCGGTTGGGGTCGCGCCGGATAGGCCGGCCAGTTTCGTTTCCATATGTTCAGGCATAGTCAGAATCCCAGTTTGCTCTTCTCTCGCGCGTGAATGTGCAGTCGACTTCGCCAAAAAGCAAAGCCGGTGCTGCAGGCGGCCGGCGGTGAATCGGGTTGTTGTCCGTATTCTGTCGCCCGGCGTGAAGGCCCTGCACGCTAGCCCGGATTTCTCACCACTGGGAAGATGACAACGAAATCCGGGCTGGGG
>CAYPUR010000104.1:0-4216 GCA_964413865.1 uncultured Verrucomicrobiota bacterium
AGGTAGTACGGCTCGGGCTGGCCGTTGCCACGGGCGAGTTTGTGCAGCGGCAGCGTGTGGCGGACGTCCTGCAGATCGATGAACTTGTCGACCTGGCCGTCGGAATCGCACGTGATGTCGACCAGGATGGCCTCGCGGGTGGGGGGTTCGTCGAGCCGGCTGATCGGCATGATCGGGAACAACTGGCCCAAGGCCCAATGATCGAGCAAGGACTGGAACACGGAGAAGTTGCAGAGATACTGGTCGCAGAGACTGTCCTCGAGTCGAAGGATTTCCTCGGGCACATGGGCCTGGCCGCGAAAGCTCTGCACCACCTTCTCGCCGATCTCCCAGTACAAGTTCTCGATCTTGGCGCGGTCGGGAAGATCGAGCAGGCCGAGTGTGAACATGTTCTGGGCATGTTCTTTGCGATCGAGGGCGTCGTGGAAGGTCTCGAGCTTGTTGCGCCTGTCGAGGTTCTCCTTCATGTCGATCAACTCCCGCACCATCGTGTGTTCGTTGCCGCCGTAGACCAGATTGGGCAGATCGCACTGTTTGGCGATGGCGCCGAGGACCTCGACGATCAACACGCTGTGGTGGGCGACGATCGCCCGCCCGCTTTCGCTGACGATGTCCGGATGGGGCACCTGCTCGGCGTTGCAGACGCTGGCGAGGTAATAGACCACGTCGTTGGTGTATTCCTGCAGCGTGTAGTTGGTCGAACTGTCGAAGGTGGAGCGGCTCCCGTCGTAATCGATGCCCAGGCCGCCGCCGGTGTCGAAGTACTGCAGCGGAAATCCCATCTTGACCAGCTTGGCGTAATACCGCGCCGCCTCCTGCACCGCCTTCTTGATCGTCAGGATGTCCGGCACCTGGGATCCGATGTGAAAGTGCAGCAGTTTGAAACAATGACCGAGATTCTCGGCGCGCAGCAGATCGACGGCGGCCAGCAACTCCGTCGTGTTCAACCCGAACTTGGCGTTCTCGCCGGCGCTCTCGGCCCACTTGCCCCCGCCCTTGCTCGCCAGCCGGGCGCGGATGCCGATGAGCGGATCGACGCCAACCTGCCTGGAGACCTTGAGAATCTGGGTCAGTTCTTCGAGTTTCTCGACGACCAGGATGACCGTCTTGCCGAGCTTCAGACCCATCAAGGCCATCCGGATGTAGGCGGTGTCCTTGTAACCGTTGCAGATGATCAAACTGCCCACCTGGCTTTGCAGCGCCAACCCCGCGAAGAGTTCCGGCTTGCTGCCGACCTCGAGCCCGAACTGGTAGCACTGGCCCGCATCCAGGATTTCCTCGACCACCTCGCGCAGTTGATTGACCTTGATCGGAAACACGCCGCGGTAGGATCCCTTGTACTCGAATTCCTTGATCGACGTGCGAAAAGCCTGGTTCACCGACTCGACCCGGTGCCTGAGGATGTCCTGGAAACGAATCAACAGCGGGAATTTCAATCCCCGCCCCTTCGCTTCCTCGATGACATCGGTCAGGTCCACCACCGCGCCGCAATCCTGTTGCGGCTTGGCGATCACGTGGCCCGCCTCGTTGATGTCGAAGTAATTCGCCCCCCAACGGTCAATGTGATAAAGACCACGTGCGGCAGCGATGTCCCAAGGCCGCTGGTCGTCCCTAAGGTTGCTCATTTCTCAATCGTGGGCGGCACTATAGGAAGACCGCCGCGGTTTTCAATAGGCCGCATCAAGAATCTTGCGCCCAGCCCTGACGGCTGGGCGGATTCACCCACGGATTGGACTCGGGGTGGTTCGCGATCTTCAACGCCCCAGCGGCGCGACGGAGAAAACAGCCCCGGTTGAGTCCGGTCGGGCCTGGTGAAACGGGACGTCGTCGAGCGTTCATAGGGGTGGCATCGAGTTTTAGGGAGAAGGCCGCGTCGAGTCAGCAAAAAAGCGAGTCAGGACGGTTTTCAAGGCGCGCGCCACGCCGTGGCCGTGGGGGAGCTGGCTGACGAGGCCGCCTTGCTGTTGGACGGCGGCTTTGACCTCGGGCAAGGCATTGGACGGGGCAGCCAGGTATCCGGCGATTTCCCTTTTGAGCATGGGCAGGTCGTTGAGATGATCGCCCACCGCGAAGATGTTGGCCGATGCGATTCCCAGGCGGCGTGCGATCTCGGTCAGGGCGGTGCCCTTCGAGTACGCGGTGTGACTGAACCGGGCGTAGACGTCGTTGCGCGTGATCGTCAGGTTCGGCACGGTGCGGCAGTACTCGCGGAGGAAGGCCTCGATGGCATCGGTGTCCGGATTGGACCGGGCCAGGAGGCAGAGAGGGGACCAGGGGTCGGCGTAAACCTCGGCGTTGAAGTGTTCATTGATCCAGGCCGTCAGGCGCGGGACATCGGCGCGCATTCGTTCGTAGAGGGCCGCGTGGTCGCGCGCACAGCGGTCGTTCCAATCCGTCAGACCGACATAGCGGTGATCCTGATGGATGTAGATCTCACGCTCCACGAGCACCAGGTAGTCCGGCCAGACGCTGAGGCCGGACCGCGCCATTGCCTCCATCAGGCTGGTCAGGTCGCGTCCGGTGTTGATCACCCAGCGGGCTCCCTGAGCCTGGAGGTCCTGGAGCAGTCGCTGCAGGGTTTCAGGCACCGGCGGGTTCTCGAATTCGGCGAAGATTGTGCCATCGAAATCCGTGGATATGAGCTGAACGGGCAATGACATGATTTGAGTCGAGGTCCAAAGGGTTCGGTTGCGCCCTTGCGCAGCGGGCAGAATCGTGTCATATGCGCCTTTGTCAAAACGATTTATGAAGTCAGCTTACGAACTGGCGATGGAGCGGCTCAATCGAGCCTCGCCGATCAAGAAGCTCTCGGGCGCCCAAAAGACCAAACTCGCCGAGCTCGATTCGATCTACGCGGCCAAGATCGCCGAGCGTGAGATTGCGCTCACAAACGACGCCCGCACCGCGGAATTCAAAGGGGACATCGAAGCGGTCGAGCAAGCCCGGCGCACCCTGGCGGCCGAACGCGCGAAGCTCCAGGCCGAGCTCGAGGCCAAGAAGGACGGAATTCGTGCCCAAGGCTGACGGCGTGCGGGTCAATCGTGCGCCGCCTGTCGGGCGGCGATGGCCTCGGTGAAAAGCCTGAGCGCGTCGCCCCGCGAGAGTGACCCGGTGAGCCGGAACTCGAACAGGTTGTTCACCACGGGGACATTGCGCATTTCGCTCGAAAGAAGGACGGGAAGGGCGTCTTGGAGCCTCTGGTTGGGCGTCAGACATGGGGGAGGCGGGCGCATGATATCCAGCGCGATCACGGCCCGGAGTTCGTCTCCGGCGTTCAGATGCCCCTTCAGATCGTGCAGAGAAACCATTCCCACCAGGCGCTGGCGGGCATCCACGACCGGCAGGTAGTTGTTCGGGATCGTGAGAAAACGCTGGCCGATCTCCTGGAGCGGTGTGGTCTCGCGCACCGGCGCGACGGGGGCCAGCATGAGATCGCCGACGGTTCGATCAATGGCCGCGCCGAGGCGTGCGCTCTCGGTCTCGACAAACAGTCCTTTGCGCTGCAGCGGTTCGGTGTAGATGGATGCCGGGTGCAGGCCGCGTCCCACCAGCGTGCCGACTGCGCACGCGAGCATCAAAGCCGGCATCAATGAGTAATTCAGCGAGATCTCGAATACGATGATCATGGCGAGCAGGGGCGAGCGTGTGGTCGCGGCCAGGACGCTGCCCATGCCGACGAGCGCAAACGCACCGGCCGGAAGGGCGTCCGCCAGACCCAAGCCGTGCAGCCCGTGGCCAAAGAGGCTCCCTAGCGCCGCGCCGAGAAACAAAGTGGGCGTGAACACGCCGCCCACCGTCCCTGCGCCCACGGTCAAGGCGGTCGCGGCGAGCTTGGCGCCGAGCAAAGCCAGCACGAACAGCGGACTGTAGATTCCCTCGTCGCCGAGGATGCGCGAGGTGACGACGTAGCCGTTGCCCCACACCTCCGGCACCTGGATCGCCAGGGATCCGACCACCAGGCCGGCGGCGGCCAGCCGGATATGGATCGGCCATCCGGTCCGATCGAACAGGGTTTCTCCCCACCTGAGCATTTTCAGAAACAGGGCGCCGAGGGTTCCCGAGGCCGCCCCGAGCACCACAAACCACGGCAGTTGCGTCAGGCTGGTGAAGTTGAAGTCGGGCACCGTGTACCAGGGTTCGATACCGAAAAAGCTGCGCGAGACAACCGCCGCCGAGACCGACGCGCAAACCAGAGGTGCGAACAGATTCATCGCGA
>CAYPUR010000104.1:4226-5846 GCA_964413865.1 uncultured Verrucomicrobiota bacterium
CGGGGCGTTGTAGGCCGCGGCCATCCCTCCCGCGGCACCGCACGCCACCCTGAGCCGCAAACGATAGGGTGGCCAGCGCAGGCGCTGCCCCCCCTGCGACGCGAAGGTCGCCGAAAGCTGGACCAGCGATCCTTCGCGTCCGATCGATGCGCCGGTGGCGATGCTGATCAGGGACGAGAGCGATTTGATGGCGGTCGTGCGAAAGGGCAGTCGGCCATCGCCGGCCACGACCACCTCGAGCAAGTTGGTCGAGCCCTGAGTGCCCACCACGCGCAGGCCCCAATGCAGCGCCAGCCCCGCCACCAGACCGCCCAGCGCCGGGCCCGCCAGCCGCGTCCAGGGCCCCAATCCCTCCGCGATCTCCGTCAGATCACCCAGCCGGCTCAGGGTCAGCCATTTGATGAGCTCCGTCGCGCCGAAGAAGACGAAGTTGGTCAGTCCAGCCACCAGGCCGATGGCGACGGCGAGCGCGATGTTCATGGCATCTTCGCTCAGACGCAGGCGCTGCCGCACGGCGAGCAACCGCTGCCACCGGCGCGTCAAATAGGCCTGGCCGGCCGCCGCGAGTCGCTCCCACGTCAGGCGCCCAAACACCATGAAGTCACACTCCCGAGATCAACCGCCCCGCGCCGGCCCGGATTCGACCGCCGTCGATCTCCAGCCTTTGCCTGGAATGAACTCCTTGCTGCCCGAATCGCTGGCACACCCCGCGCCGAGCCAGGTCGCCAACGCCAGCAGCAACCCCAGCCATCCAAGTCTTCGTCCGGATGCACTCATGGGCGTCAATCTAATCGAGGTTGTCAGACTGACAAGCTTGTTGCACAGTGACGTCGCGTCGCCAATGACAGCCGGGCGGCCCGCGGGCATCGGCAAGCCGCCTCTTCCGGCTGAAGCGCCGCGGAACCGCAGGCGGTCGACTGAAGATCGGACCATGCCAAAGGCACCCAAATTCCTGAAAGGCCAATTGCTGTTGGACGGCGGCAACCTTTGCGGATCGTGGTTTCATCGCACGGTCGTCTTGATTTGCCAGCACGACGCCGAGGGGGCTTTCGGTCTGGTCCTCAACAAACTCAGCGGCAACAAGGTGGGCGACGCGCTTGTCGCCGACCTGCCCGATCGGATCAAGGAGCTCCCGCTGTTTGTCGGCGGCCCCGTTCAGGGGACCGCCATGAGCTTTCTGCACACCGATGCCTACCTCCCGAATGCGAACGTCCTGCCCAATCTCGGATTGAGCCACTCGCTGGACGAGCTTGTCGAGTTGGGCGACTCCTTTTCATCCACCCAACAGTTCAGGCTCTTCGCCGGCTACGCCGGCTGGAGCCCGGGCCAGCTCGAGGACGAGATGCGTCGCAACGCCTGGCTGGTTCACCCAGCCACACTCGATTTGGTCTTCCACACGGAACCCGCAAGCCTCTGGCAACATATCCTGAGAAAGAAAGGATGGCGCTATCGCCTCCTGGCGGAGTCCCCTGAAGATCTCTCCTGGAACTAACCCGCATATTGCACCCCGTCCGTGCACAGGGTGGTCAGATTGCGCAAGAGGACTGCTATGCGGGTTAGAAACATCCGGGCTAAGGGTCTTGTGCAAAAATGAATTCCGATTTTGCTGGAGGGGATTTG
>CAYPUR010000104.1:5856-15837 GCA_964413865.1 uncultured Verrucomicrobiota bacterium
CCCTCGGGCCTCGCATCTGGTCCGGTGGCGCTCCCGCCAAAATCGGAAGTAATATTTGCACAGACCCTAAGTGCTTCGAGCGTCCGGCCGTCCGCCCGTCCTCCCGCCCGTCAGCGAGGAGCAGCCGTCTCGCGGCGCAGTTGGGGCGCCAAAGGCCGCATGCCTCCCAACAACCCGTCCACAGGCGCGTAGTCGTCCGCCAGCAGAGGCGAGTTGACGGAGCTCGCGGGCGGCGCGACGCGGAAGACACCTAGCCGCTGAAAGAACGTCGGGAGCCGCATTCGGCCCGATTGCCAGGCTGGCATGGCGTTGGGCCACAGTTCGTGAGCCTTCTTGGCCTCGGCACTGCGGGTCCCCACCAGCACCACATTCCAACTCTCCCGCGCGGGGAAGAGGTAGACCTGGGGAAACACGGATTTCATTGTCCGATGGAGCGCCCCGACCAAATCCGCCTTGTCGTTCTGCAACACGCCGATGCAGTTGTAGGCCACGACGCCGTTGGAAGAGAGCCGGTCCCTGACAAGCCGGAACAACTCTTGCGTGGCGAGGTGATACGGGATCGAGGCGCCATACCGCCCCTCGACATAGGCGTCGACGAGCACCGCGTCGTACTGTCGCCGGCTGCGCTGGAGAAACATCCTGCCGTCCGAAATGACGACTCCTGGGGCAAGGCTCCGCCCGCATGTTTCATCGAGTGGGACTCGACAATGGGGTCGCATCTAAAAAGTTGATAAATGGATGGTCACGCCGCTGTGTTCCGGGTGTTTGGCGCGGCCATTGCGAATTGACGCGGCGGGCGCGCAGTATGATGCCGTGAATCGCGGACACCGAGGAGGCGCGTTGTTCCTGGGCGATGCAGGGCGCGAGGGGTTGGTTGCGAAGCTCGGAAGTGAAATGTCAACTATTCAGATGCGACCCCATTGCCTGCTGCTGCTCCGACTTGCGGCGCGTTTCGAGGAAGCGGATGTACTTGCTCCGCTCCTCCGCGGTCCAGGTGTTCGCCTCGGCGTAGTCGCCGCAGAAAGGGACCAGCAGGTCGATCCAGCAGGCGATCTTCTCGAATTCCACGCGCGCGAGCGCGACTCCGTGATGGCCTTCGGCCAGCATGTCCATCAGGCGGCTGCACGCGGCCCCGCGGTGATAGGGCGGCAGCAGATCCGGCACCGATTGGGCGCTGATCCAATTGACCAGGGCCGTGGGGATGCCGGCGAAGCACTCCTCAGGGCCGATTCGGGTCCAGCGGGCCTGGGCCAGCGCAAGGTAACCCTCCGTCCAACGCCGGCCAGCGCCGAGTTCGGTCACCGGATCGCCCTTCAGGCTGAAGGCGGGCTCGATGGGGTGCGCGGCGAAGGCCTGGCCGGGGTCGGCCGCCGGGTTGAGCGGCAGCGCGAGGGCCGTGACGGGCTCCGCGGGATTTCTCCCGGGGGCTGACCAGGGCAGTGCGGCGTCGGCGGGGCCATTCACCATGTCGTTGAAGCGGACGGAATCGCTGTGGCAGCGGACGCAGTGTCGGTCGAGGATCGGCTGGATCTCGCGTTGAAAGCTGAAGCCGCGCGGCGGCCCGTGGAAGGGGGTCAGCGGTTGGGGGCCGGCGCGCGCGGCGCGGGTGTGCAGGCCGTTGACGAGCGGGGTTTGGTTCTTGGACTCGTGGCAGCCGGCGCAGCTTGCGATCTCGCCGGGCTGAAGGGTGCTCCAACTGCGCATGGTCTGGACGGCGCATCCCCGGTCGTCGATGGCCTGGAAGTAAACGGGCGTCCGGGCGGGGACCTTGAAGCAGGCTGAGCCGTCCGGGAACACGTCCGCGTCGCCGAGGACAATCTTCACGTCCCAGGCGCCGTTGCCGACCGCGATGGGCGTGCTGACTAAGGCGTCGCCGGCTGGCCCGGCGTTGAAGTTTTGTCCGATCCCGGCCGGGCGATAGTTTAGGGCAATCACGCGCAGCTTCTTGATTGTGCCGCGCGGCACGCCTTCGAGCCCCGGTCCGGCATAGACGTCTTGCAAGGCAAAGACGCCCGTGTCCTGGGTCAGATCCAACGCGCTCTGCCGCTCGGGCGGCGTGGCGCGCGGGGCGAGTGGAATCGCCTGGTGACAGGAGATGTCAGGGTCCGAGGCGAGGAGTTCGCGCCGTCCGTCCGCGTGGAACCAGTAGAGTTTGAAGAGCGCGGGGTCGATGGCCCAACCGTGGGGGGTGTAAGACACGAGGAACTCGGTGGCACTGAGCGGGTAGGGATATGCGAAGAGTTCGCCTTCCTGCCCGTAAGCGTCGATGCGCTCGGCCGCGGTCTCGCGGACGGGTGCAATGAGACGCGCGCCCTGGTTTTCCTGGCGTCCGCGTGCCGGATTGATGATTCCGAGTTTGCCCACCTGGAGGGTGTGGTGTCCGGAGAAGACGGCGACGACCTCCTGGCTCTTGGGGATGCCGCGCGCGTGGAGGAGGGCGGTTGGGAACCAGGAATTGTTGCCGTAGAACTCGGTCTGCCCGGTGCCGTCGGCGTGCATCTGGAAGAGCCCCTGCACAAAGATCTGGCCGCGATCGCTGTATTCCCAGCGCGTGTAGAGGATGCGTCCGTCGGGCATGACCGTGGGGAAATTGTTGTGGACCTGGTCAAAGGTCAGACGGCGCAGGCGCCCGCCATCGCGGTCGCAGGTGTACAGGTTGCTGACCTCGGTCCACCAGCAATCGACCGTCTGCACGCAGCGGGTCGAGTTGAACATCAAGTCGCCGTTCGGCAAGTACACACCCTCGTAGTCCGCAAAGCCGAGTCCGGACGTGATCTGGCGCACGCGCGAGGCTTCGAGATCGTGCTCGTAGAGGTGGAAGTCGTCGTCGCGATCGGACCGCTTCCAGGAAAAGAGGATTCGGCGCCCGTCCCACGAGACGTCGGGGTCGCGGATGACCCCTCGGGGATCGTCGATCAACGTGCGCACGCGCTCGCCAGGCCCGTCGAATTCGAGGACACAGAGCGCCGCGCCTGGGACAAACGTGCGCTCGTGTTGGGCATCGGACTGGCCTTCGGTGTAGGCGTAGTGGGATCCGCCCAGGTTGTAGTGTTTGGCAAAAACGATGCGCGGCCAGTTTTCCCGGAGCGCGGCCAACCGCAGGGTGCGACGCAGGGCGCAGGCTTGGGTGTAGAGGCGAAGCCAGGCCGGATCCTCGATTGAGGCGGACGCGTCGCGCAAACGGCGCCACGCGTTTTCCAACTCGCGATTGTTCAACTCGCCAGAGGCGAGCACACGCTGAATGAGAGCCGACTCCAAGTCGGCCGTCCGATTGGTCTCGAACCAGCGCAGCCTGTCGCGTCCGCTGTCCTGCCGCCACCAATCCCAGGCCATTGGGAAGTCCCGGTCGAAGCCCGCTTGGATCTCCCGGGCGACATCGCCTCGGACATCGTCGGCGATCGGGGTCGAGTGCAAGGCGGCGCGCGTGGCGAGCATGGTGTCCACCCAGGTCTCGCGCCGGACGTAGAGGTCGTCGGCAGCCGACGTGAGTGCCAGACTGAGAGCCGCCAATGCACAGCGCGGCAGGGCCGCAGCCAATCGTCGGAGGGCCGATCCCGCGGCTGCGGGAGAGGGCCTGGGTGGTGGCAGTGATTCCTTCAAGACAGGGGCATTTCCTGGTTCACGGTGCGCGTTGGCGTCACGGGCTCGAGCTGGTCCGGACGGTGTCATGGGCGCGGCGGCCCTCGCGCATGGCCGTCCGGTGACGCTGCTCCAGTCAGGAATGCCACGACCGCCCCACTGGTGAGAAATCCGGGCTAGGGAGCGAGGAGCATGGGGGTTCATAGCAGCTCGCGAAGTCCCAGTTCATCGAGCGCCCAGTCGAGTGTGAGGTTCAAGCCTTGATCGCGATTCCGTTGTTCGAGGTTGATCAGGTGCTGTTTCATCAACTCGACCAACTGGGGGCGTTTCTCCGGATCCGCCGCCGCCGCGCGCGGGGTCAATCCGTCCAGGGCGGGAATGGCCTCGTCGAGGAACCTCTGATAATCACGAAGATGCTGTTCTGCGAGCGTCCTCTTGGCCGCATCCGGATCCTGAGGGGCGGGATCGGCTGCGGCGGGCGGCACTTGGGCGGCGTCGCCGAAAGCCATATGTTCCGCCGAGGCCAGGGTGCGTTCGCGCCGCTCGCGCTCGGCCACGATGGTGGCCAAGCTCTTGACCGTTTCCTGCTCGAACGCGAGCAGCGATCCGAAATCGCGTTCAACCATCTGGCGAAGGAAGGTCTGTTTGCGTCTTGAAAAGGTGTCGAATGCCACCAACCCATCGAAAAGTCGCGCGGTTCCGAACACGGGAACCGATTCAACCGAGGAGTCCGCGCCCGCGGCGGATTCGCCCCGTGCCCCCTGGACGAGCGCGGCGGATTCGCCCCTGCCGACCCAGTTGTAAGCGGCGAGGGCGCGATCGTCGGGGGATCGATCGTCTTCCTTGGTCCGCTCGAAATCCGGTTTTGCGTCGAAGACCCGCTCGAGATCGGCTCGAGGGCAGGTGTAGCGGAAGAGGGTTAAGCAGTGCTCGAAATCGAGACTGGCGAGCATTCGGGCGCGGTGGGCGTCGCCCAACTCCCCCACGAGCATGGTGGTTTCGACGATCGCCTCGGCCAGGAAATCCTTGAGGGTCAGATCCGGACGCGTTTCTCGAGCGGTCTGATGCCGTTGCTCGACGGTGGCCCGCCATTCGGGCCAGACTGCGTAAGGCACTTGGATGGCGCTGGCGGACACGCGGGAGAAATGCGGATACGGGATCAGCCAGGTGAGAATGCGGCTGAAGCGGACCATTCGAGCGGCCAGCCCACGATCGAGAACGCGGAGCGGCCCGGCGGCGGGGTCGAGGACATCGACGCATTCGACGAACCAGGCGTCGACGATGCGCCGGGCCTCGATCACAGTCGGGCGCCCACGGAGCCGGCAGCGCATCATGACCTGCTCATCGTTGTTCAGGCCCGCCCAGTTCTCGCTCTCCCACTTCTGGACGAGGGTTTTGCCCGCGGCGTCCCGCTGGATGAAGAGGACTGCGTAGAGCGCGTTCTGGACGGCGCATTCGAGTTCGAGTTGCTCGCTCCGCATCGGGATCCGCTGGCGCCGCACGATCTCCTGGAACCGGGCCAGGTTCATCTGTTTTTCGACGTAGCCGAGGGCTTTGGCCGTCCAGGCATTGTCCACCTTCACCCAGAGATCGAGACCGGCGCGGGCGAAGGGGAAGAAGGGGCAATCGTCGGGGCAATCGAGCTTGCTGCCGCGTTTGGCTCCGCAGTCCGCCGGGGTGATCACCCCATCGAGCGCGGGGCAATGCCGGGTGTTGTACTTGCCGCCCGGGGCGCGGCTTGGATTTGAGATGGTGTGCATGCGAAACGAGGCAGCAGGATTCCTCAGACTTGCGCGGGAAGCAAAACGAATCGTTTGAAGAGGGGCGCAAAATGATCACCGAAATTCGTTGACACCGTGGGGGGCGGTCTCCTAAATTCACGCGCTCAAAACTG
The DNA here is from genome assembly GCA_964413865.1 of uncultured Verrucomicrobiota bacterium. Taxonomy (GTDB): domain Bacteria; phylum Verrucomicrobiota; class Verrucomicrobiia; order Limisphaerales; family J093; genus MWFF01. Next base: position 11,330 of record CAYPUR010000104.1, read on the forward strand.
ATTTGAGCAGAGCTGACAACCGATTGTCCCCGTCCGGAATGGAGCAAGCCAGAGGGCGAGGGGCGAGGGTGGTTTGCCGTTTTGAGATGGCGTCGAAACGGGGATTGGTGTGGGTTTCGCCCATGTAGCTCAGTCGGCAGAGCGCGTCCTTGGTAAGGACGAGGTCACCAGTTCAAACCTGGTCATGGGCTCCAGCTTAAGTGATTGATTGAGAGTGGCAACCGAAACTGAAGAGAACAGCAGGAATCGCAATGGCTAAAGAGCAATTTGTGCGGACGAAACCGCACGTTAATATTGGCACCATCGGTCACATCGACCATGGCAAATCGACCCTGACCGCCGCGATTGTCGAGGTCCAGTCGGGAAAAGGCTTGGCCACGCCGATCTCCTACGCGGACATTACAAAGGGTGGCACTGTTCGGGATGAAACCAAGACAGTGACCATCGCGATCTCGCACGTCGAGTATCAGAGCAATCAGCGCCATTACGCCCATGTCGACTGCCCCGGCCACGCGGACTACATCAAGAACATGATCACGGGGGCGGCGCAGATGGATGGCGCCATCCTGGTGGTCGACGCCGCCGAGGGCCCGATGCCCCAGACGCGCGAGCACATCCTCTTGGCCCGTCAGGTCGGCGTGCCGGCGATCGTGGTGTACCTGAACAAGGTGGATCTGGTGGACGACCCGGAGTTGCTCGAGTTGGTCGACATGGAGTTGCGGGATCTGCTGACCAAATACGGCTTCCCTGGCGACAAGACCCCGATCGTGAGGGGGAGCTCGAAGAAGGCTCTGGCCGCCGATCCCGAGGCGATGGAATCGATTCAGAAGCTGCTCGATGCGGTGGATGAGTTTGTGCCGCTCCCGATGCGGGAGGTCGACAAGCCGTTCCTGATGAGCATCGAGGATGTGTTCAACATTGAAGGGCGCGGCACGGTTGTGACCGGGCGTGTTGAACGCGGCGAACTGAACCGCATGCAGGACGTCGAGATCGTCGGTTTGAAAGAGACGCGCAAGACCGTGGCGACGGACATCGAGATGTTCCGCAAGCTGCTGGACAAGGCCAGTGCGGGCGACAACGTCGGCGTGCTCTTGCGGGGCACCAAGAAGGAAGACGTCGAGCGCGGCATGGTGTTGGCCAAGCCGGGCAGCATCACACCGCACACCCATTTCAAGGCGGAAGTGTATGTGCTGTCGAAGGAAGAGGGCGGGCGGCACACCCCGTTCTTTACGAATTATCGGCCTCAGTTCTATTTCCGCACGACGGACGTGACCGGAAACGTGTCGCTGCCCGAGGGTGTGGAGATGGTCATGCCCGGCGACAACGTCTCGGTGACGATCAAGGTGATCGCGCCGATTGCGATGGAGCGCGGGCAGCGGTTCGCGATTCGCGAGGGCGGCCGCACGATCGGGGCCGGGCGCGTCACCGAGGTCATCGAGTAAGCCGCGCGCCCGTCGCGCGAGGAATTGGGATTGCGGTCGGGCGAGGATCGCCGGAATTGGCGGTTGCGCAAATGGCAGGTAGGGCGGTAGCTCAATTGGTAGAGTAGCGGTCTCCAAAACCGTCGGTTGGGGGTTCGAGCCCCTCCCGCCCTGCCAGCCGTGGCCCTCCCGGGGAGGGGTGGCAGAGTGGTTGAATGCGGCGGTCTTGAAAACCGTTAGGGCGGTGACGCTCTCGGGGGTTCGAATCCCCCCCCCTCCGCCAACGGTCGAGCAAGGAACAGGATTGTGAACGAACTAGTTAAATTGGGCATTTGGGTGGTGATCATCGGTGGCGTCTTCGCCTATCTGTGGCGCAAGGGGCACCTGATGAAGCTCTCGACCTATTTCGTCGAGACGCGCGAGGAACTCAGGAAGTGCACATGGCCTTCACGAGACGAGCTTGCGGGCTCGACGGTGGTGGTGCTGATCAGCACGGCCATCCTGAGTCTGATGATCGTTGTCGCCGATTTTCTCATTCTTAAAGTCGTTCGCGGGGTGCTCCCCCAGCTCTGAGCCGCTGAGGCGCGCGCGCATGTCATCGTCATCGAGTTCTCCCATGAAGAGCCAGTGGTTCGTCCTGCACACGCTTTCAGGGCAGGAACTCAAGGTCAAAGAGAGCATCGAAAAGCGGATCGTCCCGGAAGAAATGGGCGAATACATCCACGAGGTGCTCGTGCCCATGGAACGTGTGGCCGAGGTGCGGGGCGGCAAGAAGAGCGTGTCCACCCGCAAGCTCTACCCGGGCTACGTCTTCGTCGATATGGTGTTGCTCGATGAGAACCAGCGCGTCGTCGAGAGGCCCTGGTATTTCATTCGCGACACCCAGGGCATCATCGGATTTGTCGGCGGCGACCGTCCGACGCCGACCCCGCAGGAGGAAATCGACTCGATCAAGGCGCAGATTTCGGAGTCTGAAGACACCGAACGGCCCAAGGTGAGTTACGAGGTGGGCGAGACGGTCAAGATTAACGACGGGCCGTTTCTGAATTTCAGCGGGGTCATCGAGGAGATCGATCCCACGCGTGGCAAGCTCAAGGTCACGGTCAACATCTTTGGCCGGAGCACTCCGGTCGAGTTGGAGTATTGGCAGGTGGAAAAAGCCTAGGCGTTCGATATGGCGAAGAAAATCACGGGTGTCATCAAGTTGCAGATCCCGGCCGGGCAGGCCAATCCGGCGCCCCCGGTGGGGCCCGCGCTCGGCCAGCACGGGGTCAACATCATGGGGTTCTGCAAGGAATTCAACGCGGCGACTCGGGACCAGACGGGGATGATCATCCCGGTGGTGATCACCGTGTACCAGGACAAGTCGTTCACGTTCATCACCAAGTCGCCGCCCGCGGCCGTGCTGCTCAAGAAAGCGGCGGGGATTGCCTCGGGCTCGAAGACGCCGAACAAGGAGAAGGTCGGCAAGGTGACACGGCAGCAGGTGCTGGACATCGTGAAACTGAAGCAGAAGGACCTCAATGCCGTGAATCAGGAGGCCGCCATCCGCGTTGTCGCGGGAACGGCGCGCAGCATGGGCATCGACGTTGTCGGATAACATTGGCAATGCGGGAGAGCATCAGCTCGTCAGCACCGCGGCAAACACATGGCAAAGAAACACAGCAAACGATATCGCAAAGCGCTCGCAATGGCGGACGCGAGCAAGTTCTACCCGCTCGCCGAAGGCGTTGGGCTTTTGACCAAGTTCCCCCGCGCGAAATTCGTGGAGACCGTCGAGTTGGCCTTCCGCCTCGGGGTCGATCCCAAGCAGTCGGACCAGATGGTGCGCGGGACCGTTCCTCTGCCTCACGGCAGCGGCAAGGTGGTCCGCGTTCTGGTCTTCGCAAAGCCGGGGGCCGCGGCGGATGCGGCGCGGAACGCCGGGGCTGAGCATGTGGGCTTCGACGATCTGATCAAGAAATGCCAGGAAGGCTGGGTTGATTTCGACGTGGCGGTGGCCACCCCCGAAGCGATGTCCGAGGTCCGCAAGCTGGGCAAGGTGCTGGGACCGCGCGGCTTGATGCCGAATCCCAAGACGGGCACGGTGACTGACGACACGGCCAAGGCCGTGAAGGAAGTGAAGGCGGGTCGGGTCGAGTTCAAGATCGACAAGGCGGGCAATATTCACGTGCCCATCGGAAAGGTGGGCTTTGCCGCCGAACAGCTCGTTGACAATGGGCGGGCCGTGATCGAGGCCGTGATCCGGGCGCGTCCGTCGAGTGTCAAGGGCACCTACCTGACCAATTGCACATTGTCCAGCACCATGAGTCCGGCAATCCGGCTCGATGTGCGGGATTTAAACCTGAGTTGACTCACTTCGAATTATGCGCCTTGAAAAGCAATTTCTGACACGCGAGTACGTTGCCCGGCTCAATGCCTCTCCGTTTTTCCTGCTGGTCGAGTATCGGAGCATGAACGTGGGGCACTTCAACGAGTTGCGCAAGCGCTTGGCCAAGGTGGGTGCGGAGATGCACGTGGTCAAGAACTCGGTGATCCAGGCGGCTGCCAAAGAGGCGGGTCTGGCGGACCTGGGGGGCACGTTGAACGGACAGCTTGCGGTTGTGACGGGGCAGCAGGACATTGCGCCGACCGCGAAGGTGCTCAAGGTTTTCCAGGGTGAGTTTGACAGGCCCAAGCTGCAGTTCGGCTACTTGGGCAACCAGCGTCTGGCCTTGGAGGATTTGCTTGCGCTGGCCGACCTGCCGCCACTGGACGCGTTGCGGGGCAAGCTCCTGGGATTGTTCCAGGCCCCTGCCTCTCAACTGGTCAGACTCTTGAATACGCCGGCTGCCCAGCTCGCCCGAGTCCTGCAAGCCCGCAACGAGAAGCTTGCCGGAACGCCGGCTCAATGAATGTCCGCGCCGACTGAACGAAGTCCGCGCGGTATTGTCGACATAACCAAAGTAAATCGTCGGTCCGCAGGCCGGTGGGCTTAAACCGTTCGGGGCCGCGAACGGCGACGAGACTGAAAGGAAAGAACATGGCACTGGATAAGGCAAAGATAGTTGAGGAACTGAGCAACGCGACTGTTTTGGAGATCGCGGA
>CAYPUR010000105.1:0-1082 GCA_964413865.1 uncultured Verrucomicrobiota bacterium
GCGCCTCGCCAGCGAGCCAAATCCCCTCCAGCAAAACCGGAATTCATTTTTGCACCGACCCTAAGCGGGCAAGCCTCAGAGCAAAGGCGCCGTGTCAGCCAAGCGCTGGTAATCCGGGTCCTTGGAATCCCACGGCAGACTGTGAATCGGGTTGACCCCTGGCGACGGGCGCTGCGAGCGGCTGTGGTCGGCGGAATACTGGGTGTTCAACTCCTTGATCCGGGGGCCGCGCCAGCGGAACGTCTCGCCGTGGCCGTCCAGAAAGGAGAAACTGCAGCCGTTGTTGTGGCGATTCGCGGGCAGATTCCAGACGCCGCCGGGATCGCTGCCTTCGTTCCCCGGAATCGGGCGGTTGAAGCCGATGGCGCCATTGTCGATGCTGATCGCATTCTCCTCGATGAAGACGGACGTCGACGATGGATTCCTGACCGAGGTGTGTCGGTGCGCGATCAGCCCCGTGCGGTCCGCGCCCAGGTCGAGGTTGTTGCCCAGCCAGACCGAGACCGCATACGAGCGGTTATGCGTCACCCGGGCGCCGGAACCGCGGCCCACACCCTGGATATACGCCCGGCTCGAAGGACACCGGTAGATCTCGACAGAACTGTTGTAGGGAAACAGGACGCCGAACCGGGGATGATCGGAATAGTCGGCGGCATACTCCTGAACGTTGCCTTTGATCCAGGCCTTCTCGCCAGGACTGGCAACCCCGGTGACCGAGTTGTCCATCAATGTGTCGCCGTTGTCGGTGGCGTAAAGCTCGTAAGCGAGCTGGAGTTGTTTGACATTGTTCAAGCACGCAATGGCCTGGGCCTTCACCTTCGCCTTGGACAGCGCCGGCAAGAGCATCCCCGCCAGGATCGCAATGATCGCGATCACCACCAGCAACTCGATCAGCGTAAACCCACACTGCCGCGCGCACTGCCCGGCCCGCGCGCCACCCACGACAGCCGTTCTTTCATTCGTCTTCATTTCCATTTTTGATTCCCAGCGAGGCGCGCCGCAGACTCACGCATACCTCAACCTCATGAACCGGCCCCGCCGTTTTCCCACCGTTTGCCAACGCGAAGCAGGAGTTCACAAGA
>CAYPUR010000105.1:1092-15556 GCA_964413865.1 uncultured Verrucomicrobiota bacterium
AAGAGAAGTCAGCATGCAGGCTAGCAAAGCAAAACCGCGCCCGAGTGGAGGGATGAAACCGGGCAACAGAGTGTCGCCGCACTCGCGAGGTTTCGCGAACGCTCCGAACCTCGTCGTTCCCTGTGCGGGCGCGGTTTTGCCAGAGCTCGGATTTGGTTGTCATCTTCCCGGTGGTGAGAGATCCGGGCTAGAGTCCTTCATGGGCGCGAACGTTCAAGCCCAAAGTCGTCCCACGGGACCGACTTGCCCCAATTCTGCCCGATTTGCCCCAATCTTGGCCGAATTGTGGCCATCCGCGCCCGATGCGCTTGACGCATGCGCGTCCGGCGCGCCAGCATCCACGCAAATGGGGATGCCGGCCCGGCGGTCGCCGCGCCATCGTCCGAAACCACGATGAACACGAAGAACAACGAACGGCAAATCCTGAGATGAAACATTTCAATGAACCCAATCCCCGCCGCTTCGGCCCATTCCTGCTGCTCCTCGTGCTGGGGCTGACTTTCGGCTTGAGCGCGCGCGCGCAATCCTACCAACTCACACCGCTGTGGAGCCTCGCGCCGGGTGATCTCGCGTTCCTCGACACGACACACTTGACGCGCGGTCTGGCCTATAACCCCGCGACCGGCCACTTGCTCGTGCCGAGCCGCACCGACGCGGCGGCGGTGCACGTCCTCGATGCCAACACGGGCGCGGAACTCGGGACGCTGCCGTTCGACGACTCCGTTGTCGCCGGCGGCACGTTCGCGGTCAACATGGTTGCGGTCACCGACGACGGCGTCATCTATGTCGGCAACCTCACCGTCGACACCGCCGGCGCCAGCGGCCCGTTCCGGCTCTACCGCTGGGCGGACGAGACGGCGCAACCCGAGCTGGTTTACTCCGGCGATCCTTCCGAAGCCGACGAAGTGGCCAACAACCGCCGGTTCGGTGATTCGCTGGCCCTGCGCGGCACGGGCTCGACCACGCAGATCCTGCTCGGCACACGCGACAGGAATGTCGCCCTGCTCACCACCGCTGATGGGGTCGCGTTCAGCGCGCAGAAGATCGTCACCGATTGCGCGGCCGAGGACACGCGCTGGGGTCTGGCCTGGGGCCTTGACGACACGTTCTGGGCCAAGCAGGCCGGCGGCAATCTCAAACAGTTCACCCTTGATCCAGGCGCCGGCACCGCCGCCGTGGCCGCCACGGTCACCGGAATCGTCGGCGCCCCGCTTGACCTCGATCCCGCCCGCGCCCTGCTCGGCATTGTCGAGGCAAGCTCGGCCGACGCCGGCAATCACAAACTCCGACTCTACGATATCTCGAACCCCGCCGCCCCCCAACTCCAGGACGCCGCCAAGGACTTCCCGGGCGGGTACGGCAATGGCAACCTTACCGGCGCCGTCGCCCTCCACGCGGGGAAACTCTTCGCCCTTGAATCCAACAACGGCATCGTGGCCTTTGACCTGACCGAAGTCTTCCTGCCGCCGAGCATCGCCACGCAGCCGGCCAACGCCACCGTGTGGGAAGGCGCCGAGACCTACACCTTCTCGGTTGGTGTGAGCGGCACCCGACCCTTCGCCTACCAATGGCGGTTCAACGGCGAGGACATCGAAGGGGCAACGGCCCCGATGCTGACGCTCTCGAACATCTCGGCCGACAGCCAGGGAGCCTACAGCGTCGTCGTCAGCAATCCCAGCGGTTCGGCAACCAGCGCCGGCGCGACCCTCACGGTCATGCCCTCGAACGCCTCGCCGCAAGTCGAGAACATCTGGAACGTCCTGCCCGGAACACGGCCCTATCTCACATCCGGATACAAAGAGTACGGCGTGGCCATCAACCCGCTGACGACCAACGTCATCGTGCTCACCCGTCTCAACCCGACCAACATGATCGCCGTGATCGACATGGAAACGGGCGCACACAAGCACTACATCGATTACTCCGGACTCACCCTCTACGGCGGAATGAACAAGGTCGACGTCGCCGATGACGGCGTCCTCTACATCTGCAACAACAGCGGCAACACCGGAACAACTCCCTTCACCCTCTACGGCATCGGCGACGACAGCCCCTACACGGCCGACCAGTGGCTCGCCTTCAGCGGCGACCCCGGCAACGGCATCACAGCTCCCACCGACGGTTGGGGCGCCAACCTCGATGTGCGCGGCGGCGGCCTCGAGACCGAAATCCTGGTCGGCGCGGGCAAATGGAGCTCCACGACGCTCGAAGTGCGCACGGTCGCCATCCTCAAACCCGATCTCAACTATGAGTTCACCTCCACCACCATCACCGTGCCTGACGCGCCGCCCAACATCTTCCGGTTCGGCATGGCCTGGGGCCCCGGCAACAATACCTTCTGGGTCAAAGCGGTCGGCAACCTCTACCTCATCGAGTTTGACCTGGACACCGGACTGGGCGCCGTCAAGGCAACCTACCCCACCGCCGGCGCCCGCAGCGTCCCTGCGTCCGTCACGGGCATCAAGTACGACGCCGCCACCGGGTTCCTGGCCGGCCTGCGCAACGGCAGCCCCCCCAGCCCCGTCAGCGTCCCGGTCTACGACGTCCGCGACGTGAGCGCCGGCCCGCTCTGGGTCGATAACGAACTCTTCACCACGTACAATCCGGACATCGAGTATCAGGGCAATGTGGACTTCGGCGCAGGTTACCTGGTGGCCCTGGGCGTCAACAACGGGCTCAAGGCGTTCAAGGTCCATTCCGGCGCGGCAAGCAGCCTGCCAATCATCCTGAACCATCCGGCGAGCGCCACCTGGTACAGCGGGACCAGCCCCACGCTCACCGTTGTCGCCGACAGCGCAACGCCCATGACCTACCAGTGGTTCTTCAACGGCACCGACCCCATCCCCGGCGCTGCATCCGATTCCCTCACGCTCACAAACATCCGGGCTGACCAGGCCGGCCTTTACACGGTCCGCGTCACCAACGCCGGCGGTTCCCGCGACAGTTGGCCCGCCACGCTCACCGTGCTCCCCCTCCTGCAGACGGCTCAAATGACCAACATCTGGTCGCTGACGCCCGGGAGCCGGCCCTACCTCACCACCGATTACCATCAGTACGGCATGGCCTTCAACCCGGCCACCTCCAGCCTGCTCATCGCCCACTACGACCACATCACCTTCGAGACATCCGTCGCCGTGCTCGATGCGCTGACCGGCGCCGAAAGGCACTTCCTCGATGTGAGCGTCGTCTCCGGCGGAAACCGCTACCTCAACAAGATCGGCGTGAGCGACGACGGCGTCGTCTACGCCGCGAACCGCACCACAGCCGCCGCCAGCACCCCGTTCGCCCTGTATCGTTGGGCGGATGACCAGCCCGCCACGATCGCTTCCCTGGCCTTCTACGGCGATCCGTTCCCGGTCATGAATCCCGACAAGCTCTGCGGCTGGACCATGGATGTGCGGGGCGCCGGCGCGAACACCCAGATCCTGCTCGGCACCGACGCCACCAACGTGGTCTCGATCCTCACGACAACGGACGGCGCCAACTTCGTTCCCAACGAGGTCCTGGTGGCGGGCGCGCCGCCCAACTTCGCGCGCCTCGGCATCGCCTGGGGCGCCGGCAACACCTTCTGGGTCAAGATGTGGCAGGGTCAGCTCTACCTCGTCGAATACGACCTCGAAGCCGGCACCGGCACCATCCTCCGCACGTACGGCAACGACTTCGTCCCCGCCACCGTCACTACGCTGGCCTACCACGACGGCCTCAAGTTCCTAGCCGGCGTCGCGCGCGACGATCAGAAGAACGTCCTGGTCTATAGCGTGTCCGACCTCGATGCCGGTCCGAAACTGCTCGATCAGGAGTTGTTCCCAACCTACAACCCCAGCATCGAGGCCAATGGCGCCCTGGACTTCGGCGGCGACAACTATCTGTTCGCCCTGAACGAAAACAACGGTGTCATGGCCTTCCTCATCGATACCACCTACGTCCCGCCTGTTGAGTCCTTCAGGATCCTCAGCGTCACTGCCGCCGCGGGCGGCATCGCCCTCGAGTGGGAATCGAGCCCGGGCACCGCCTGCCAGGTCCAGACCGCCAATGCCGTGAATGGCCCCTGGCAGGACCTGGGCAGCCCCATCACCGCCGCCGGCAACATAACGTCGTTCGTCGACCAAACACCCGCCGCCGGGCAGCGGTTCTACCGCGTCCAAGCGCAGCGCTAGCCCGGATTTTCACCACCGGGAGGATGACAACGAAATCCGGGCTGTGGCAAAACCGCGCCGGGCCTCAGACTCGCAGGCACTCTCCCGCAGGTGCGGGGGAGTGCCCCTGGAGTTTGGACATTCTTGATGCTTGTCGATGTGGTTGCAGTGGTCGGGGACGCCGCATCGGGTGCGGCCCGCCCATCAGGAGCGGGATAAACAGGATCGGGAACGCCCCGAGCAGCGCGCAGCCCGCCTGCAGTTCACGTTGAATCACCGGTCGCATGGCCACCCGCAACCGGCTGGAGCATGAGCCGGGTTTGCCATGCGACCCGGCCCCGCCGAAGAACTGCTACACTGAATAGGTGCTGCTGGACACGCGCCCGCCGGCGCCGGTCCAGTTGGTGTGGAAGAACTGGCCGCGCGGCTGATCGATCCGCTCGTAGGTATGGGCGCCGAAGTAATCGCGCTGGGCCTGGAGCAGGTTGGCCGGCAGCCGCGCGCTGCGAAAGCCGTCAAAGAACGCCAGCGCGGTGCTCAAGGCGGGCACGGGGATGCCCTTCTTGACAGCGGTGCTGACGACCTTGCGCCAACTGCGGACGCAGCCTTTGATGGCCTTCTTGAAGAACGGATCGAGCAGGAGATTCGTCAGATCCGGGTTCTTGTCAAAGGCCTTCTTGATCTCGCCGAGGAAGACGCTGCGGATGATGCAGCCCCCGCGCCACATGAGGGCGATGCCGCCGTAGTTGAGGTTCCAGTGGTGCGCCTGGGCGGCGGCGCGCATCAGCATGTAACCCTGGGTATAGCTGATGATCTTGGATGCATAGAGCGCCTTGCGGATGTCGCCCAGCCACGCGACGCGGTCGCCCGCGAACTTGGGATTTCGCTGTTTGAAATGCTTGGACGCCAGCACCCGCTGGTCCTTGAGGGCCGATACGCAACGGGAATAGACCGCCTCGGCAATCAAGGTGATCGGAATACCCAGATCTTGAGATGAGATGACCGTCCACTTGCCGGTGCCTTTCTGGCCTGCGGTATCGAGGATCTTGTCCACCAGCGGCGTGCCGTCGTCGTCCGTTTTGGCGAGAATGTCGCGGGTGATTTCGATGAGATAGGACTCCAATTCGCCCGTGTTCCACTCCTTGAACACATGATGCATCTCGCCGGCCGTCATGCCCAGGCCTTCCTGCATGATATGATAGGCCTCGCAGATGAGCTGCATGTCGCCGTACTCGATGCCATTGTGGGTCATCTTGACGTAGTGGCCGGCCCCCCCCTCGCCCACCCAGTCGCAACAGGACTGCCCAGGCCCGCCCGCGGCATCGGCCACCTTGGCCGCAATGGCCTGGAAGATCGGCTTCACGTGCGGCCATGCGGACGGGCTTCCGCCCGGCATGATGCTCGGGCCGTGGCGGGCCCCCTCCTCACCGCCGGACACACCGGTGCCGATGTAGAAGAGGCCCTTGGACTCGACGAATGTGGTGCGGCGGATCGTGTCCTCGAAGAGCGAGTTCCCGCCATCGATGATGATATCCCCCGGTTCGAGCACGGTCAGAAGTTGGCCGATCAGTTCGTCGACCGCTCGGCCGGCCTTGATCATCAGCATGACCCGGCGCGGGCGCTTGAGGAGGGCGGCCAGCTCGGCAAGCGAGTGGGCGCCCACGACCTTTGTCCCCCTCGCCTCCTGCGCCAGAAACTCGTCCACCTTGGACACGGTCCGGTTGTAGGCCACGACCGTGAAGCCGTGGTCGTTCATGTTCAGAATCAGGTTCTGGCCCATGACGGCCAGTCCGATGACGGCAATGTCAGCGTGTGGTTCCATAGTCAGTTCGCGGTTCTCAGACGAGGCTCTTTAGATGTTCAATGGACCGTTCGGCCTGATCGACCGTTCCGCACTCGACCGACAGGACAATGTCCCGTTTGGCTTCGCGGCACAGCCGGATCACTCGGGTCCAGTCAATCACGCCTTCCCCGCAGGCGCAGCCGACGGCGGTGCCGGTGACCTTGCCGCGCTCGGTGGATCCCTGCTGCACAGAGATGTCCTTCGCGTGCAGGTGGACCAGGCGCTTAACGACCCGCTTCAGCCACTTGTAGGGATCGTGTCCGCACAAAAAGGCGTTGCCGGTGTCGAAGTTGATGCCGATCGCGGGGCTTTTCACCAGCTTGTGGATGCGGTCCAGGCCATCCGGGGTCTTGCTGTACTGCTGGTGGCATTCCAACCCGATCAGGATGCCGCGCGGTTCGGCCACCTTGGCTGCTTCCATGAGCGTGTAGCGCATCAGCGTGAAATCCTCCTCCTCGGTTGTCCAGGGCTGCTTGCGGCCCTCGTCGGTATTGACCACGGGCGCGCCGCATTCGGCCGCGAAGCGGATGGCCTGTTTGAGATACTCGACTCCGATCTCCGGCTTGGTGATCGGAGTGTGGGCGGACAGTCCGGAGAGCTTGACTCCGGCCCGTTCGCACGCCTGCTTGATCCGCAGCGGGTCGTCCAGCATCGAGACGCTGTGGAAGTAGCCGGCCTCGCTGAGGAGCTCGCGGCCCCAGTGGACCATCGGCTCGACATGCGTGTATCCGAGTTCCGCCGCCTTCTCAACCCCCCACTCGAACGATTGATCGGCGTGCCGGACAAACTCCATGTTGATGCCAAAGTAGATTGTGCTCATAGGCGATGGCTGGATCGTAGGTCACCGGGAGCGGGTGACGCAAGCGCGATTGGATCGGCCCTCCGAATGGGGGATTCATGGGGGAAGGCGCGGAGCGGAAGGACCCCCGGGGCAGACCCGTGATGGCCGGGGAGCGAGTGCTCCCCGGCCATTGCGGCTTCACGGCAAGCCGATGCCGACGCTACTTCTTAAGCCGATAGAACTTGGCCGTGCCGGCGGGATCCAGCGAGACGGGGCTTGTTGCCGTCTCGTCCGTCCACTGGCCGCCGATGCTGGGTGCGGACTGCAGCGTGGCGCCGCTCTCCCAAGTCAAGACGACCTTGCCGGCCGCGAACTGGATGCCGAGCGTGCCGGCATCCGCCGGTCCTGACACCACGACCGTCGAGAGGTCCTTGCCTGCCTGGCCGGCTTCGAAGATCGCGGCCACTTCCTGCGGTGTGAGCACGCGGCGCCAGATCCCAATGTCGTCGAAAGAGACATCGCTGAATCGGGAGCCGTAGTCGCCGGCGCCGTCCTGGCCGATGTTGGTTGAGAGGCCGGAGGGGGTGTCGAGGTTGTTTTGATCGGCCGTCATGGGCCGGACATCGCGGAGCACGCCATCCACGTAGGTGGTGGCTGGCCCGGTGCGATTGAAGGTGATCGTGACATGATGCCAAGCGGCATCCGAGAAGGTGCCCGCCGGTCCATCGTAATCCTTGCGGCTGCCCGGAGGCCCCGCGAGGTTCCACTGCAGGTGGCCGTCGCCGTCGGTTGCCACGACATAGCCCTGGTTGTTGCCGCTGTCCCAATCCTTGTTGGCGATGAACGCCGGGTCGCCGTCCCAGGTCACGGCCTTGGTCCAGAAGGCGATCGAGAAATCGGTGGTCTGGCCGAAGTTCAGGTCAGCCGGCGTGCCCAGCGTGAGGTAGTCCGCGCTGGACGCCAGTTGCATTGCCTGACCCGCTTTGCCCGTGTCATAAGCGACGGTCCCGACCGCGGTGCCGGCGTTTCCGCGCCCGCTCGCGTCGTTGAGGTTTCCGTCCAGCTTGAGGTGCGCCACAAGGTCGTCGCCGATTGCGCCGGCGAACACGGTCACCTTGGCTTTCGCGCTGGTGACCGAACCGCCCGCGTTGGTGATTTCCACCGTGTAGTCGCCCGCAGAGGCGGCCGTGACGCTGGCCAGGGTGTAGGTTGAGCCTGTCGCTCCCGGAATGTTGGCGTCGTTCAGCTTCCATTGGTACGAGAGAGGCTCCGTGCCCGTCGCCACAACTGTCAGCGTGAGCGTGGACCCGGCGGAGAAGACGCCGCCGACCGGCTGGGTGGTGATTTCGGGTTTTTGCGGCGCGGTGATGCTGTAGAAGCCGACGCTGTCGACGCCGAAGAACCAGCTCCCCGTGCCGGCCTGGAAGAAGCGGACTTTGACCTGGCTCTTGTTGTCCGCCTGGGGCAAACGGAACCGCTCGATGCGCTTGGATTCCATCTGGTCGTCATTGATGCGTCCGTTGACGTACTCGGTCAGGTTCGGCCACGTGTCGCGCGCCGCCTTGACAAAGGCCCCGTAGGTCAATCCGACCGTTTCGCTCGTAATCGGGTCGATGTACTGCGCCGTGTCGGCGCGCGCGGCCGTGAGGGTCGCTTCGGCGTCCACGGTGCCGTCGCCCTTCAGCAGGAGGTCGTCCTTGTCCACCATGTAGACCACCGGCAACCAGGTCGTGCCGCCGTCCACCGAGTACTCGACACCGGCGACGTTGTCCTGGTTCTGTGTGTAGATGCTGTGATAGACGAGGTAGATGTCCGTCTTCCCGGTCAGGTCGACGTTTGGCGTGAAGAGTTCGGCGTACTGGCTGCCGCCGCGAACATCAGACTCGTGGTAAGCGAACTGGTTCTGGATCATACTGTCGATTCGCACGCCGTTGATGTAGGCATCGGGGGTGGTGAGACGATCGGCGGCGTTCCAACCGCCGGCGGTCCCGATGTCCGCGACCCGCTGCTTGCTGATGACCACCCAGACAAGATAACTGTCCGATTCCGGGTTCGACAGGTCTTCGGAGCCAGTCGGCTCAATCGGACTCACGGTGGTCCAACCGGCCGGCATCTCGCCTTCCGCGACGGTGTCGAAGGTCTCGAGCCAGATCGGTTCGGGGAGGATATAATCGGCATAGGAAGCCACGGTGTAGGTGAGCACCGCTTCGCGGGTGCCGCCCGTGGCCGTCGGATCGTCAAAGGTCAGTTTGTATTCCTCGATCGCGTTGGGCTGCGGGCGCAGAGGCGGCGTGTAGGTCACTTTGGTGAGGCCGCCCGTCTTCGGGCCAACCGTCGCGCTGGCCGTCACGTCGGTCCCATTGTAGTGCAGCTTCAGCGAGGCGGCATTGAGAGCTGTCGAGCCGTCTTTGATGACGGCCTGGATCCCCGAGGAAGCGCTGACGTTGATGGCATTGGGCAAAGGCGAAATCGTATAGACGGATGGTCCTGTGACCGCGGCGCCGGCCTTCAGGGCGCGATAGGAGGGAGTGGCGCCCCAGTCGTTGAGGTGCATCCGGGTCGCCGCGGAGGTGTCGGCGGGATCGGCCGTATACCAGTTGAGCGAGTAGCCGCCGCCGCCTTGTTCGTAGACCAGACGGAACGCGTACACACCGGCCTTCGTGATGGTGAAGACGGCCACCTTGTCGGATGTGCTCTGGTTCTCGACCAGGACCAGTTCGAGGAGGCGGTCAAAGACATTGCCCACAGTCAGCTTGGCGCCGTCGTCGCCGGTGATCACCATCGCGTAGGTTCCGGGCTGGTACTCGATGTAGGTAATCGCTTCGAGCGCGATGTTGATGGTGGTGTTCTCGATTCCGGGAATCCCGGGAAACCATCCGGCCGAATAGGCGATCGTGGCCGTTTCGTCGTAGGTCCCGTCAGGGTTGAAAACGAACTGCCCCGTGCCCCAGAAGTCGGTGAGATCGGCAATGTTCTCATAAGGCAGACCCGTGGTGGGATTGATGAGGAAGCCGCCGATTTGGTTCTCGGCGCGGGCGATCGTGTTCCCAAGCTCCGCGCCCGTCGCTTGGAACACGCGCACGACAAAGCCCGGCTTGTCCGTGTCAACCGAGTTCAAAGGCAGAGCGAGTGACTCAGGAATCACTGTCTGAGCCTGAACCAATCCGATGCCCATGCCCGCCATGGCGCCGAGGCCAATGGCGGATAGAAACCTGCGATACGTATTGAGTTTCATCTGGTTATTGTTGAGGAGATATTGCTACTGCGCTTCGTATGGTGCCAAGCGACGCCGCCAGACGCCACCATTTTCTTAAGCCCTCGATGGCCCGAATCGCGCCAGGCGCGGCCTGACTGACGGGGACTGGAAGGCGGGCGGTCGCCCGGGCGATGCGGCGGTCCCGCCCGCCATCTGCCCCTCACCGCCAGTCGCGCCAGACCTCGCTGGCGGCCCGGCGCAGGGTCTCGGCCGTCCACCCAGTCTGATCCGGCCGCGGCGCCGAACTGCCGGGACACGCGACGAGGAAGACGAGTTCCTCCCGTCCGTTGGGCGGCAGCGCCAGTTCGTATTCGATGAGTCCAGCCGAATGGAGCGACTGGTCTTTGTCGCCGCCCACGTCGACGTGCCGCAGCGCCTGGGCGTTCTCTTGCCCCGCGATCACGCGATCGAGCGACGGCGGCGGTCCGTCCGGGAATATCCAGATGACGTTCAAGATCGGGTTGAGGTCGGGGGCGCCGGCCTTGGGAAGGACAGCAAGATCAAGGCAGCCGTCTCCGTTGGCATCCTTGGCTGCGAAGAGCACCGCCCCGGGCTGGTGCTGGCCCCAGCGCGCGACGGCATCGATTTCCTGCGGCGCCGCGCCCTCGAGCCGGCAGACGACGGGCCGTTGGCCGGAATGGGACCAATGGCTTTCACAGAATCCCAGGACGACGTTGAAAGCGGCCCCGGGGGCAACGCTGAAACGGTACTCGATCGGCACCCCTCCCATACCGGCGCGGATATTCCGAAAGGCCGGGTCGCATGAGCCCTCCGCCCGCGCCCAGCCCGGCAGGGAAACCGCATCGTCTCGATAGCCCCACTCCCGCGTTTCCTGGGTGACTCGCGGCGTGGCGGGCAAGGCCAGGATCGGACGTCCGCCTTGCAGGACGGTCTTCGCTCCAATCCGCACGTTCGCTGGAAGATCGAGGGCGATCCTGCATGGGCTCGCGCGTCCGCTCGTCTCCTCGACGGTCACAGTCAGCACGTCGAGGCCACTGGGCCAGACCGGCGCACGGAAAGCGGTCAGGGCGCAGGCGATCGAGCCCAGGCGTTGGCGGGCTTGCGCCGCGGGGATTCGCCCGTCGAGCTTCACCTCAGTTACCGTGACCCCCTGGTCCGTGGCGAGGCCTTCGCCGGTCAAACGGATTCCGACTGCTCCCCAGTCCTCGACGAGCCGCCCTTGGTCGTCCATGCGGGAAGGGGGCAGGCCTGGGGAATGCAAAGCGACCTCGGCCAGCGCCCCGGACGACAGGAGCAGGCCGAGCCAGAGTCGGACGCCGAGCGCCTTGGCGGAGCAAGGGGTAAAGGCCGGATCGGAGCTGTGGGCTCCCTTGAGGTTGTGCCGTGCGAGAGTTGTGTTCATGGTTGGCTCAAGCTGTCGCGGGGGCGCCGTGCTCGGGCGAGTGCACGACGCGAATCCCCATTAACTGGCAGAATCCTTCAACCACACGCCGGTGATCGCCCAGGGTGACCACCTGGTGAAAGCCGAGCACATCGCGCGCGTCCTCGACCCGATCCATGCGGATCTCGACCGACGTGCGGCATCCGCCCGCAGGCGGCGTGTCGACATTGCTGACGACGCGTCCGGTATCGATGATCAGTTCGTTCGTGTTGCTGAACCGGATGAGGCTGATGGGGGCGTCGGCGGGCCAGAGCACCTGGACTGCCACACCGAGCGACGATTCGGAGTGGTCGCGAAGGATGTAGGGCGCCTGGGGCTTGGCGAAGCCGTTCAGGCGGGTGCCCGAGGTGCAATGGGCTGCGATCAGGAGGTTCTTCGCCGTCTCGGCCACCGGATCGTTCATGTAGCCGGGACGGTCCAGCAGGTAACTGGTCAGCATCAGAGAAGTCGCCCCGTGCAGATCGGCTTCGCATCCGGCGGTGATCCCCTCGTCCTGGAGCAGTGTCCAGGCCGCGCACGGGGGCGTGGGCACGAGTTTTGCGCCGACCATTCCCAGACAATCCATCGACAACGCATGGGCCTGTTCGTCCGCGAGCAACCGCTTGGCGGTGGTGTAGACGCGCGCGGCATTGAGACAATCCTGCCAGTTCGGCTCGACCACCTTCTTGGCCCGGCGCCGGAGGGCGGACGCCACATCCTTGACCTCCTCGTTCACGGGCATGGTGTCGAAGAGCTGATTGAACGTGTCGCGCGGTGTCGCGCGGATCTTGGCGCCCAGGCGGTCGAGGACAGTCTCGTTGCGCTGGCCGCCTTGAATCCAGAGGATCCGGCTCTCCTCGAACATCCGTTTGGCACGGATCATCCGCAGACCGTCCTCGACAGCCGACCAGTCGAGAGACGAGATCAGGTGAACCCCGGGGCGGCGGGAGATGCCGGCCACATGGCCGGTGAACGATGTGCCGATGGGAGCGAAGATCAGGAGCGGGCAGCGTGCGTCCCTGGCCAGGCGTTCCGCCCAGCCCCAACATCCCATGTGCTGGAGGATCACCAGCAGGGCGTCGGGTTGGCGTTGGTGGACGCCTTGGATCAGTGAAGCCACGCCCGCGTCGGCCTGGATCGGCGCGGACTCCTCGTACAGGTCGATCCCCAGCCGCTGGCATGACTCGCGCAGGCACCCCTTGTATTCGGCCTGGTGCCTGTCCAAGTCATAGGTGGTGCCCGGCCAACCAAGCCAGTACGGACGCGGCATTTCGAGGATCGCGGCATCGATTCGGACTTTGGGCCTGGGCCGCAGAGCGGCGGGATCCACGAAGTCGGGGGACGGCTTCCGCTGCTTGGCCAGGGCAGGCATGAGCTGGCCGCTGAAACCGAGCCCGGCCGCGGCCATGCCGACCAGTTGCAGACAGCGTCGGCGGGAGAGACAACCGGAACAGTGTTGGTGAGGGTGAGGATGGTGCATAGGTTTAGGTCTGTGCAAAAATGAATTCCAGTTTTGCTTTTCCAAGCCGCATAGCAGACATCTTGCGAGATCTGACCGCCCTGTGCACTGACGGGGTGAAACATGCGGGTTAGCGGCGGAACAGATTCTTGAACCGGGTCCCGTGCCGGGCGGGCTGAGGATTGATATAGCGTCCGACCAGGTACTGGCTCCGGGCGGCGTTGAGCGCCATGATGAAGGCATCGTACGACTCGAATCGGTCGGACGGTTTCTTGGCCATCGCGCGGGCCAGCGCGTCGCTGGTGGGGGCTGTGATATCCGGGTTGACGCGGTCGGGCGGCGTAAGCGGCGTGTGCACGTGGGCCGCAACCACGTCTTCGACCGTTGGCGCCTCGAACGGCACGTGTTGCGTGATCGCATGGTAGAGCGTGCCCGCCAGGCTGTACATGTCCGAAAGGAAATTCTCGTGTTCGCGTCGGATCTTTTCCGGCGCAATATAATACGGCGTGCCCAGCACGGTTCCATCGTGGTCGGATTCCGCGTCCGTGCGGCGGGCGATGCCGAAGTCGACCAATTTGGGCTCGCCGTCCGCATTGAACAGGATGTTGCCCGGTTTGATATCGCAGTGCAGGAGTCCGTGTTTGAGGGCCGTATCGAGCGCCGAGGCGACCTTGATCCCGATATCGAGCACGTCGAGTTCGGGCACGGGGCCTTTCTCGATGCGGCTGTCGAGGCTCCCCCGATCGGCCAGTTCCATCACCAGATAGGCCTGTCCATCCAGGTCATCGAACGTGTAGATGATGTTGGTGTGGTTGAGTTGCCCGCACGCCCGCGCCTCGCGCAGGAACTGGTTCATCCCGTTCTGATCCTGCATCAGCTCGGGGTTCATGAGTTTGACGGCGACATCCCTTTGCAGTGTCGTGTCGAATGCCCGGTAAACCGTCGCCATCCCTCCCTTCCCGATGACGGCCTGCAATTCGAATTGCCGCAACCGCATCGGTATCATGACCAACTCGCCGCACTTGGTGCAGGGCACCGTGCTCAATGGCGGGAGGTCTCCGTCCAGAAAGAGTCTCACCCCGCAGTTCGGGCATGGCACCATGCGCAACTGCCTGCGATCGCCGTTCGAATCACTGGCCACGGAAGAATTGTTAGCACGATTCATTCCTGCATCAAGTGTTCAGCTCAGGGGATTGAGCCCGGCCTCGATGCCCGGGCCATGGCGGCGGTTTGCAGTTCCGCGGCGAGCCGTTGGGTGAACAGAGTCTGCCCCTCTCCGGTCAGGTGCGTGACGCTCGCGAACAGCTCGTCGGGCATCGAGGCCGGAAGACCGGCGAACACGGCATCGGCCTTCAACCACGTCGCCCATTGTTCGAGGATGTGCGCGCACGTGGCCTCATGGTCGGGGCCGACGAACGATCTCGGGGCCGGGGTCAGCCCCACGACCAGCCGGACGCCCGGCCAGGCAGCGCTGATCGTGGAGAATCCCTTCGGACAGATGCCCGGCCAGGCTCGGGAGGTGTACGCCTTCGAGGAAGCCGCCATCCGCGGACTGCGCAGCAATTAAAACCATTGTATTCCGCCATTGTATTGCTACGATAAGAAGCG
>CAYPUR010000106.1:0-11751 GCA_964413865.1 uncultured Verrucomicrobiota bacterium
GGCGGCGAACGAAGTGGCCGCCGGCAATCTCGGCGTGCTGATGGAATCAGATCCCGGCACCGCGTGGGTGGGCGGGAATCGGCCCGAAGCGCTGGCGCATTCGACCACGGCGCTGGCGTGGGACGGGGTCGACGACTATGTCAACCTCGGCAACGTCGGACTCCGGAATCAGGGCGCGATCTCTCTTTGGATCAATCCCAGCGACACCTGTCTCGACCAACCCTCGGCCCGCCTCTACTCGCTGCTCCCCGCGCCGGCCAGCTACAACGGCATCGTGGCAATGGGCAGCCTTCCGAATGCCGTCGTTCTCCGCGGCACGGTTCTGGTCTACAACAACGGGTGGCATCTCCTCGCCGAGGGCGGCACGATCCAAGCCGGCCGCTGGTCACACCTGGCGTTCGTTTACGCCCCCGGCCGCTGCACGCTGTATCTGGACGGCGAGCCGCTGCTCAGCGCCAACTCAGGTTTGGATTTCGATGCCGCCGAGCTGGGCCTGGGGGCAAGGCTGGATCTCGAAGGCAACCTGGGCGGCCCGTTCGGGACCGGGTACGGCGGATTGATGGACGACGTCTCGATCTGGGACAGGCCCCTGCAGCCATCCTCGATTCGAAAGCTGGCCAGCGGCGTCTCGCCGAAGCTGGTGGTGGACTCGCCGGCGACAGAACCGCCGAGCATCTTCGTGCAGCCCGCGGGTGCAACCGTCTTGCTTGGCACTCCGGCGACCTTGAGCGTGGTGGCGTCCGGGGCCCGCACCCTGGCTTTCCAATGGGAACAGGACGGCCAGCCGGTGGATGGCGCGACCGGCAGCACGCTGACATTTCCGGCGGTGGCCTTGGCCGACGATGGCGAATACCGCGTGGTCGTCAGCAATCAGTACGGCACGGCGACCAGCCGTGTTGCGCGGTTGTTCGTGGACCCGGGCGTTCCGATCATTGTTGCCCAACCTGAAGGCCAGACCAAACGGGTGGGCGCCGAGGCGACGTTCACGGTTCAGGCCTCCGGGGCACTCCCCTTGACCTTTCAATGGCACAAGGATGGCCAGGCAATCACCGGCGCCACCGAACCGACGTGCCACATCGCCGCCGTGAGCGCGGCGGATGCGGGCGCGTACACGGTGGTCGTGCGGAATGTCTCCGGCGCCGTCACCAGCGAGGTGGCGAACCTGGTCCTGGTGTTCACCCCACCCGGGGTGAACGTGAACCTGGCGGTCGCCTCTGGACAGAATGTGTACGCCGGCGCCGCCGCGGCTCCCGACCCGGGAACGGTCTGGAACCAGGTCACGGAAAGCGACCTCACGTCAGCCCCCGACCGCACGCTGGCGTTGGTGGATTCGGATGGCGTCTCGTCGTCCATCGGCTTCACCTCCGTGAGTTTCGGCGACCCCGGCAGCGCTCTGTTTGCCAACAACGGCGGCGGCAATGCCCTGCAGGCAACTTATTGGCACAGCGGCGCGGGAAACGAGACACCGCCGTTTGGCTTCACGAATCTCGACCCCGCGGTGCGGTATGATGTCTATGTCTACGGCATCGCCACGGATTTTGGCCTCGGTTACACGCAGCGCGTCAACCGGGTCGGAGGTGAATCCCAGGCGCTGAACCAGGTGGTGAACACCGGGTTCCCGATCCTTCACGAGGATTACGCGCTGTTCCGCGACGTCACGGGCGTGATGGAGGTGATGTTCACCGCCGGTGAGTTGGGCAATGGCGCCGTGTTCAGCACCGTGACCGGTCTGCAACTCATCCCCGCCACCGACACACCGAAGATTGTTCAGCCGCCGACCGGTCGCTTCGTGCGCCAGGGCGCCAGCGTGACGTTCACGGTGGTGGCGACCGGCACCGCGCCGTTTACTTACCAGTGGCGGAAGAACGGGGAAGCCATCCCGGGGGCGACGGGCGACCGTTACGTCATTGCGTCGACCCGGAGCGACGACGAAGGCTTCTACAGCGTGGTGGTGAGCAACGCCGCCGGTTCGGTGACCAGCGAAGCCGCGCGTCTGACCCTGCAGACGGTGCCGCCGGCGGTGAACATCAACCTGATCGTCGCCGCAGGCAGTTCGGAGTATGCCGGGGTGGCAGCGGCTCCGGATGTCGGGACCGTCTGGAATCAGGTCACCGAGGAAACGTTGCGCGCGGATGCGAACCGCGAGATGGCGTTAGTGGACTCGGACGGTGTGCCAGTGAACGCCCGGTTCTTCTCGGGCAGTTTCGGCGAGCCATTGAGCGGCTGGTTTGCGGAGAACGGCGGGGGCAATTTGCTGCAGCGCAGCTATTGGCATTTCGGTGGGGGCAAGGCTTCGCCCGAGTTCGGCTTTCGCAACCTCGAGGCCGGCAAGAGCCATGATGTGTATGTGTACGGGATCGCCACCGACTTCAACCTGGGCTGGGGCCAGGCCTACACCCTGGTCGGCGGCCCCACCCAGACGCTCAAGCAGATTCCGGACACCGGGTTCCCCGTTCTGGGCGAGGACCATGTCGTATTCAAAAACATCGGAGGCGTCACCGAGATCAAGCTGACGTCCGGCCAGGCGGGCGCGTTCTTCAGCACGGTGACCGGCCTCCAACTCATCGAGAGTGCCCAAGGCGTCCCCGCCACCCTGACGATCACGCGATCCATGACGGGCGAGATTGCGATCGGCTGGACTGGCAGCGGCGTGCTCGAACAGGCCGACGCCTTGGCTGGCGCCTGGAGCAAGGTGGCAAACCCCGCCAACCCGTACACCACCGCGCCCGCGGGCGCCGCGCGGTATTATCGCGTCGTGCAAGACTGAGAGACTATGCGCAGAAACGATTCCCCACCACGGAAGCCTGCCGCGAACGGCCGGTCATTGAAGAACACCCTGGCCTTTCGACCATGCGCGGCGACTATGAACCATTCCCGGAGAAACCACCCTGCGGCTGCGGGAGCGTCCCTTATGAACCCGGGCGCCATCCGGGTTCTCGGCGTGATTCTGTTTCTGGCGGTGTTCATGGATGCCGCGCGGTGCGCCACGGTGCAATCGCGGTACTACGGGCACGCTGCCGTCTCCGATGCGCACGGCGTGATCGCGCCCTGGTATCGGGGACTGAACGGCCAATGCGACTTCCGCATCCGGATCGCGGCGGAGACCTTGAAGAGATACCCTTGGACCGATACCAACAGCGCCATTGCGGCGTATCCGGATTATCTGTTCACGAGCCTGTGGCAGATCGACCCGGACGGTCGCATCACACCCAAGGCGCCTGATGCCTGGATGAACGGCGACCTGGGCCAACGCTCGACCAGCCTGCTCAACGGGTGGGTGGATTACTACCGCTATTCGGGCGATCCGGCGGCGATCGCGCATTTGACCTACCTCGGGGAGTTCCTGCTGAATCACTGCGTCACGCCGCCGGATCATCCGTGGCCGGGCCTGTTCATCAGCGTGCCGGTCAAAGGCAAGGCTTACGGGAAATGCGATCCGCAGGGGATGATCCAACTGGACATCTGCGGTTCAACCGGCCAGGGCCTGCTGCGGGCCTACCAACTGACCGGGAGCGCCCGCTGGCTGGCCGCGGCCCGGCACTGGGGCGATCTCCTGGCCGAGCGCTGTCGGAAAGACGCGGGCGAAGCCCCCTGGGGACGCTATGCCAACCCCGAGGCGGCGCCCTGGAAGGACAACCAACAGACTGGCGGCGTGACGATGATCCTGGCGTTCCTCGACGATTTGATTCGACTGGGTTACACCGGGAAAGACAATGCGATCGTGTCGGCACGCGACGCCGGGCGGGCGTATTTGCGCGATCGGCTCTTGCCGGCGTGGACGGTCGACGATACATGGGGCCGCTATTTCTGGGACTGGGCCAACCCGACGCAGAACTGCCTGACGACGCCCGACGCTGCCGTGTATCTGCTCCACCACCAGGCCGAGTTCCCAAACTGGCAAACCGACGCCCGCAACATCCTCACCCTGTTCCTCCACCGGAGCGGCGTCGCGCCCGAATCGAGGGGGGATGTCTACAGCGGCGCCTGGGCTTTTCCAGAGTCGAGTTCCTGTTGCGAACGCTCCCTATGGTACAGCCCATTCCTGATCGCCCCCGCCCTGGCCGAGTATGCCTGGCACACCCGAGACGATTGGGCCCGCGAACTCGCTTACCGGATGATGGTTCTCCAGACCTATGATGCCCACGAAACCGGCGTGACCGAGGACAACATCGACGGCGGGGTGATCGTGAACGGCACCTGGCTGAACATCGCTCATCCGATGCCACTGCGCTGGATGCTGGCCGCGCTCGCTTGGATGCCGGAGGAACTCGGGGCCAGCCGCGAAAACCACATCGTCCGCGCCACCTCCGTCGTCAACTCGATCGTGTACGGCAAGGGCCGCATTCGCTACTCGACCTTCGACGCCCCCGCCGGAACGACTGAAGTGCTGCGGCTCGCGTTCAGCCCCGCGGGCGTCACCGCCGACGGCGCCGCCCTGCGCGCCCGGCCCGACTTGGCTGAAAACGGGTACCACGTGAAACCGCTTCCGAACGGGGACGCCATCGTGTCGATTCGCCATGACGGCGCCCGGCATGTCGTGGTCACCGGTCCCGACCCGCAGGAGGCCCAGGACGACCCGGCCCTGACCTACGAAGGCGATTGGAGTGTCGAGTCCGACGACGCTGCGTTCGGGGGCGCGCTGCATGTCGCCAGCGCTTCTGACGCCGCGGTAACCGCGCGATTCCAAGGCAACCAGGTGCGCCTGATCGGTGGCGTGGGACCGCAAGGCGGTTTGGCTGACGTTTTCCTCGATGGCGTCAAACAAGCTGTGCCCGTCGATTGCTGGAACCCGGCCGCCCGCGCCCAGCAGGTGCTCTATCACCGCAGCGGTCTGGACGAGGGCGCGCACACGCTGAAGGTCGTCGCCCGCGGCGCCAAGAATCCGTACGCCACTGGATCCCGGCT
Organism: uncultured Verrucomicrobiota bacterium; assembly: GCA_964413865.1. Lineage (GTDB taxonomy): Bacteria > Verrucomicrobiota > Verrucomicrobiia > Limisphaerales > J093 > MWFF01. Next base: position 4,906 of record CAYPUR010000106.1, read on the forward strand.
GCTTGTGGATGCGGTTGTGGCGTCGTCCGCCACCGGGGCCTGCCACTATCCAGTCGGCACAGGTCCCGTCGGATATCAGCGCATGATTTTCGGTTACCCGCATCGCGCGGACTACCGGGACGCACAGGGTGAGACCTGGCGTCCGGCGACCGAGTGGATCGCGCGGCTCGGTGCGGGGGTCGACTCCGTCGCCGCCTGTTGGTGGACCGACCCGGCGTCGGAACGGATCGAAGGGACGGTCGATGCCGAGTTGTACCGGTACGGCGTTCACGCGCGGGATTTTTGGGTCAACCTGACGGTGGGTCCGGGCCGCTATCACGCGCGCCTCAAGTTCGCCGCCACCCGCGGGCTCGATTCGCGCAGGAATCCTTTCGACATCTGGATCAACGGCGAGCGTGTGGTGCGGGCGCTCGATGTCGCGGCTACGGCGGGCGGACCCAACCGCGCCCTGGACCTCGTCTTCGACGACCTGTCGCCCCGGCAGGGGATCCTGGAATTCCGCTTTACCGGCGCGCGCACGACCGACGGGACGCGCGTCATCCGCGGCGAGGCCTTTCTCCAGGCGCTCGAGATCGGGCCCGGCCGCGGAGGTTCCGGCGCGCGCCCGATCAGCGCGCCTGCACCCGATCCGGATGGCAACCTGCTGTTGAATCCCGGGTTCGAGGAGACCAGACAGGGAAGAACCGGCGGCCCGGGCGCGACGGGTGTTTTGGCGGACTGGCACTATCAGTTCGCCGACGCCACCCCAAGCTACCTCTGGCAGGAACTGGATTACCAGCAGCATCCGGACTGGGGTCTGCCCGAATTCCATACTGGACAGGGCGCTCTGCGCACGCACACGGACAAGGCCGGCTTGATCCGCGTGTACCAGGATGTCGAGACGGCTCCCGACGCCGAGTACACGGCATCCGTCTGGGTGCGCGCCGCCGATTTGCGCGGGAAGGGATTTGGCGCTGCGCCCGAGGACTCAGCGGGACTTTTGCTGATCGAGTTGGACCGTGAGGGGAAAGTGCTGCGAGAGCATCCCAAGGCCGCGCTGAAGCAGGCCGGTCCGTATGCGCGAGTGGCCCGGACAATCAGCACATTGCCCGACACGGCACAGATCCGGTTCCAGATCGAAACGCTCATCCATTGCCCTTACCAGGAAGGCCACGTGACCTACGACGATTGCTCGCTACGCCGAGTGCGGCGGTGACTCATCCTCGAAGAGGGAGGAGAATCGCAGGGACGAGTTTGCGGGCGACGAGGATGTCGCCCCTCCCGTGCGCTTCTCGTGCACACGAAGGTTCGAGAAGGCTCATGCCCAAGCAGCTCTGTGGGGGCTATCCAGGAACTGGACTTTGACCACGCTTCCGAGCACCTGTGGGATGTCGCTCGCGATCTCCATCCTGACCCGGCTCAAGCTCAGCAATGGGTCGAGCCTCTGCTCCATCAGTTGCGTTATGGCCAGGAGGAGCAAGTCCTCAAAACTCTGGAAGGATTGCCCGAAGAAGCTCGCCAAAATGGCGACTGGGCCCAACATTGCTCCCCTGCCTCCACCGACCGAACCGATGGCCAACCGGCGGTTCGTTCACTCCCGATACCCCAAAACTGAGCGCTTGCCTCTTGATTCCCCCACGAAACACCGCCATCTCGCGATTGCGCCCTCCGGCGCGTGTGTGACGTTGCGTCCGCCGACCGTTTCGAGGTAGCATTCCGGCTGTGGGCGGCGTGCCGTCCGAAGGACAGACCGGATAAGAATATCTGCTCATGAGCCTGGCCATCGTTCCGTTGGAGCGTCGTTCGCGTCATCTGGACCGTTTCTTGCGGGTTTCGTACGGCATCTACAACGGCGATCCCCACTGGGTGCCGCCGCTGCTTTTTGATCTGAAGAAGGTTTTCACGGACGCCAACCCGCTGTTCGAACATGCCGAGGTGCAGCTTTGGGTGGCGCAGCGGGGGGGACGTGACGTGGGCCGGATCGCCGGGATTATCGATCATCACTTCAACCGGGTGGAGACCCAGCAGACGGTGTTCTTTGGGTTTTTCGAGTCGGCTGACGATCCCGCCGTGGCGGCGGGCCTTCTCGATGCGGTGGGCGCGTGGGGGCGGTCCAAGGGGCTCACGCGTCTCCTGGGTCCGATGAATCCGACGAGCAACGACGAGTGCGGTCTGCTGGTCGAGGGGTTCGACATGGATCCGGTCTTCATGATGCCCTACAATCCGCGGTATTACCCCGAGTTGCTGGGCGTGCTGGGTTTCCAGAAGGCCAAGGACCTTCTGGCCTATTTCATCGACATCTCGAAGAGCCCGCTCGATCGGCTCAACCGGCTCGCCAACAAGTGCCGCGAGCGGAATCCGGAGCTTGCGTTTCGTGCGGTGACCAAGAAGGGCCTGGAAGCCGACCTGGCCAAGGTGAAGCAGATCTACAACGCGGCGTGGGAACACAACTGGGGGTTCACGCCGATGACCGATGCCGAGGTCGATTTCCTGGCGGCGCGGCTCAAGCCCCTGCTGGTGGAAGGATTGGTTCAATTGGCCGAGAGCCCGGCCGAGCCGGTCGGCTTTCTGCTGGCGGTGCCGGATTTCAACGAGGCGTTGAAGCCCCTCGAGGGCCGTTTGTTGACGCCGAAGCTCTTTGGTTTCATCCCCTATCTGTTCGGTCAGAAGGTGCCCAAACAGTGTCGGGTGATCACGTTGGGCGTGAAAGCGGCCTACCGCGGACGCGGCCTCGAGTCCGTGATGTTGTCGGAGGGATTGAAGACCGGGTTTCGTCTCGGGTTCACATCCGCCGAGGCCTCCTGGGTGCTCGAGGACAATGTGAAGATGCGGCGTGTCATCGAGTTGTTCGGGGCGAAGGTCTACAAACGGTATCGCCTCTACGAACGGGCGGCGTGAGGCGCGGGTGTTGGAGGACGGGCTTTGAAAAACGGTTGCATCACGTGCCCGTCCCGGCCCAATGTGCCGCCGGACACATCCCCACATATGAAGACCATGATTCGGTGTTTGAATTGGGCGGTGACTCTCCTGCTTGTGGGCGCGGCTGGGCAAGCGGCGGACGTCCCTGCCGGGGGTTCGAGTGCGGGGGCGCAACCTCCCCACCTTGCGCGCCTCGAATGGTGGCGCGCGGCGCGATTCGGCATGTTCATCCACTGGGGGCCCGTCAGCCTGAAGGGAACGGAGATTGGCTGGTCGCGCGGCGCTCAGATTCCGATCGAGGAGTATGACCGGCTCCACAAGAGCTTTAATCCCGTCGAGTTCAACGCCGGGGAATGGATGCGGGTGGCGGCGGAGGCCGGCATGAAGTACGTCGTGTTCACGACGAAGCATCACGACGGCTTCTGCATGTGGGACACGAAGCAGACGGATTTCAACATCATGCAATCGCCATTCGGTCGGGACGTGGTCAAGGAACTGGCGCAGGCATGTCAGGAACGCGGGTTGGCGTTCGGCACGTATCATTCGGTGTGCGACTGGCATCACCCGGACTTCCCGCTGGGCAGTCCCGGCGGGCAGACGCGCAAGCCGAATCCGAACCTCGACCGGTACGAGGCCTATCTGCGCGGCCAGATGACCGAACTGATCCGCAATTACGGTCCGCTCCTGATCATGTGGTTTGACGTCCCGCAGGAGTTCGACCGCCGGCGAGGGCAGGGGTTGATCGACCTGGCCCGATCGCTTCAGCCGGACATCATCCTCAACAACCGGAGCGGCGCGCCCGGCGATTACGACACACCCGAGCAGCGGGTCGGCGCATTCCAGATGGATCGGCCCTGGGAGACCTGCATGACCATATGCCAGCAGTGGGCGTGGAAGCCGAACGACACCATGAAATCGCTCAAGGAATGCCTCCAGACACTTGCGCTGTGCGCGGGTGGGGATGGCAACCTGTTGTTCAATGTGGGGCCGATGCCCGACGGCCGGATCGAGCCGCGTCAGGTCGAGCGGCTTCGCGAGATGGGGGCCTGGCTGGCCCGGCACGGCCAGACCATCTACGGAACGCGCGGCGGTCCGTGGAAGCCGTCGAAGGCGTTTGCCAGCACCCGCCGGGGGCGGGAGGTGTTCGTTCACATCCTGCGCTGGGATTCGGACACAATCACCGTGCCCAATCTGCCGATGAAGATCATCGGCAGCACGCTCCTGACAGGAGGCCGCGTCCGCGTGACGCAGACGTCCGAAGGGGTTTTGTTCGCCGTTGCGCCGGAGGATCGGTCCGACATCGACACCATCGTCCGCCTCGAGTTGGAGGGGTCGGCGATGGACATTGCGCCGCTGAGCCTGCCGTCGGCAATCCAGGCCAGCGCCTCGACGGTTTACCAGAACATGATGGAATATGGCGCCGAGAGCGCTTTTGATGACGACGACCACACGCGATGGGCGACCGATGCCGGGACGAAGACCGCCTGGGTCGCGCGCGATTTCGGCCGGCCCAGGACCTTTCATCGCGTGCGCATCCGCGAGGCGTATCCCGGGCGCGTCGAGCGTTTCGAGTTGCAGTACAAGGCGGGCAGCGACTGGAAGACCATTTTCGCAGGCACGCAATTGGGGGAGGACTTCACCCGGTCGTTTGAACCGGTCAACGCGCGCGAGGTGAGGTTAAACATCCTCGAAGCGAACGAAGGCCCGACCATCTGGGAAATCCGGCTCGACCAGACTTGACGGTGCGGGGCGTCGGCTCTCATGCTGGGGCACGGTGCGTTGCTTTGTTTCCATGAGAGGCGTGGTGCTGGCGCTGCTGTTGGCCGGATGCGGCGCCGGCGGCCTTCTCTGTGGCGGGGCGCATGCGGAGGAGGCGGCGTGGGGCCCGCTTTATCATCGGTTTCGGCTCACGCTCGAGCCGGGCGAGCGCACGGAAGCGCTGGGGCCCTTTTACTATCGCCAGGACGTGTGGCAGGAATGGCCTGAAGAACTCGGCGTCCTTTCCTTTCCTGATGAACCGACACCTGTCCAGGAAGCCGCCGCGACCCTGGCTTTGCCGCCGCTTTTCTCGAGTCTCCGGCGTCCGGGCGTCGCGGCGTTATCCTGGGACCTTCTCTACCCGATCATGACCTATGATCGCTACGGGGTGGAATCGCGACTGCAAGTGGGGCAACTGCTGAGTTTTGGGGCTGGCCGGTCGCAGGATGGGACGGAATCACGGGGATTCAGCCTGTTCCCGCTCATTTTTTTCCGGCGCTCCGGGGATCCGGCGCGCAACTACAGCGCGGTGTTTCCGTTCTACGGCCACACACAACAGCGTTTGTTTCGGGACGAGTGGCGGGTGGTTCTCTGGCCGCTTTACGCCCAGAGCCGGAAGAAGGACGTGGTGACCGACAATTACCTGGTGCCCCTGTTTCATCGGCGATACGGTGACGGGCTGCGGGGTTGGCAGTTCTGGCCTTTGATCGGTCAGGAGCGCAAGGAGACCACGTGGCGGACGAACAGCCTGGGCGGTGTCGAGGCGCTCTGGGGGCACGAGGCGCTGTTTGTGCTGTGGCCGCTGTTCTTCCACAACACCATCGACATCGGCTCGACGAACGCGATGCGCCAGCGGGTCCTGCTGCCCTTCTACAGTCTGCAGTTGTCGCCCGCCAAGGAGACGCGCACCTACCTGTGGCCGTTGGGACCGACATTTGTCGACGCGCATGCCGAGGGCTATCGGCAAGTGGGGTTCCCCTGGCCGTTGATCGTGTTCGCGCGCGGCGAAGGCAAGACGACCGATCGGGTCTTTCCGCTCTATTCCCACAGCCGGTATCGGGAGGGGGAGACCACCTGGTACCTCTGGCCGATTCTTTGGCAGAGACACACGCGGACGCAGGCGCTCGAGCGCGATCTGACACGCGTCGGTTTCTTCCTTTACACGGACATCGCCGAGCGGCAGAGGGCGACCGACCGGACCAGGCGGCGGACAGACATTTGGCCGCTGTTCGCGTCCCGGCGCGATTTCGAGGGCAACGAACGATTCCAGGTCTTTGCGCCAATCGAGGCGGTCCTGTCCTCGAACCCGAGCGTCACTCGGAACTGGTCGCCTCTCTGGTCGTTGTGGCGCTCGGAGAAGAACGCGCGGACCGGTGCGCGCAGCCGTTCCTTGCTCTGGAATCTCTACCGGTCGGAAGCGGCTCCGGGCATCAAGAAATGCTCGATCTTCTTCGGCATGATTCGGTATGAAGCCGGGCCTGTGGGCGCGCGGTGGCGCTGGCTGGGCCTGTTCGGAGGCAAGCCGGCGCGGGGGGCGACGAGAGATCATGTTCCAGAACGTCGGTGAAATGCTGATGCTGCTGTGGCGCACGGCGTGGGCTCTGCCCATGACGTGGCGCCAGCGGCACAAGGTGTTCGACCAGTTGTTCGAGATTGGGAACGCGAGCCTGTTGATGGCCTGCCTGCTCTCGTTCTTCATCGGGGGGGTGCTCGCGCTCCAGACCGGTCCGGTGCTGGCCGAGCGCGGCCTGACCAACTTCATCGGCCAGATCGTCGGCCTGTCGATGTGCCGCGAGTTGGCCCCCGCCATGATGGCCATGCTGATCGCCGGGCGCATCGGGTCATCGATGGCGGCGGAGCTGGGATCAATGACCGTGTACCAGGAGATCGACGCGCTGCGCACGATGAACATCAATCCGATCCAATACCTGGTGTTGCCGCGGCTGGTGGCGATCAGCCTTGCGCTGCCGGTGCTGGTTGTGTTCTCGATCCTGGTCGGGTGGCTGGGCGGGGCCGTGGTGTCGGTGTACAATTATCAGATTGCGATTTCCTACGAGGGCTATTTTAACAGCCTCCGGGACGGGATTGACCTGGTGGACGTTGTGAACGGCCTGTTCAAGAGCGCGGCATTCGCCGTTGTGATCGGCCTGGTCTCGTGTCACCAGGGCCTGCACACGATCGGCGGGCCGC
>CAYPUR010000106.1:11761-15523 GCA_964413865.1 uncultured Verrucomicrobiota bacterium
CCGCGCGGCATCGGGCGCTCCGTGACCAAGGCCGTCGCCAACTCGATCATCCTGATTCTGATCCTGGATTACTTTCTGACGCGACTGCTGATGCACCTGGACCGATGAACGCCACGGCACAACAGGGGGTGAGCCTCCAGGCACGCGACGTGTGCAAGAGCTACGACGGTCAGCTCGTGCTCAAAGGCATCGACTTCCAGGTGGAGCGCGGGGAGGTGTTCGTCTTGATGGGGCCGAGCGGCAGCGGCAAGACCGTCCTGCTCAAGCACCTCATCGGGCTCGAGGTCCCGGACCGGGGCGAGATTCTGATTGAAGGACAGCCGATTCATTCGGCCGGGGTGGTGGATCGGTATCGGCTGGCCATGGTGTTTCAGTCCGGCGCATTGCTCAATTCCCTTTCCGTGGCCGAGAACGTGGGTCTTTACCTGAGCGAGCACCGACTGCATCCGCCCGAGACCATCGGGCGGATTGTCACCGAAAAGCTGGCGCTGGTCGGGCTCAAGGGGATCGAGAACAAGCTGCCCAGCGAGCTCTCAGGCGGCATGAAGAAGCGCGTGGCCATCGCGCGGGCCCTTGTGATCGAGCCCCAACTCATCCTTTACGACGAGCCGACCAGCGAACTGGATCCGCTCATCGCCGTGACGATCGGCGCCGAAATCCTGCGGCTCAACCAGCGCATCCACGTCACCTCGATTGTGGTGACGCACGACCGCGACCTGGCGTTCGGCATTGCGGACCGGATCGCGCTCATGGACGAGGGCGAGTTGATCGCCCTCGGGCCGCCGGACCAGGTCAAGGCGGATCCCCATCCGCTCGTCCAGCGGTTTCTGCAGGCGGATTTTCGATTCAATCCCGAACCAATCACTCCATGAAGAACACACTCGAATCGCGCGTGGGCTTTCTTTTCGCGCTCGCCATGGTCGCGGGCATGATTCTCCTCGAGATGGTAGGCGGCCTCGATTTTCTCCGGGGCGGCCTGCGTTTGAACGCCCGCTTCAAGAACATCCATGAACTCAAGAAGGGCGATCCGGTCAAGATGGCCGGCAAGCCGATCGGCCGGGTCGAGGACATCCAGTTTGCCGATTCGATGGTGTTGGTGCAGATGAAGATCCTGGAGCCCAAGGCGGCGGTGCGCACCGACACTCGCGCCGCCATCAGATTCTCCGGGCTCATGGGGCAGAACTACGTGGCGCTGGATTTTGGCACCGACAATGGCGAGATCATCACCCTGCCAGACCAGGAGATTGCCACCGAGGAGCAGTCTGACATCAGCGCCCTGATGTCCAAGCTGGATGGCGTGGCGGGCGACATTAAGAAGATCACGGCGAATTTCACCGACCTGAAGCTCGACGAACTGGTGATGCCGTTCCGGGATTTCATCACGGAAGAAGGCCCCCGGGTCACCGGGATCCTCACCAACATCCAGGCGGCGGCCGCCCGGATCAACTCGGGCCAGGGCACGATCGGGCGTCTGATCAACGAGGACGCCCTGTACGAGTCGGCCCTGAGCACGGTGACCAATCTCAACTCGACCTCCGATGATGCGCGGGACCTGGTGGCGGAAGCCAAGACCATTGTCGCCGACGTCCGCGCAGGCAAGGGAACGGTGGGCCGATTGATCAGCGAGGAGCGGCTCTATCAGGAGGTGACGGAGGCGGCGACTCATCTGAAGGAGGTGCTTCAGAAGGTCAACCACGGGCAGGGGTCGGTGGGCAAACTGGTGAACGACGAGGCGTTGATCGACAACGCCAAGCTGACGTTGCAGAAGCTGGACAAAGCCACCGAATCCCTCGAAGACCAGGGTCCGCTCAGTGTGATCGGCATCCTGATCAACCCGCTTTTCTAGAACTGCCTGAGGAAGCGCAGGTCGTTCTCGTAGAACAGCCGGATATCGTCGATCCCGTAGCGGATCATGGCGATGCGCTCGATCCCGAAGCCGAAGGCCCATCCGGTCCAGATCTCTGGATCATATCCCACGTTTTCGAACACCTGGGGATGGACCATGCCGCATCCGGCGATCTCGAGCCATTCCTTGCCCATCTTGCGCGTCAGCGGGCTCGAGAAGTCGATTTCGAAACTCGGTTCCGTATAGCTGAAGTAGTGAGGGCGGAAGCGGATGCGCGTGTCCGGACCCATCAATTCCCGAAACACGAACTCGACCGTCCCCTTCAAATCGGAGACGGCCACCCCCCGATCCACGTACAATCCCTCGACCTGGTGAAAGGTCGGATTGTGGGTTGCATCCGCATTGTCGCGTCGATAGACGCGCCCCGGCACGATGATGCGCACCGGCGGCGGTTGCTTGGCCATCACGCGGATTTGGACCGAGGAGGTATGCGTGCGCAGCAGCCACTTCGGCGTCGGCTGGGTTGCATCCTGGCCTTGGGCTCCGGGCGCCCGCGCGGCGGAGAGGTAGAACGTATCCTGGGTGTCTCGTGCCGGGTGGTCCGCCGGGGTATTCAAGGCGTCGAAGCAGTGGTACTCGTCTTCGACCTCCGGTCCATCGGCCACGGCAAAACCGAGCTTGCGAAAGCTCCGAACAATTTCCTCAGTCACCAGGGTGAGCGGGTGCAACCGGCCCAGCGGACGGCGGCGTCCGGGCAGCGTGAAATCGGTCGGCTCGGTCGGCAACGCCGCAACCAACTCCAGTTCCTGTCTGCGGGCTGCGAGCGTCGCCTCGAGCATGCCTTTGGCGGTGTTGATTCGCTTGCCGGCGTCCGGGCGCTCCTCTTTTGGCAGCGAACCCAGTTGCTTCATCAGCGCGGTGAAGCGACCGTTTGCGCCGAGGTAGGCCGTGCGCGCCTGATCCAGCACGGTCAAGTCCCGCGCCGCGCGCAACTCCGACAGCGCCGTCTCGAGGATCGGCTGGATTTGGTCGACGAAGCCTGGCATGCGTTGGGATGGGCGCGTGAGAACCCGCTCGAAGAAAGAGTCACTCAACAAAAACGCAAGCGCGCATCGGTCCTGGAGTCTTCGGCTTCACGGTGGTCCACAGTGTGGCGGACATGCGGACGAGTGTACAGCGGCGTGGCGACCCGGCGCAGCCGCAAGGTCGATCGACGCTGATTCCCGCTCAGCCGTTCGTCTTGGCTTGCAGGCCGGTCTTGGCCGCTTTGATCAACTCGGCGAACGTCGGGGCATCCGTTGCCGCCAACTCGGCGAGCATCTTCCGGTCCAGTTCGACCTTCGCCGCCTTGAGCCCTTCCATGAACCGGCTGTAGGTCAGGCCGGCGGCGCGGGCGGCGGCGTTGATCCGGATCTGCCACAGGGCCCGGAAGTTCCGCTTCTTGGTCTTGCGGTCGCGATACGAATACTGCCGGCCGTGATCGACGGCGTCGGAAGCATAGCGATAGAGCTTGGAACGCCGGGCACGGAAGCCTTTGGCGGCTTGCAGCATGCGTTTGCGGCGTTTACGAGAGGCAGGGGCGTTGGTAACGCGCATGGGAAATTAAGTTAACGGTTTGAAACAAGGAGAATTCGCAGTATGGCCGGCCACTTCCTAGTGGCTGAACGGCATGCTCTCCTTGATCCTTGCCACGTCGACGGCCTTAACCACCGCCGAGTGACGCAGATGCCGACGGCGCTTCGAGTTCTTCGAAGCAAGCAAATGGCGGCGTCCCGCATGCGGGCGCAGCACTTTTCCGGTGGCGGTGATCTTGAATCGCTTGGCCACTGCCTTCCGGGTCCTTACACCTTTGGGGCGTCGCATAAATCGTATTCCTGACGAAAAAGAGCTTGTAATGTAGGCAGCCCTAAAACGCA
>CAYPUR010000107.1:0-15479 GCA_964413865.1 uncultured Verrucomicrobiota bacterium
TGATCCGTGCCATCCGCATACACTACCTCTCTTTCATTCCATTCCATCCCCTCCGCCATTGCATGCCGCATACGTGCCCCAACTTCAAAGATATGTCAATAATTATGAACCTGTCACTCTATCTTTATCGCATCCTTGAGGCCGGTGAGATTCTCGATGCGATAGGCGTCCGAGAAGGGACTGCTTGCTGAGAAACGAAACCAGCAGGCGGAGATTCTGCGCGACCGTGGCGAGGCTAAATCTGCTCGAAATAGCGCTGGCGCTCCCAGTCGGTGACGGCGTCTTGAAACGCCTGGTGCTCGATGCGGGCGTGACGCACATAGAAATCCACCACGGCATCTCCAAATGCGGCGCGGGCGAGCCGGGAAGCGTCCAAGAGGTCGGCGGCGTCGCGGAGGCTGGCGGGGACGCGAGGCAGAGTCGTGTCCAAGTAAGCGTTGCCTTGATAGGGTTGGCCGCAATCGAGGCGTTCTCGCACGCCAGCCAAACCGGCGGCGCAGGTCGCGGCGAACGCGAGGTATGGGTTCACGTCGGCACCAGGCATGCGGTTCTCGATTCGGAAACCGTTGTGGTGTCCCACGACGCGATAGCCTGTGGTTCTGTTGTCCATCGCCCAGGCCATGCGGGTTGGCGCCCAACTGCCCGGCTGGAAGCGCTTGTAGCTGTTGACGGTGGGTGCGAAGAACAGGCTCAGTTCGGGCGTGTACTTGAGAAGGCCGCCCAGGAATCGGCGGAAGAGCTGGGATCCGTGATACGCCGGGAACTTCTTGGATGCCGGTTGGTTGGGGCGGGACGCCGAGGTTCGGTTTGACCTTGTGGGTTGGATTCCCGGGGTGGAACGGTTTTCAGGTTCATCCCAGAACGCGTTCCGGCTCCCTTTCCAAAGGCTGAAATGGAGGTGGCCCGAACTGCCGGCCTCGCCCGGCGCGTATTTGGCCATGAACGAGATGCCTTTTTCATGCTGTTGGGCGAGCTCGCGGACGCCCTGTTTGAAGATGGCGTGGCGGTCTGCCGTCTCGATCGGGTCGGCCCAGGTGAAGTTCACCTCGTGCCGACCCCGGCCCCGTTCGCCCTTGCTGCTTTCGATGGGGTTGCTCGCCCCGTTCATTCCGGTGCGGATGGCCCGCATGAGGGCTTCGTCGCGGGTGGGCTGCATGAGGTGATAGTCGATGCGGTAATCGCTTGAGGGGTCAGATCCCGGTAGCCGTTGGCAAACGCGTCGTGGTACGTGTGGTTAAAGAGATAGAATTCGAGTTCGCTCGCGGCGACCGCCGTCAAGCCCAGTCGCTGCAACGTCTCCGAGTTGGCGACGCAGGACGGAGCGGGGCGCCTCCGCCACGACGGAGCCGTCGTGCCGCAGACAATCGCAGATCACCGGCGCGCTGGCCGGCTGCCATGGGATCACCCGCAACGTGGCCAGATCCGGCCGCAGTGTGAAGTCCCCAAAACCCGCATCCCAATTGGCGACAGCAAATCCGTCCAGCGGGTCCATATCGAGATTCACCGTCAGCAGGTAGCTGCAACTATGGCGAACGGTTGTTCGGTGGCGGGATTGATCAGTGGAGCGCGCAGACCGGCCGCGCCGTCGCGCCAGGCGCCATTGAGGAAGAGCTGATTGGGCAAAGTCGGGTTCACGGGCGGGACGTCAGCGAAGGGTCGTGAGCCTTGCACGGGAGAATGTCTGGCAGCCTGGAGACGAACTGCGGTGGCCGCGGTTCCGTGACTTGACCGCGAGACGGTCAAGAGTCCAGACTCCGCCATCAATCATGCATTCGCGAATTCGCATCTCAGCCGTTGTGGTTGGCTTCTGGATCATTTCTGCGGCCCTGGGGGCCGAGTTCACCAGCCCCGGGGGCGGGTTGAGCGCCCGGATCGAGCCGGACTCCGAGGGGCGTCTGGTCTGGTCGTTGCGCCGTGGGGAAGCGCTTCTGATCGAGCCCTCGAGGCTGGGCATCTCGGTCAATGGAACGGATTTGGGGGCCGGGGTGACGCTGGGCGGGGTGAGCAGCCGGGAGGTCGATGAACGGTATGCCTGGCGCGGAGTGAAGGCCCACGCCACCAACCGGTGTCGCATGCACGCGCTGGCTGTCCGGCACGCGGCCTCGGGTGTGGAGTGGCAGCTCGAGGCGCGGCTGTTCGACGATGGGTTTGCCTGCCGTTACCGGGTGCCTGGACAGGGCGCGCGGACGGTGAACGGGGAAGCGTCGAGTTGGACCTTGCCGGAGGATTCGGAGGTGTGGCATCAGACGAACACGGGCGATTACGAGGGCGTCTACCAGCGGCATCGTCCGGCCCTGATCCCGCTCGAACAGCGGACCGGGCGCGGGACCAATGCCGTCCACCTGGGGCCGCCGATCACAGTCGAACTGGCGCGGGGCGGTTACCTGCTGGTGACGGAGGCGAACCTGTTCGGTTACAGCGGCGTGACGCTGCGTCCGAGCGGTACGGGCCGGATTGAGGCCGCTTTCGAGGACGATCCGGGCGGCTTCGAGGTCGAGGGGGAGATTCTTACGCCGTGGCGGGTGACGGTGGCCGTGCCCGACTTGCAGGGGTTGGTCAACACCGATGTCATCCACAATCTCTGCGAGCCGCCGGATCCGCGCCTCTTTCCGGACGGAATGAAGACGGCGTGGATCGAGCCCGGGCGCGCCCTGATCACGTGGTGCGTGTTTGGGAATGACGGTGCGCAATGGCATTTGCAGAAGTGGTTTGTGGATCAATGCGCCGCGCTTCGCTGCGAGCATCTGTTGGTGGATGCCGGGTGGCGGAGCGAGCGGTGGGGGTGGCTGGCCGGTGGGGGCGACGTCTGGGCGCGCCTTCAGGAACTGTGCGAGTACGGGGCGCGCAAAGGGGTCGGGATTGTCTTGTGGCATTCCTTTCCCGAAGGGCGCGAGGACAGTCCGGGCCTGACCCGGCCCGAGGCGCGCCGGGATCTGTTTCGCCGCTGCCGGGAGGCGGGCGTCAAAGGCGTCAAGATCGACTTTTTCAATTCCGAGCGCAAAGAGATCATCGAGGCGTACGAAGATCTCACCCGGCTCGCCGCCGAGCATCGGCTCATGATCAACTTCCATGGCGCCAACAAGCCCACGGGTGAGGTGCGGACCTGGCCGAACGAGATCACGCGGGAGGGGATTCGCGAGCAGGAGTACGTGCTATGGGACAAGCTGCCGCTCGAACACTACGCTGCGCTGCCGTTCACCCGGATGGTGGTCGGGCACTCCGATTTTCTCCCGACGTATGTTCGGGCCAAGTACCTGAAGAACACGACCGCGACGTTCCAGATGGCGACGGCCATCAAGGCGGCATAGCCCCAGGCGACCACCCGGACGATTATCTGGCGAGCCCGTTTCTCGGGTTGATCCAGGCGCTCCCGGTGGTTTGGGATGAGACGATTGTGCTGCCCGGTTCGCGCATCGGGCGGCTGGCGGCCTTTGCCCGGCGGGCGGGGGACGCCTGGTATCTGGGCGTGCTGAACGGGAGCGATGCGCGGGTCGAGTGGGAAGCGCCGGCCGATTTCCTCGGTTCCACCGAGTTTCTGGCCACGCTCTACCGGGATGGCGCGCCCCATCCGACGGGGATCACAATTGCCACCGGGCACCCCGTGCGCCGCGGCGATGTCCTGCGCGCAGAGTTGGCTCCTGGCGGCGGGTTTGTGGCCTGGCTCAGACCCAAGCCGTGATCTACAGCAGGCCGGTTGTCTCGTCGAATCCGCACAGCACGTTGAAGCACTGCACAGCCTGGCCGCTGGCGCCCTTGACTACATTGTCCAAGGCGCTCATGACGATGAGGCGCCCGGTGCGGGGATCGATGCGCCAGGCGATTTCGAGCACGTTGGTGCCGACCACATTCTTGGTGTCGGGCAGGGCGTTGCCTTGGAGGATTCGGACAAACGGCTGGTCCGGGTAGGCGGCCTGATAACAGGCGGCCACCTTGTCCGCAAACGCGGCGGCCTGGTCGGCGCCCTGCACGTGTTCGGACGGCGTGAAGTAGAGAGTTGTGAGGATGCCGCGGCTGACGGGAATGAGGTGAGGCGTGAACTGGATGACGACGGGGGCGCCTGCGGCGGCGGAGAGTTCCTGTTCGATTTCGGAGAGGTGGCGGTGTTTGGGGACCGCATAGGGCCGCATGCTTTCGTTGCACTCGACGAACAGGTAATCGATCTCGGCCTTGCGGCCCGCGCCGCTCACCCCGCTGAGCGAATCGGCGATCAGCCCGGAGGGTTCCACCAACCGCTGGCGGAGGAGCGGGATGGACGGCAGGAGAACGCTGGTCGGATAGCAGCCTGGAGACGCCACGAGGGAGGCGCCGGGGAGTTTGTCGCGATAGACCTCGACGAGCCCGTACACAGCGCGCGCCAGAAGGTCCGGCGCCGGGTGGTCATGCGCGTAGAACTCGCGGTAGACAGCCGGGCTTCGCAGCCGGAAGTCGGCGCTCAGATCGATCACCTGGCATCCGCGTTGCAGGAGGGGCATCGCGAACTCGGCGGCCACGCCGTGCGGGAGGGCGAGGAACACGACCTGCGCCTGGGTGGCGAGGAGATCGACGTTGGGCTCGCTGAACCGCAGCGTGCGGGCGCCCGGGTGACTGGCGAACTTGGGGAAGACCTGGGCCACGGTCCGGCCGGCGTACTGCCGCGATGTGACGGCAGTCAATTCAGCGCGCGGATGGCCCAGAAGCAACCGCACCAGTTCCTCGCCCGAGTAGCCTGATGCCCCGACAATCGCGACCCGAACGCGCGCGGACACGCCGCCAGCGGGGGGGCGCGAAGTTCCATCGGTACCATGCACTGATCCGTTCATAGGGAGTTCAACGGGGCGGCCTCTGTTTGTGCCGCCCATGCAGCGACCTTGACCACCGGGCCGCGGGAATGCAAGCGCGGTCAGGGTGACAGCGGCGAAAAACAGCCTTGGACAAGCGTCTGGAGAGGTCTAGACTGGCAGCCGGCATGAGCAAGAACTTTTCGATCACGGCCGTCCTGGTCGCGTTTCTGTTGCTCGTCACGGCGTTGTTTGGGGCGTTTGCCCTGACCCACGCCCGTGTCGATGCTTCCGTGCGCGCCTTTTACGGCTACGAGCGCGGTCTGGAGACGCAGATTGTGATGGTGACCCGAAACCGGGCGGTCTTCCAGGCGATGGTCAACGATGCCAGGGAGTATGCCAAGAAGAGCCCGGCCATGGCTTCCCTCCTGCAGCAATACGCGCCGTCGCTGCAACAGCTCGAGATGCAAAACAAACCCAGCACGCCGGCGGTGCCCAGTGTGCCCGGTCGCTAGCCTATGACTCCCATCGACCCGTCCACGCCGTCCGCATCCGGCTCGACTTCGCTGTCGGAGGCCGATTTCATTGAATTGGTGAAGAGCGTGCGGTCTCTGCGCGTTCTGTTCAATTTTGCCCTTGCGATTCTGCTCATGTTCCTTGTCACGCTGAGCGCCTTCATGCTCTGGCAAATCCGGGCGACCCGGGTCCAGGCGTCCAGGCTGACTCCGGCCGTGCGCGAGATGGAAAGGGTCGTTGGAGAGTACGAGACCAACAGTGTTCCGATCATGCAGCAATTCACGGTGGAGTTGAGGCGCTTTGCCGAGAGGAACCCGGATTTCGCGCCGATTCTCAACCGCTATGCGGGGGCCATCCCCAGCGGCAGACCCACCAATGCCCCGCCGCAGGCTCCGGTTGCCAACCCCGCTCCCAACAAGTAACAAACACCCTCTCTCTGCACCATGTTCGAAGCCATTCAGGTCTCTCTCGCCGCCGTCGCCGCCAAACTCGCCCATCTGCGGAGGTTTCTTTGACGTCCCAACCCGGCAGAAGCGATTGGACGAGCTTGATGCGACGATGTCCAGAGAGACATTTTGGAACAATCGCGAGCAGGCGCAGCAACTGATCGACGAGGCCAATTCGATTCGGAACCGGCTCGGCCCGCTTTTCGAAGCCGAGAAACAGCTTGAGGATCTGCGGGTGATGGTCGAGTTGGGGCAGGCTGAGCCCGAAGCGGCGCAGGCCCCTCTCGAAGCCGAACTCGAGCGCGAGGTCGAGCAGCGTGTCGATCGCCTGGAGGCGATGGAAATCCGCGTGCTCCTGAGCGGGCCCCACGACAAGAACAACTGCATCCTGAGCATCAATGCCGGCGCGGGCGGGACGGAATCCTGTGATTGGGCGAGCATGCTCTGGCGGATGTACCAGCGCTGGGGCGAGCGGCGTGGGTGGACCGTGGAGGTGACCGACGTGGTCGAGGGGGAGGTGGCAGGCGTCAAGAGTGTCACGCTCACTCTGGCGGGCGAGAATGCCTACGGCTTCTGCAAGGCGGAGCGTGGTGTGCATCGCCTGGTGCGGATCTCGCCCTTCGACTCGAACAAGCGGCGGCACACCAGCTTTGCGAGCGTGGATGTGATTGCCGAGATCGAAGAAGGGGGTGAGATTGCCATTCCCCCGAGCGAGCTCAAGATGGACACCTACCGTTCCGGCGGCAAAGGCGGACAGAACGTGAACAAGGTCGAGACCGCCGTGCGCATCACGCACATCCCCACCGGCCTGATCGCCGCCAGTCAGAGCCAGCGTTCCCAGCACCAGAACCGCGCCACGGCCATGAAGATGCTGCTCTCGAAGCTCTACGCCCTGCGCGAGGATCAGCAGCGGGCCGAGATGGAACGTTTCTACGGCGAGAAGGGCAGCATCGGGTGGGGCAATCAGATCCGCAGCTATGTGCTTCAGCCCTATCGCATGGTCAAAGATCTCCGCACGGGTGTGGATACCAGCAACACCGACGCCGTCCTGGACGGGGATCTCGACGCATTCGTCAGCGCGTGGCTCCGCGCCGGGTGCCCCGCCAAGCGCATGGCCGGCGTGCGGGACGAGGCGGACGAGTGACATTCGGTATGGTTCTGGCAGCCCGGCATATCTCCTTCTCATGGACATCCTGCAGACAATCGTGCAACAGAAGCATCGCGAGATTGGTGACTGGCCGCCTTCGAGCCCGACCTCGGACCTTCTGCGCGCCGCCTTCGAACAGCGGGGCGGACCGCGTGATTTCATGGGCGCCTTGCGCCATCCGCGGCGCGGTTCCGTGGCCCTGATCGCCGAGATCAAACGCGCCTCGCCCAGCGTCGGCCTGATCTGCCCGGATTTCGACCCTGTCCGCATCGCGCGGGCATACGAGCGCGCGGGCGCGGCGTGTCTCTCGGTGCTTACGGACAAGAAGTTCTTTCAGGGCTCACTCGAGTCGTTGCGCAACGTGCGGGCGGCCGTGGATCTCCCTCTGCTGCGAAAGGACTTCATCGTCGATGAACGCCAGATTCTCGAGTCCATCCAATGGGGGGCGGACGCCATCCTGCTGATCGTGTCTGTGCTCGATGACGTGCGGTTGCGCCGGTTCCATCGTCTGGCTGTCGACGCCGGCCTGGCCGTCCTGGTCGAGGTGCACAACGCGGCTGAACTGGATCGCGCCCTCGAGGTCGACGCGCGATTGATCGGGGTGAACAACCGGGATCTGCGGACGTTTGCCGTGGATCTCGGGATCACGGAGCAGCTCGCCCAACGCATCCGCTCCGCCCCGACAGCCCGAGCCTCAGCGCCCCGGAGTGGCCATGCGGATGCCGTGGGTGCGGACCTTGCATCGGAATGCGCGGCCAGTTGCCTGCTGGTTGCCGAAAGCGGCATCCGGACGCGGGCGGACGTGGCGCGCCTTGCGCGTTGCGGCGTCCAGGCGATCCTGGTGGGCGAATCCCTGATGCGGCATCCGAACCTCGAAGACAAGGTTGCCGAGTTGCTGACCGATTAGCCCTCTTCGCCCAAATGCCGGCGGTAGGCGTCGGCGTCGAGCAGCGCTTCGGCTTCGCCGAGGTTGGCCACCTTGATCTTGAAGAACCAGCCGCTGCCGTAGGGGTCCGTATTGGCAAGAGCCGGGTTGGCGGAAACGTCTGGATTCACCTCGATGACCTCGCCCCCCAACGGCGCGTAAACGTCGCTGGCTGTCTTGACGGATTCGACCACGGCGCACGGTTCGCCGGCCTGGATGCGGCGTCCGACGGCGGGGAGCTCGGCGAACACGACGTCCGTCAGCTCGTGTTGCGCATGGTCGCTGATGCCGATGGTTGCAATGTCGCCCTGCAACCGCACCCACTCGTGACTTTGGGCGTACTTGAGATCCGCAGGAATGCTGCTCATGGAAAAATGGAGTCACAGACCGCGCAGCCGGTCAATGCGGAACCACATCGGGAATCACGGGGTGTCAGGGCTGCAAAGCCCAAATTCATGAAGGCAAATCGTCCGGAGCGGGAACGTCTCGCCGCCGGCGATGGGAGTTGCGGACACTGTTTTGCGGACGACGAGGACGTCGCCCCGCCGCTTCGTGAATTGGTCCTCAGGGCAGCGAACCGGGCGCAGTGAGTGCGGTTTCAAGGGCGCGGCGCCATCGCGGGAGGGCATCTTGTTCGCACACCAGGACCAGACTCAGCGCCTGGCGGGCGCTGACCCGGACCGCGACTTGGCCTTCCCGGGCAAGGGCCGGCTCGTTTTCGAAGGCTCGCCACCGGCCATTCTGGAATTCGCCAGTCTCGATGAGCGGCTGATTCCATTGCGCCTCGGAGGACCAGGATATGCCGCCGGCGCGCAGGGGCATCAACAGCAGGGCCTTCGATCGGGGGATGGCCTGGCCATCGAGCGAGAGCACCGCGCCGCCGGTCTCGTCCGTGAGCGCCCAATCATCTGCGATCCGGCATTTGCCCTGAACTTCAACGGCACGGAGCGCGTTCTGTCCGTCGTACCAGATCAGCCCGAAACGGCGCGGGGCGATGTCGAGCGTCGCTCGGGAGGGTGTGTCGGTCAGCGTCACTGTGCGCAGGGGTTGGGCCTGGTCGCGATTGGCCACCAGGCGGACCTGGCCGCCATCGCGAAGCGGCACGCTGTAGACATGGAGGGCCGGCGAGTCGGGTTCGATGCCCAGTCGCGACACGCCGCCCGCCTCGAGAACCCGCCGGTAGAGCGCGACATCGGTCGGCCGCCGTTCCGGCGTGCTGTGCAGTTCGATCGGGTCGGGCGTGTAGAACACCCGTCCCCGCCCAACGCGGTTCTCGACGAGCAGCACGGCGCCGCCGGGCGCGCGCCTCAGCACGGTGGCCGTGACAGGTTCGACTTCGAGTTCGGGGCAGTCGGCGGCAGCGCCGGCATCGACCGCCAGCGGCGGGTGATTGGCCGAGAGCAGGCGCACCCCGGCCAACTCGGTCAGCCGGTCCGGACGCGAGCGCTGCCGCCGGGCATCGTAGCAGAAGTCGCCGGACAGGCAGAGCACGCCGCCTTGCTCGACCCAGCGCAGCAGGATCCCGCAGGTGGCATCGGACAGACAATACGGGATGGGGTAGAAGAGCACGCGGGCCGAGCGGGGGATTCTGCCGTCCTCCTCGTTCAGCGTGCCGAGGTTGGGGACGTGCGCCTCGAGCGCAATGTCCATGCTGGCCAGGATGCCGTCCGTGACCCGCCACTTCCCGCCACCCATGCGGTGGCAATCGGGCGTCACGACGTAGACCTCCGGCTCGCGATAGACGGGGGCGAAGTGGCGAAAGAGGAGGCTGACATTGCGGTGGACGTAGGCGGTTTCCTTGGGCACGCCGTCGCACGGGTAGATCATGCCCCACGGGAACACGCGATGGGCATCATCCTTCCAGCACCAATTGTGGATGCGGGACGCGCCCAGGCCGAACGCGGCGTGCGGGATGGCGAGGAACAGGTCGATCGCCTGCTCCGGCGTCCGCGCGGTGTGGTAGCCGTAGTCGCGCCCGTCGCCCCAGGCCGGGTGCGTCTTGACGCCGTATTCGCCCGGGCCGCCCGATTTGCCGCGGGTGCGCTGGTCGTTGAGCTTGCAGAGGGCCGGGAAACGGGCCAGATCGAGTCCCGGCTTCTCGAAGAAACCGAAGTTGGCGAGATCGAGGCCGTCGATGCCCGCCGGGAGGTCGACGCCGCCGTGGGGCAACTGGTAGAACTCGCCCGATGTGGGGTGGTTGGTGTCGTGCTGGCGGATGCCCGCGATGAGCTCGCGGTTCCAGCGGCGGAGCAGCCAGGCCCGAAAACAGTTCTCGTCGTACGCCGAGACGTCGTCCCAGGTCCGATCCCAATCCCAGGAGTTCACGGATGGGATGGCCCCGAGCGATTGGGCGGGGGCGCGCTTTCCCCAGGCCTGGCGGAGGGCGTCGTCGCCTCCGTAACGCTCTCGCAGAAAGTCGTTCCATTGCGGGGTGACGGCATCGCCCGGCTCGCAGCGGTAATCGCCGTTGAGATAGTAGATGAGTCCCGGGACGCCCGCGTAACGGACGGCGAAGCGGGCGCAGTAGTCGCGCTGGCGCTCGAGGTCGGCGTCGCTTGCGGCCGCGTTGTAGCCGACGAGCAGTCCGGCGAAGTAGATCTGCCCGTATTTCTGCGCCAGTTGCACCACACCGTCCACCTTGCGGAACAACTGCTCCTCGTGCGCCGCGGAGCGTGGCAGGCCGAACTGGAGGTTTTCGTAGAGGGTGACGCCCAGGTCGCGGCGCAGGCGCATGTCCTCGAGCCATTGCAGCGGCGTCTCGCGCGCGGCGGTGAAGACGTAACTCCAGTCGTCGGTGCCGAACTGAAACAACGGTCGATCCCCGAAGCGGAGGTAGTTGTCGCGGTAGGTCAGGCGGGGGCCGGACGCGATGGTTTGTTCGTCCCGAACGACGAATCCGCCGGCGATCTGGTCGAGGGCGTTTGTGCCATCGGTTAGGTGGGCGACGAGACGGTAGAAGTCCGATTCGAACCGGGTGGGCCTCCAGCGTCCGGACACGAGGTTGGTCTGGCCGGGGCTGACGGACACGTCGAACCGAAAAGTCGCCACGGGTTCTCCTTCGCGCCCATCGCGGTCGGATGGTGACACGGGCAGGCTCTCGACAGGTGCGGGCGGGTCGGCTGGCTCGCCGGCGTAGATCGCGACGGTGACGTGCAGGGTGCGCGCCGCGCGTCCGCCGTTGAACACCAGCGCGTTGAAACCGACCTCTTCGCCCTGGCGATAGCAGTCGTGGTCGGTGGTCAGCGAGGCGATGTACGCGTCGTCGACAAGGGACCTGACGATGCGGAGGAAGGCGTTTGACATGCCCGGGTGGGCAGGGGCGAAGAGGTTGAGATTCGTGACGCCGAAGAACGCCCAACTCGAGCCGCGCCACTGGCCGTCGTAGTGCCGCAACAGCGCGCCGGCAGAACCCCGCAATCGCCCGTACGAATCATGGGCATTGAGGAGGGGGATCCAGCGCGCCGTGTTCCAACCCACGACTCCGCAGGCTGCCCACCCTTCAATCGCGGACGAGAAGGCGAGGTTCGGGGGCAGGAGGGGCTGGCCTGGAGCGGCCCTTACGGACACGGCGCGCGCCAGCGGGTAGTCGGCCTGGAAGAGGCCCAGTTGTGACGGTTCCACTTCGAGGCCGTCTGCCGGGTTTCCGTGGCGCGTGTTGAGCCTCTCGATTCGGGGAAGCTCGAAACCCAGGGTGGCTTCGAGGGCGCCGGAGCCGTGCCGCCCCTGATCGGCCCGCCAGGCGCAGCGCTCCGCGTCCGAACGCCACCAGTTGGGCGGGTCGCGCCGGTCCGGGTGCGGCGCCTCCTCGAACTGCGTTTCGAGAAGGGGGCTGCCCACGGCGTCATCGAGTCGCACGGAATCGAACCAAGCCGCGCCGCGGCATTGGTAGAGGCCCGCGCGAAGGCTCACCGTCGCGGCTTGCGGATGCACATCGAACGTGTAGACGTGTTCCTCCCAATCGCGCGTGCCGCGCACCTGGCAGAGGTCCCGCCAGGCGAGCAGCGATC
Source organism: uncultured Verrucomicrobiota bacterium (assembly GCA_964413865.1). Classification (GTDB taxonomy): domain Bacteria; phylum Verrucomicrobiota; class Verrucomicrobiia; order Limisphaerales; family J093; genus MWFF01. The sequence continues at coordinate 11,799 of CAYPUR010000107.1, forward strand.
CATCCGCGGCGACTTGATAGACTGAGAAATGGGCGAAGCCGGGTCCGGTCACGTTTGCACTCTTGAGCAAACCGCGAAACGTCAGGGCGCCTCGCCCGCGCAGGCCGGCGGCAGGCAGATCGCAGAACCAGGCCACGCCTTGCTGCCGCGGCGGGGGTGGCGGTTGATAGGCGCGCCATCCGTCAGGCTCCCGTTCGATCAGATGATCGAACGCGTAGCCGCCGGTCGTGAACAGTTTGCCGCCGGCCCGGAGGAACCCGCGGAAGGTGTCGGCTGCCGCCACGGGGAACACCGGGCCGTAAGGCAGCACGATCACATCAAAGCGAGCGCGGTCGAGTCGGGCGGTGTCGGCCAGGTCTTCGCTTGTCAGATACGCCGTTTCGAAACCCGCGCCCTCGAGCAATCCCGCCAGGTGCTCGGGCGAGGCCGAGGCCGCGGGTGCGGGGACGCTGTCGCGGTAGATTGCGATGGCGCCCCGGGGCTCACCGGCCATGGTGGCCAGGCAGAGAGCCAAGGCGAGGCCTAGCCCGGAAATCTCATGCCGGGACGAGGGCACAGATTGCCGGGCTGTGGCAAGACCGCGCCCAGAAAGGGAACCAAGAGCATTCTGTTGGTCGTGAAGGCGTCCTTCCACAGGAGCAGTGTGTTGCATTTCTCGGTCCCTCAAGCCTGGCGCGGTTTTGCTTCTCTAGCCTGCATGCTGACTCCTCTTGTGAACTCCGGCTTCGCGGTGGCAAGAAGTGGTGAGAAATGCAGGCTAGGCGTGCGGGTGGTCATCGAGTGTGAACTTCTTCAGTCCCGTGATCTGGCACAAGACCAGCGCCAGGAAGACGGGATTGACTGTGAGGTAGCGTTTCCAGAGGCGGCGGGGCTCGCGGCAGAGCCGGTAGAGCCACTCGAAGCCGCTGCGCTGGATGCAGCGGGGCGCCTGGCCCACGCGCCCGGTGTGAAAATCGAACGCCGCCCCGACGCCGATCATGAGGACCGTGTCGAGCCGCGGCAGCAGCGCGGCGTTAAACAGGTCCTGTTTGGGCGTGCTGATGCTGGTCCAAAAGAAATCGGGGCGCGCGGCGCGCACCTGCGTTTCGAGTTCCATCTCCTCTTGGGCACTGAGCGGGCGAAATGGGGGGCAACCGGTCCCGACGATCCGCACGCCGGGGAATCGGGCTTCGAGGCGGTTCTTGAGATCCTCCGCCACGCCCGGCATGCCCCCATAGAGAAAGTGGGCCTGGCCGGTTGCGCGGGTCGCATCGAAGACCGCCAGCATCAGTTCCGGTCCGTACACGCGTCCCATCTCGCGATGTCCGGCGAGCCGGCCTGCCCAAACCAGCGGCATGCCATCGGGCGTGACCAGGAACGCACGGTTGAGCACCCGTTTGTAGGCCGGATTGTACTGTGCCTCGACGAGCACATGGACATTCGAGACGCAGACGTAACCTTTGCGCCTCTGCCGAACGGCTTCCGTGAGGGTTTCGACCGCGGTCCGCAGGTTGAGCACTGAAACGCCCACACCGAGCACATTGACCCGCTGACGTGTCACAGGCTGCGCCGCGGACTTCACACCGTGATGCCTTTCGGCGCAGCCCAATGCCATGCGCGATAGGCGCGTCCGAGAAGGCGGTTGGCCGCGTCGTTGCCGATGAACTCTTCCCTGACCGGATCGAAGCGCAGTTTGGCATCGAGGCGTGTGGCGATGTTGGCGAAGTGGGACAGGGCGGCGGACAGGTGGCCGGTCTGTGCGTCGGCGTTTGGCTTGCGACCCGAGCGGATGGCGTCGAGGAAGTCGCGGTGGTGCGGCGTCAAGCTGAACGCGCCGCGCATTTCCTCGATGAGCTTGTTGCGCGGGCCGAAGAGCTTCCAGCCGGCCTGTTTGCCAAGGAGCAGCATGCCCTGGGTGCCGTAGAACGCGTTGCCGTTCTCGTGTCCTTCCTGGACGTAAGGCGACCAGATCCGGTGCTCGTAGATGAGCTGGCGCCGCTTGCCGCCGGTGTCGTACTCGAAGACGACGTACTGCGTGTCGGGGAACTCCTGATCGTCATCGAAGAAGAACTTGCCGCCCAGGGCGGTCATCGCGTTGGGATGCGTCTCGATGCCGAGCCCCCAGCGAGCCAGGTCGATGTCATGCACGCCGTCATTGCCGGCGTCGCCGCATCCGAACGCTTCGAACCAGCGCCACGAGGACGGGAGCAGGTTGCGCCGATACGGCGTCATCGGGGCGGGCCCGACCCAGAGATCGTAATCGAGTTCCTGCGGCGGTGTGGTGGGGGCGGCGTGGCCGATGTTGGCGCGCAACTGGCTGTTCCACGCCTTGGCGACCAGGATCTCGCCAATGGCCCCTTCATGCAGCAACTGCATCGCGCGCCGGACCGGCTCGCTGCTGCGGCTTTGCGTGCCGATCTGCACGATCCGCCCGGCTCGCCGCGCCGCTTCGACCAGCATCCGACCCTCGCGGACATTGTGCGAGCACGGTTTCTCGACATAGACGTGTTTGCCCGCTTCGAGCGCAAGCAGGGACGCCGGCACATGCCAGTGATCCGGCGCCGCAATCACGACCGCATCCACCGCCTTGTCCTCGTACATACGGCGCATGTCCTTGTCCGCACGCGGCGCCTTTCCGGTCAGTTTCTCCGTCTCGCCCGCCGCGCGCGCCAGACGTCCGGCGTCCGGATCGCAGACATGGGCAATAGCGACATCGTCGTAGCCGGCGAAGGCGCGCAGGTGATTCGTCCCCATGCCGCCCGGGCCGATGATGCCGAGCACGATTTTGGCATCGGCCGCCGCTGCGCCGACCGCGGGGGCCGAGAGCGCGGCCGCTCCGACGAACAGGGCTGTGTCCTGGAGGAACTGGCGGCGATTCCTTGGTGTGCGGCCCGGCTCGGGATTGCCGGCGGGAGGGGTGCGTTGCGGTTTGGTGTCTGGCTTCATAGGCTCGACCGGGGAATGATTCGAGGGACGTTTCGATTGGGTGTTGTGTCGCGATCGTGTGCTGCGGTGCGCGGGGGTCAATCGGGGGTGAGGGGGGCGCGCCCGAGGCTTTCAGAGAATCGGTAGAGCAACGGCAGCAGGATGAGGGTGAGGAATGTCGAGCTGAGGATTCCGCCGATGACCACGGTTGCCAATGGGCGCTGGACCTCGGCCCCGGGGCCGGTGGCCAGGGCCATGGGCACGAAACCGAGACTGGCCACGAAGGCGGTCATGAGCACGGGCCGCAAGCGGATCAAGGCCCCCTGGAAAACAGCCTGGGCGATTGTGCGGCCCTGTTCGCGCAGTTCGTTGAAGTAGCTGATGAGGACCACGCCGTTGAGAACGGCCACGCCGCTCAAGGCGATGAAGCCGACTGCGGCTGTGATGCTGAAGGGCATGCCGCGCAGCCACAGGGCGATCACGCCGCCGGTGACCGCGAGCGGAATGCCGGTGTAGATGACGATCGCTTGGCGGAGGCTGCCGAAGGCCATGAAGATCAGCAGGAATATCAGCACCAGCGATGCCGGGACGACAATCAGGAGCCGGTTGCGCGCCTCTTGCAGGTTTTTGAACTCGCCGCCGAATTCGTACACGTAACCGTCCGGGAACGTGACCCGCTCGCGGATGCGCGCCTCGGCATCGCGGACGAAGCTCTCGACGTCGCGTCCGCGCAGGTTGACCATCAGGGCCACACGGCGAGCCCCATTCTCCCGGACG
>CAYPUR010000108.1:0-15434 GCA_964413865.1 uncultured Verrucomicrobiota bacterium
CCAGTTCCCGCCCTGCCCTCGGGCGCGGTTTTGCTTTCTAACCCGCATAGCAGTCCTCTTGCGAGGTCCGACCGCCCTGCGCCCTATCGGGGTGTGAAATATGCGGGTTAGGGCGCGACCACCTCCCACCCGTAGCGGAGGATCAGAACGCCAACCACGGCCAGGAAAAACCAGCGCACAAACCGGTTGCCCCTCGAGATCGCCATCCGCGCGCCCAGAATGGAACCAAGAAGATTACACGCACCCATCGGCACGGCGTACCCGTAAAGAATGCGATCCGTGGCCGCAAAATAGCCGACTGCGGAGAGATTCGTGGCAAAGTTGATCACCTTCGCGCTCGCCGAGGCGGTCAGAAAATCAAATCCGAGCAAGCCGACGAACAGGAAGATCAGAAAACTGCCTGTCCCGGGCCCGAAGAAGCCGTCATAGAAACCAATCACGGCCCCGATCAGAAGGGCCATCCAGATTTCACGCCGGGCCGCGAAACGAGGGGCATGGAGCCGCCCCAGGTCTTTTCGAGCGAATGTGCAAATCGCGACCGCAATCAGCAGCACCAGGACCAGCGGCTTGAGAACCGCCGTGCTGAGAATCGATACCGTGCGCGCCCCCGCAAGCGAGAGAACGAAGGCGACGACTGCGGCGGGGAGCATCGATCGCCACGGAATCGCGATCCGCTTCGCATACTGGGCCAGTGCCATCCCGGTGCCGCAGATCGACGAGAGCTTGTTTGTGCCCAAAACAGCGGGAACCGCCGCCGCCTGCTCCGGAGGCAGAAACAGCAGCAGAGCCGGTATCTGGATCAGGCCACCGCCGCCGACCACCGAGTCGACGAACCCGGCCAGGAACGCAAATCCGCAAAGCCAGAGCATTCAGGTTGTGTAGACCGCTCTCACCCCGCGAGATTTCCCTGCAAATCCGGCATCGTCGCCAACTCCCCATTCCTTGTTCGAGACACAGGACAGAAGAGAAGGCATTACGGCTGCGGCTGGAGTTCGACCAGGATCACGTCATGGATGTCCACTTTCGGAACCGTGAGGCGGATTTGTCCGTCGCGGTGCTCGAATGGCAGCGGGCGGTTGCCCGGTTCGAGAGTGACCCGTGCGGGCTGCGGGGCCCTGCGGATGACGACTTCGAGCGGGCCAACGGGTGCGATGGAATCGAAGATCGGCTCATCTTGATGCGGTCCGGAGGTATTGACCAGGTTCACCAACAGCCTGCCATCCTTGCGGGCGACGCAGACGTCGACATCGGTTGAGCCGCTCACCTCGACCAGCGGTTCCGGGCAGAGCGCGCGCGCCAGGTCGCGCATGAAGCGGCGCACCACTTCGTTGCGGGCGCCAGCATAGGTTTGGCCCAGGCAGAACCACGTGGCTGCGATCCTGCCTTTGCCCAGGCGAGCGACGGTTGCGGCGGGCGCGGGGTTGGTTTGGACGCTGGCCGTTGGTTGCAGGGCGCCCAGGACCTGGCTGCCCTCGGCGGGCTTGACGCGCAGAGCCGGGCCCTTGAGCGGCGCCGAAGTGCCGCCATCGCTGAGGTGAGACAGTTCGGTGGAGGGGTTGCCCTCGGGAGTAACACCCAGATCGGCCAGGAACATGGCGGCGGTCTGGGGGCCGATGAGCAACAGGCTGCCGCCAGTTCTGGCATAGCCCAGGAGGTCGGCGCGGAAGGGTGGATCCAGGTACTCCCATTCCGGGACCACGATGAGGGGGTACTCCGCCATCCGGCCTGCGAGCATGTGTTCGCCGACCACTTCAACCGAGTGCTGGCCTTCGAGAAGCGCCTGCAAGGTGCCGCTGACGCGGGCGAGATCGCGGTTGAACAGTCCGTTGATTCTCCGGTAATGGCCCGCAGTCGAAAGCAGGAGCGGGACTTGAGGCACCGGCTCGGCCCGATGGCAGAGCGCCTGGCGGGCGCGGCAAAACGCGGCCACCTCGGCCATGACCGGCATCTGATCGTCGAAGATCGAGCCGTCGCGTCTCTGTTTGAAGTAGGCTTGGAAACCGCCGCCCAAGGCAACGACCACGGCCGCCTCGCGCTGAAGCTGCGGAGCCGATTTCTGAAACGTGCCGTCCTTGCCCGGTTTGCGCGAGAAGCTCCAGGCCATGAGGTCCCAGGGTTTCCCCTGGCGGACCAGGTAGCGGGCCGAGAGCCGGGCCGAGTTCACGCTGTCTTCGGGTGAGTAGTCGCCGGACAGGAAGTCGACCGGCGCGTTGACCGCCTCGGCCATGTGATCGGTGTAGGCCCAATTGCTGCACACCTGGAAGCGGGGATGGGTGCGCTTCACCTCGGCAATATAACGGCGGAGGTATTGGCGAAAGGCGTCGCGATGGAACTCGAGGAACTCGAACCAATGCGGGTCGCCGGGCTTGCGCGGCACATCCTGGATGCCGGTGCGTTCCCGGAACGCCGCCAGGGCCGCCGGGCTGTAGTCGGGCATCGAGGCCCAACATTCGCCGTCGATCCAGGCGCCATCGACTCCGTAGTCGCCGGCCAGTTCACGCAGTTGCGGGATGAGCAGCGCGTCCGCGTAAGGGCCGAAGAATGACGTGGCATTGGGGTTCGTCTTCCCATCGGCGTTGATGACAGCCCATGTTGGGTCTTTCAAAATGGCCTCGCTGTCCCACACGCCCGAGTAGTGCATATAAAGGGAGACGCCGCGCCGCGCGGTGACTTCGCGCCAGACGCGGAGCGGGTCGCCGACAAACCCGGGCGCCCGGTTTCCCACCCGCGTCGGATAGCTGCTGAGGCCGCGATGGCCTTTGCAGTCGATCTGAAGGTAATCCGGGCGGACCTGATCGATGATGTTCTCGATCATTGCGGGCGTTGTGTTCCTGCCGATTTCGGTGCAATCGGGACCGGCGTGAAAATCAAAGTGAATGCCAAGGAAACTGTTCCCGCGTTCGAGCCGCCCCGGGATGTCGGGGGACGCCGCGCCGCGCGCTTGGACTGCCAGGAGGCACAGGGCGGTCAGAATGAGCGGTCTGCAGAGGATGAGCATGGGGGATTCCTGTTGTTGAAGCTGAGGGGCGGCGCAAGGGATTTGTCAGGTGGCGCAACGGCCGTCCACGTCCAACGCGGGGGCGGTGAAAAGCAAAGGAGCCATCCGCCCGACGGTCCGGGCGAATGGCGACGAGGTTGGGGGGCGGGTCCGATCAGAACCGCCACTCGAGGTTGATTCCGATCATGTGAGCGCCGATGCCGTCTGTTTCGAAGCTGTCGAATTCAAGATCGGAAGACCCCATGAACTTGTAGATAACGCCGATATCGAAGTTGTCCGAGACGCGGTAATTGATGCCCGCGAAGGCCTGGTAGGCGAAAGCGAATGCGCTCTCCTCCTCCTCGAACCGATACATCTCGGCGCTCGCGATGGCGGCGAGGCCGCCTGCGCCGACGCCAATGAAGGGTCTGATTGGCGAGTTCAGCGGGATGGTGTAGCTCAGGTTGACCAGCATTGGGATCTGGTAGAGGTCGAGGTCCAGGCCATAGTCCGAGATGTCAGCGTCGTAATCCTGCCCGTAATAGAAACCGAACGAATCCACGCTATTGCAGGCAAACCCGACTTCGAGTTCGACGGCGAAGGCGTCCGTGATCTTGTAACCGCCAGCGAAATCGAATCGCATACCGGTGTCGAAATCGAGGTCGAGACCGGCGCCGTCGACCTCGAGGTCATTCATCAAGTTGGCGCCTGCATCGAAGCGTCCGTAGACTTGCCCCTGGTCCCCCAGGGCCTGACCCTGCATGGTGGCGCAAGCGGCAAGACAAACCGCGGCGGCGATTCTCAGCGGCTTCTGATTCTGTGTCTGCATAGGCTGTTTTGGTTGATGGCTATCGGAGGGAATGGAGCGATTTCGTCAAAGGCGGCCGACGGCACAGGTGTGAGCCATCTTGGACAGCCGCCAAAGCTTGCATCGAGACCGGACTCCATTCCCACACCCAGTCTTTGTCAAGAGAGAATTGCCCTATCATGGTCTTCCAACGCACCTGGGTCACTGCTGTTGAAGCGGCGGGGGGGGAGGGACAGCGGTTCTCGTTTTGAGAGCGCTCAGGGCGCCGGGTCGGGGGACCCGGCCTACAACCGCTGCATTCTTCGATGCTGTAGGCCGGGTGCCCTCACCCGGCGTCAAGCCCCTGCACGCAAAATGAGAACTGCTGGGGGAGGGACGGGGGGGATTGTGTTTCGTGGGCGGATCGAGTAAGGGTAGCGCCGAAAGGGTGGCGCGCCCAAAGTCACGGTGATTGGTTGCGCGGTGGCTGGGGCGGCCCTGGCAGCATGGATTCGGACTTTGCACAGTCGAAAGCCCCGCGGCGGAAGCGGCGAAAGTTGCCCCGCTCGTTCAAGGAATTAACCCCCACGCAGGCCTTCAGTCCGCGGGCTTACTTCCGGCAGATGGTTTGGAAGGCGCTCCTCACCCCGCGTGGCGGCCAGCGCAAGACGCCCGCTTTTCCGCGCCTGGGCGAGAAGCAGGTGGCGATCACGTTCATCGGGCACGCCTCCTTTCTGATTCAGTTTGCTGATTTGAACGTGCTGATCGACCCCAACTTTGCGAACTGGCTGTTCTTCATGAAGCGGCAAAAGCACGCGGGACTGAAGCTCAAGGACCTGCCGCAGGCTGATTTGGTTCTTCTCACCCATGCCCATTTCGATCATTTCCACAAGCGCACCCTGCGGCGGCTGTCATCGCCGCGGATGGCCATCGTGCCCTGGGGGGTGAGCGATCTGGCCGACGGCCTCGGTTTCGACAGGGTGCTCGAACTGGAATGGTGGGAGACGTTTTCGCGCGGCGACCTGCGGGTGACGCTGACTCCCTGCAAACACTGGGGCGCGCGCGTGCTCAGGGACCATCATCGCGGATACGGCGGTTTCCTGCTCGAATACCAGGGGCGGCGCATCTACCACGCCGGCGACAGCGCCTACTTCGATGGGTTCAAGGAGATCGGAACGCGCTGCACCCCCGAGATCGCACTCCTGCCCATCGGCGCCTATGAGCCCGAGTCGTTCCGCAGCGTCCACATGGGGCCTGAGGACGCCGTGAAGGCCTTTCGGGAGCTGCAAGCTCAATGGATCGTGCCGATGCACTACGGGACCTTCCGCCTTTCGTTCGAGGACATGGACGAACCGCTGCGGCGGCTTCGAGGGCTAATCGAGAAGGCGGATCTGGGCCGGCATCTGCGGGTTCTTGAAGAGGGGGTGCCGGAGGTGTTTTAGCGAGGACTTCGGCGCGCTCAGCCGCGCCGCGGGCCTAAGGCGGATACAGGTTTGGATTGAAGGTTGTCGGAAGAGGGGCGTCTAATGATGCAGATACCCCTATGAAAGACCATCTCCAGCCTTGGAGCGTGAGCGCGGACGACTTCCCGGAGAGCGGTTATGCCTCCGACCAGCTCGAGTTTCTGCTCAACTACGCGATTCTTGCCCCTTCGAGCCACAACGCCCAGCCCTGGCTCTTCAGGATCAACGCGACGGACGTCGAGCTGTTTGCCGACCGCCGGCGCGCCCTCCGGGTGATCGATCCGTGCGATCGCGAACTCACCATCAGTTGCGGCGCCGCCTTGTATAACCTGCGGATCGCGGCGGAGTATTTCGGTCACAAGTACGACGTCTCCTTGTTCCCGAATCCGGATCTCCCGGACCTGGTGGCCCGGTTGCGGTTGGGATTGAGCGGCGAGACCTCCTCGGACGATGTGCTTGTGTTTCACGCCATCACCCAGCGACGCACCAACCGCCAGGCCTTCCGCCCCGATCCGGTGCCGGCCGAGTTGTTGGCGGAGCTCGAGTCCCTCACACAGGCGGAAGGCGCCTGGCTCTCCGCCTACGCTGTCGAGGAAGTCCGCAATGCCGTCGCCGATCTCGTCGCCCAGGCCGACCGCATGCAGTGGGCGAACAAGGCCTTTCGGGAAGAGCTGGCCCGATGGGTCCGAACCAAGGCCGATAGCCAGAGGGATGGACTCCTGGTCCACGACCTGGGAATCAAAGACTGGATGTCCTTCGCCGGGCCGGCGCTGATCCGCACGTTCGATCGCGGCGGCGGACAGGCGGCCCGCGACCGGGAGGTCGCCACCCACTCCCCGGTGCTGGCCGTGCTTTGGACGCCAGAGGACAACGTCCCCACCTGGCTCAACGCCGGCCAGGCTCTGCAGAGCCTGCTGCTCCACGCCCGCTCCGAGAACCTCTGGGCCTCGTTCCTGAATCAGCCGATCGAAATCCCCGAGTTGCGCACCCAGTTGGCGAGCATGTTGGGCCTGGCCGGCTATCCCCAAATCCTCCTGCGCCTGGGCTACGGCGAAGAGACGCCGCCGTCTCCACGCCGCACCGTGCGGGAACTGCTCGTGATGCACAAGACCGCCCACCCCTGAAGCGCCTGAAACCGCAACCTGGGCCTCGGAACCACCTGCCCACGACGGTGAGTCAGCAGGTCTTGGCAGAGTTTTGAAGGCGGCAAATGACCCCGGCCAGGGCCTCGGTTTTCACGGCGCCAACACGGGTGCCTCCGCGGGCAGAGTGGGCTGATCGAGCGCCCAAAGGATTCCGTTCAGCAACAGGCGTTGGAAGGCCGCGTTCTGGAAATCCTCCGGCCCGCCCAGCGATGTATAGAAGACGCGGGACTGCCGCGGGCCGCTGACGCAGCTCCAGGCTACGGGCTCCGCCGGCGCGTCGGGAATCGTCCCCAGAAGCAGGATCTCGCTTGCGGGCGGGAGCGGAGCATTGCGGTAGAGGGAGGAGGGGCTCTGGAAACCGGTCAGCGAAACGCCTGTGAGCAGAGGGTTCGAGGCGGCTTTGGGCGCCGGTTCGATCCTCGCCACCCGCCCCGCCGGGTGATGCCCATGATAGTTGCCTCCCAGCACCTCGGCATCGAATCCGGCCCAGGCCGCCAGTTCGGGCCGATTTCGGACTTTGTCGGCGCTGGGCGCGAAGGCGTGGCTGGCCGTGCGCAGGCCGACGAAGGGCTTGCCCGACTCGAGATGCCGACGCAACAGGGCCAGCATCCCGACCGGCACGGCGCGCCGGCGCGCACTGACGAACACCAGGTCCGCGTCCTCGATCGCGGTGTAGTTCTTGAAGTCATAGTCGTCGGTGTGCGGGCTGGCTGTGACGAAATCGAGGCGATAACCGCGCCAGGCCAGCGCCTGGCGTGCGAAGGCCGGGACTGTTTCCCACGTGCGGTACTCGTTTTCGGCGAGAATGAAGACAATCCGCGCCCGGCGGTCGTCCTGGAACTGGAACGGCTCGCCTCCGAGAAAGTCGACGCTTGTGATCGAAGGGCACCAGTGCTTCTCGATGTGTTCGACGACCAGGTCGGTGCCCACAAAGTGGCTGACCCACGGGCGCCGTCGTGCATTGTACATCGTGTCGGTCAGGTCCCGCATGAGAACGACATTCTTGCCCAGACCGACCATGGCGCGGATCGAGAATGGACGTCCGAGAACGCACATGTTTGCGTGAACGCCCAGGATGACGAGGTTCTCAATGCCGCGCTGTTCGAGCAGGTTGAAGATCTCCCGGCCACTGTCGCTAATGCAGTCGTCAGGCCCAATGTCGAGCGCGGCGATCTGGCGGCGCCAGGGGCTGCCCTGGCTGCATTGCGGCGTGTCGTCGCAACCGCCATCCGAATCGTCGATCGGCAGCGGACCCTCCTTGGCGCGATCGAGCGAATGCCAGTTGCCGATCCCGTCCGGCGCGGGCGCCTCCGGCGCCTGCTGGGCCCGCTTGCGCTGCGGCGAATCGGCATAAAACGCCATCGTCCCGCTTGGCGCGTGGATGATCAGGACGCCGCGCCCGCGGGCGGCTTCGAGCACGGTGTTCATGCGCGTGGCCATCTCGGCCACGCGCGCCGTGGCGCCGCGGCACCAGTGCCGATCCCACATGTCGCAAACGATGAAGGCTGTCTTCGCGGCATCCCAGGCCACCGTCTTCTCGACAAGCCGGAATTCGCCGGGCGCGGCGGCCAGCGCTTCCCGCTCGCGCGTGTGCAATTTGAGAACGGCGGGGCGCGCCGTGGAGATCAGGAGGCCCAGTGCAAGGGAGGCGATTAAAAGACGGGAGAGTCCTTTCATGAAGAGTCACCTGTTACGTTGCGAACTGCTCAGCGGACATGACAGCCCGCATTTCAAGTGAAATGTGACGGTGAGCGGTCATATGACATCAAGAGTTGGCGGGAAATGCGGGCTAAAGCGGGGGTAAACCACCGCACTCCAGAGGCTTCGCCACGCCGGACGCGCTCGACGTCGCGAAGCGTGTGGAGTGCATGCGCTTCAGCGCCGCTTTCCGTGTCGAGGTTCATGGGCAGGTTCACGGACGAGCGCTTCCTTCGATCCGGACGCGCGCGTAGCACATGGCATTCGGCTGGTCGGCCCGTGTGCCCAGCAAATCCAGGGTCGGGCTGGGCGCGGAACCGCCGCGGACCGTGGCGGTGAAGCAACTGCTCAGGGGATGCTTGAAAGGGACACGCGCCGTGCGTTCGGGCGCGCCGTCCGGCCCCAGTCCAAGAAGCCGGTTTTCGGCGACCGGCTTGCCCGTTTCGTCCGCGCCTGCCACAGAGAAGAACACGAACAAGCGGTTGTCTGGCGTCGCGTGAAGCCGCGGCAGACTCGGGATCAACCCCGGCTTGCCTTCGTCGACGGCCAGCAGCGTGCGCCGCGTCTCGATCCGGCCGTCACGCAGCCGGGCATAATTGAGTTCGTGCCGCTGCTTCTCGTTCGGGAAAAACTTCGGGCGCAGCCGTTCGTCCAACGCGCGCTCCGTCCAGACAATGTGGACGGCGCCGTCGGGGGCAACCCAGAGATCGCCCGGGGAAACCCACCCGCACGTCTTGTCGCGACTGGCGATTTCGACCCAGTCGCGAAAGCCGCCGCGGGCGATGTCGGGCGACCATGCATAGAAGAGGCGGCGGAAATCGTAATCCCACTCCTGCCCCGTGAGTTCGCGCTTGGCCTGCCGCCACTTCGCGTACGGCTCGACGATGTCGCTGACTCCGACGAAATGAACGGCGCGCGCGCGGAGTGCCACGTTCGGATAGCAGACGCGGATGGGCTGCGGCGTGTCGTACTCGGCGCCCCACGGCCACTTGAGCTGGCCTTGCGCGCTCCAGTTGCCGTCGCGATCCCGAAAAGCCCACTCGGCGTGCGTGTAGCCGATGTTCTGGAAGAGAATCAGTTCCCGGTTTGGTCCGTCCGCGGCCAGACTGCGGTAGGAATGCTCGGTGAACGCCGGAGGCGACGGCTTGCACTCCCAGCCCGGCCAATGGCTCCCGGGCGGGGCGGACGCATCCGCCGCCGCGAACTCGAAAAGCACCGGGCGTGCCGGTCCCCCGCCCGCCTGTCCCGGCGGATTGAGGGTTGGATTCGCCGAAAGAAAGACCCGGCCCGGCTCGGGAAATGCCGCCAGCGGACACGGCTCGCGGGTGCGGCCAGCCGGATCCTGCCGGAGAAGGGTCCAGCCCTCCGGTCCGCGTCTCCAGAAGGTCCATCGACAATTGTTAAGCGGTTTCTCTTGCGCGATGGTCTCGAGCCCGCTTGCGAACAATGTGTCGCCCACCCGCACCAGGCACGTGGATCCGTGACACCACATCGGCCCCGCCCCGTTGTCCGCCGGCGTGTATTCGTAAACCACCTCCTCGACTTCGACGACGGGGCGCAGCTCCGTCTCGGCGGCTCGAGACGACGCAGCGAGCCACCCCGCCGCCACGGCAAGGCTCATCCCGACTTGGCAGGCTTTCATGTTCCAGTGAATGGCGGGTCAGCCCATAGCAGCGCCCGCGGGCGTCGTCGATGAGATTCCGCGCGGCTTCTCATCGGCTGTGATGGTGAAGACCATATCAGTGACAAAGCGCCTGAAGGATTCGTTCTCGACGAATTGCTTGTAGACCTGCGTGTCGTCCTTGAGCAGGGTGAGCATGACTTTCGCGAGCGCTTTGTCGTGCTCGATGCGGGCGGCGTTCGGAGTGTTCTTCTTGGCGTTTTGGTAGGCGGGATCGGCGGCAACCTTGGGCGCGATGTCTTCCCGGAGGCGAGGAAATCATACGTCCGGGCGAACGTCTTGGCCTTGCCCTTGAAATCCACCTGGCCGTCTTCATCCAACCGCTCGAGGTAAACGGCCACGCAGGCGTCGAGGATGGGGTCGAGTTGCTCGCGCGGAGCGCCGGACAGGAACAAATCCACCAAGGTTTGCACCTGGCCGGGGGAATACACCTGGGCATTGTCCAGCGCGGCCTTCAGGTCGTGCAACTTGTCGGGGTCGGTCTCTTCGCTCAGGACCGTCGTGCGGTAATAGTCGGAGAATGCCGCGATGATGGTATCGGTGTTGTTCTGGAAATCGAGGACGAAGACGTCGTGCTTCTCGGGATGAGCGCGGTTCAGGCGCGAGAGCGTCTGCACGGCCTTGATGCCTGCGAGCGGCTTGTCCACATACATCGTGTGGAGCAATGGCTCGTCATAGCCGGTCTGGAACTTGTCGGCGCAGATGAGGAAGCGATAGGGGTCTTCCTGAATCTTCTCGGCGATGCTCCCGCTGGGGAAGCCGTTCAGTGAGGATTCACTGACGTTCGCGCCGGCGAACTCGTGCTCGCCGGAGAAGGCCACGATGGCCTGGTAAGGGCTCTTTCGTTCTTGGAGATACGCCTGGATGGCGTGGAAATACTGGATGGCGCGTTCGACGCCGTTGCACACCAACATGGCCCGCGCCTTGCCGCCGATCTTGTTCAACGCCATCACCTGGTCGTGGAAATGGTCCACCATGATTTCCGCCTTCAGGCGGATGGCGTGGTCGTGGCTCTCGACATAGCGGCGCAGCTTCTTCTGCGCCCGCTTGGTGTCGAATTCCGGGTCACCTTCGATCTTTTTGACCAGCTTGTAGTAACTGTCCACGGGCGTGTAGCTCTTGAGCACGTCGAGAATGAAGCCTTCCTGGATGGCCTGCTTCATCGTGTAGCTGTGGAAAGGGCGGTGCTTGACCTTCCCCTCGGCGTCGGGCGGCTGGGGCTGGCCGAACATCTCCAGCGTCTTGTTCTTGGGCGTGGCGGTGAAGGCGAAGTAGCTGGCGTTGGTCAACATCTTGCGCGCCTGCATCCGCTTCTCCAAGGCATCGTTCACCGTGTCTTCCGGGTCGGCCAGCGCCGCGCTCATGGCGGACGAGGTTTTGCCGCCCTGGCTGCTGTGCGCCTCGTCAATGATGATGGCGAAGGTCCTGCCCTTCTCCTCCTTGGCGATCTCGTCGAGGATGAACGGGAACTTCTGCACCGTGCTGATGATGATCTTCTTCCCCTCCTCGATGAACTTCCGCAGGTCGCCGGCATGTTCCGCGTGGCCCACGGTCGCACCGACCTGCATGAACTGTTTGACCGTCTTTTGAATCTGGTCATCGAGGATGCGGCGGTCGGTCACCACGATGACGGAATCGAAGATGGTTGATGGTTGATGGTTGGTGGTTGATGGACGGGATAGGCGGATGAGCTGATGCGCCAGCCAGGCGATGGAATTCGATTTGCCGCTGCCGGCCGAGTGCTGGACGAGGCAGCGCCCGCCCACCCCTTGCCGGGCTGCGGCGACAAGAAGAGCGCGGACCAGATCAAGCTGGTGGTAGCGGGGGAACACCTGGGCACGTTTCTTTCGGCCCGTCTTTTGGTGCTTGGTCTCGATGATCTGGGCGTAGTTTTCGAGGATGTTGGTTAGGCTGGCTGGCGTGAGGATCTCCTTCCAGAGATAGTCCGTTTTCAGGCCGCCGGGGTTTGGGGGATTGCCGGCGCCGTCGTTCCATCCTTTGTTGAACGGCAGAAACCATGACCCTTTGCCGCGCAGCTCCGTGCACATCCGCACCTCGGCGTCATCCACGGCGAAATGCACCACGCAGCGTCCGAACTCGAAGAGCTTCTCGCGCGGGTCGCGGTCGCGGCGGTATTGTTCGATGGCATCCTCGACCGTCTGCTTGGTGAGGCTGTTCTTGAGTTCAAAGGTCGAGAGCGGCAGGCCGTTGATGAACAGGCACAAGTCCAGCGCCCGGCGTGTCTCATCCGTGCTGTAGCGCAACTGCCGCGTGACGCTGAAACGGTTCTGCACATGGAGCGCCGCCGCCTTTGCGTTGCCCGGCGAGGGCGTGCCGTAGAACAGGTCGAAATGCAGCGGGCCGTGGTCCACGCCCTTGCGGAGCACGTCAATGACACCGCGCTTGCCGATTTCATTCGAGAGCCGGGCGAGGAACTTCTGGCGATTGATGTCCTTGGAGTCGCGGTAATCGGAGATGGCGAGTTTCTTGACCGTGTCCGGCTGGGTGACGTGGAGAAACGAGAACAACTGCGGCACGTCGAGCGCGCGGGTGGGGTCGTAGTCTTTGGGGTTGCCGGCGAGCCAGCCCGAACCGGCGGCCTTGGCGGCGGCGAGGGCATCGGGTGTTTCCGCGATGAATTCACCGTCTGCAAACACCAGCCCCTCCACGCCGGTCATGTGCCGCATGATGAGCGTTTCGAGGCCTTTTTCGGAGGTGTCGGTGGTGCTCACAGCTTCGCATCCAAGATTCGGCGGACGCGGACGAAGCTGGGCAGGTGCTTCTCCAGTGCGGCTGGGTCCACGACGGCGAGGACTTCGTAGGAGCGTTTGCCTTTTGAATAGGCGTTCGAGCATTCTCCGGTGGCCCGAGTGAGACTGTCTTGGACGTCACGCCGGAGTCGTTCCTCCATGTTGCTCAAGGGCGGGAGCGCAGAGTCCCGGAACTTGCTGCCATAATGCGCCTTCAGCGCAGCCCGGTCGGTGACGAGCCATGTTTCCATGCAGGTCGTCATGAAGAGCACCTGTTCGTCGCCGGCTCCTGGCGGCTGCTCCCATCCGTCGCACGATGTCAGGTGTGCCCATGTTGCGTCCAGGTTCGACAGCGGCTCTTCGCTGTCAATCCAGAGGGCGACGAAGGTTGCCGTGCCGGTGGAGTCCCGCGTCACAAACCGATCATAGACAGCCCTCCGCGCGCCGCAAGCCACCAGCCTGGGTTGGCGTCCCGCGAATCCCATCTTGAGAAGCAGCTTGTGAAACGCCTTCTGGCATTGGATGTCGAGCGTTTTGGAGGCGGGTCCACTCGCCCCTCCTTCAAGGTAGACATAGGCACTCACCAGCGTTTTCCTCCCAATTCACCGCTGATCCACAGTTGCCCCAGTCGGTACTTGTCCAGCCACTTCGCCAGTTCCTCCTTTTTCAGGCGTCGCATCTCCGTTCGGCCTTCATGCTTTTCGCACACCACGATCGACTCCGGGCGTTCGGTCATCGCATCGACAATGATGTCCGAGTGAGTCGTGACGACGAGTTGCGTCCGTTGTGATGCCGCCACCAGCAGGTCCGCCAGGTTGGGCAGGATGTCCGGGTGCAGCCCCAACTCGGGCTCTTCGATGCAAATCAACGGCGGCGGCTCGGGATCGCAGAGAATGGCCAGTAAGCACAAGTAGCGCAACGTGCCGTCCGACAGCCGGGTGGCTGGAATCGAGTAATCCCCCTCTGTGAAGAAGACCTGCACACTCCCGCCCTCCACGATTGGCTCGAAGTCCGTGAGTCCCTCATACAAGTCACGCAGTCCTTCCAGAATGGCCTTCTTGGCTTTGGGGGCTTTCCGCAAGCGGCTTAGGAAAAGACCGAGATTTGAAAAATCCTCTTCTAATCGGTCGTTGCGCATGTCCGCCTTTTGCGGCTCGCGAAAGACCGTATTGCGGCCAAACGCCCACTCCCGGTAGATGCGCCACTTCTCGTAGGTATCCGCCAGATGCGTAATCTCCGGGTATTGCTCCGGGTCACGGCGTTGCGCGAGAATGGAAACCTCCAGACTGACCGTTTCTCGAGCTAGCTTCCGTTCCCGCCTCGGTGTGGAATACGCGCCGGGGCGCTTGTCTGGAGTCTCCTGCAAGGCTGGCGCATTGCCCGCGTCCGGCTGGGCGACGGTGTTGACCACCGGATGCCCGTTCTGGAAACGGTAGAAGAAATACGCTTCGGTCTGGCCATCATAAGGCTTCTCGTTCTCGATGCGCTCGTCATCGAGTTGGAAACCCTGGGCGTCGCCGCGGAAGGCGAAACGATGCCGCAAGTGCTGCGAGCCTTTGGGATTGCTGACCAGCAACTCCACCGCCGCCGGCTTCCCCTTTGCACCTTTCCAAACCCATTCACCAGCCCCGCCGCCCCGCCGCAGCACCGCGCGCACATCCGCGTTGCCCGCGGCTTGCGGCAACACGGGCGTCGCCCGCATCAGCGCGAGGGCTTCGATCAGGTTGGATTTGCCCGCGCCGTTCGGTCCGATGAACACGTTCAGTCGCTCCAGCGGCAACGCTTCCGCCTCCGGGCCGAAAGACAGCAGGTTGGTCATGCGAATCTCGCGCAAGAGGCGTTTGTCTTGGTCCAAGTTCTCGTTCATTGGCTGTCTTTCATTGCTGATAGGATAGTCAGGTCGCGCGTTTTCGCATAGCTCACTCTTCCGCGACAGTCTCATCGGGTTCCAGGGATTCGTCCGGTCCGGGTTCGGGGGCGAGGGGCTCGGCAGGGAGGTTTGTGGCGGCGGCACGCACGTCCAGCTTGCCCGTCACTATGTCCGCCACCAGCCGCGTCCGGTATTCCCGCAGCAACTCGATTTCGCGCTCAATTCGTCCACTGGCGGCTCGTATCGGTGCAACCTCCGTTTCAACAGATTCAAGAATCGCTTGCTGTTCGAGAAGTGGAGGAATTGGAACGTGAAGGTTTGCGTATTTGTCCGATCCGATGTTTTGGATGGTCGCTTGGTTGAAGATTGCGTCCTTCCAGCGGGTAAATGCCGTGCTCTGCGTGAACGCGAACAGGAATGTGGGCAGGACAACCCTCGTGTCTGGGCGAGTACGAATCAGGTAGCCCGCGAAACAAGCCTTCACAGTATCCGTGCGAACCAGAAACGCCTTTCCGACAGTCGCCCCGCTGCGTGCGAAGAGGATGTCGCCGTCCTCAACGAGGTAATCTTTCGCAACTGCTGGCGGCAAGGATCGAAAGGTATCGGGCCGAAGGCTGCCGTCTGCGCTGAAGTCCGTGATGCGCAAGTAACGCGGCCAATCGGAATTCTCGAACTCGGCTGCGGCGTTTGCACCGTAGGTTAGCTTGCCGCGGATGCAGAAGCGCAGTCTCCGCATCTCCCAATGCTTCGGGATGTCGCCGAGCCAGGGGATGCCGGAAGGTTTGAACGCGGCCTCCGCGTTCAAACCTCGGGTGACGGCGCGGTGGATGATGGCCTGTTTCTGCTCGTGGAGAAGGGCGATTACTTTCCGCTTCGCCCGGATCGCCCGCTCCAGCCGCCCGTTCGCCCAGTCCAGAAACCGCACGATCGCCGCCTGCTCCGACGGAGGGGGAAAAGGAGCTTTGAGGCTCGCAAAGACTCCGCGTTGAATCGTCTTTCGCAGGCCCGTGTAGAACGGTTTCATCAGCTTCCTGTCGTCCACGAACAGGTAATAGTAATAGAG
>CAYPUR010000109.1:0-8114 GCA_964413865.1 uncultured Verrucomicrobiota bacterium
GCCGGGTCCCCCGACCCGGCGCCCTGAGCGCTCTCAAAACGAGAACCGCTGGCATGGGTTGCAGGCTTCTTGACAACGCCCTGCTCACCGATAGGCTGGCTGCAATTTTGGACCATTCCCTGTGACGCCTATGATGACTCAGAGTTCGAGCCGAGTGCTCGTGTGTTTGCTCTCCTCCGGCCTGGCTCTGTCCCTGTGGGCGGCCGGCAGCACCAAGATCAAGGATACAGAGTCCATCTCGCACGGGGCCGAAGACGCTTTCCACCAGATTGTGGAGACGCACCGGTTCCCCGGGTTCGAGATCGTGCAGTTCACCCTGCCGGTCTTGAGCCACTACTCCTACCTGCTCGTGTCCGGTGCGGAAGCCGTGCTGGTGGATCCGGACCGCGACATTGACGCGTACCTGGACTACGCAAAGAAGAACAACCTGTCCATCAAGGGCGTGTTTCTCACCCATTCCCACGCCGACTTTGTGGCAGGCCATCTCGAGACTGTCCGTGCCTTGAAGGTGCCCATCTATCAGAACGCGGCCAGCGGCGCCCAATACGCGATCGAGCCGCTCGAGGAGGGGTCGACCTTCCGCGTGGGCAAGGCTGTCGTCACCGCGATCGAGACGCCGGGGCACACCCCCGACGGCATGTGCGGGCTGGTGAGTGCCGAGGGGGAGGCCGAGCCGCGCGCCGTGTTTACCGGCGACACCCTGTTCGTGGGGTCCATCGGGCGACCGGATTTGCTCGAGGGCACGATGACCGCCGCGACGCTCGCGTCGATGAGCTTCGATACCTGGCACAACAAACTCTCGAAACTGCCGCATACCGCCTTGGTTTTGCCGGCGCACGGAGCCGGTTCGCTGTGCGGCGCGAACCTGTCGGACGACCCCTCCTCGACCATCGGTCGCGAAAAGGCGTCCAATCCTTACGTTCAGAAGCAGGGCCGCAGCGAGTTCATCGCGGCGGTGTTGGAAGGGCTGCCTGAGGCGCCGCAATACTTCAAATATAATGCGGCCATGAACCGGACCGGTCCGCCCCTGGTGGACTGGCAGGCCGCGCCAAGACAGGCCGAGGCCGAGGAATCGCTGACACGAGACGCGGAGCGGTGGCTGGTGGACTTGCGCGAGGCGGCGCCCTTCGCGACCGGGCATCTCTCGGGTTCGGTGAATATCGCGTTGCGTGGCCGACTCGAGACCTGGGTGGGCACGATGGTGCCGTGGAAAGCGCCGCTGGTGCTGGTCGGTTCCGATGTGGAGATCAAGGAAGCCGTGTTTCGACTGCGCCGGGTGGCGTACGAGGGGCAGGTCCTGCCATTCGACGCGTGGACAAAGGCCGGTCTGCCGCTGGCCGAGAGCGGAACGATCGCGCCCGCTGACCTGTACCAGCAGATGCAAGACGGCACGGCGCCGATCATCGTGGATGTGCGAATGCCTCAGGAATGGATGGCGATGAGGATCGGAACGGTCGTCAACCTGCCGATCAACCATTTGGCTGAACTGTCCCGGAAGCTCGATCCGAACCTGCCGGTGGTTGCGGTGTGCAACAGCGCCTACCGATCGAGCCTGGCGGCGGGCATTCTTCAGCGCCAGGGCTTCAAGCAGGTATCGAGCCTCGCAGGGGGCAGCGCGGCCTGGATCGATGCCGGCTACCCGGTCTACGGAAGCGCGAATGCGGCCGTCGCCGCCCCGCCGCAACGCCAGATCCAGATCGCCGAACGCATCTCGCCCGCCGACCTGATCCGGCTCATCCAAGACCTCCCCGGGACATTCGATCTGGTCGATATTCGACCGCTGGAGGCGTTTCAGGATTATGCCTTGCCCGGGGCGCGGCGGGCGGAACTGGCCGATGTGCTGGACAACCCGGGCTATCTGACCGGCACCGGCCCCTTGATCATCGTCGACCGTGACGGGTCGCTGGCAATGATGGTGGCCGGCATTCTCTCGCAAAAGACCAAGCGCCCGATCAAGGCCCTCCACGGCGGGTTGGAAGCCTACTGGGAAGAGACCGAACTGAAAGGCGCCGTGCGCGCGGTGACATTGCCCAGCGTTGGCACCCGGCCGCAAGCGCCCCCTGGCGTCGCCAGCCCGCCGCGCCCGGCCGCACCGGCACCCGCGCCCTCGACCCCGGCGCCGGCGAAGCGCAAGTCGGCCGGTTGTTGAAGCGAGCTCCGCACGCAAGACTCTATGAACACCGATGCGAATTCTCCCTCGACCGCGCCCAAACCTTTCCTGAACCCCTACGTGGCGGGGGTCTTGTTGGGGTTGGTGCTGTTGGCGAGTTTCCTGACCTTGGGCGTCGGGCTCGGGGCATCCGCGGGCATCGCGCGCGCCGGGGCCTCGCTGCAAAGCTGCGTGATGCCCATCCACGTGGCAGACAGCGCTTATTTCGGTGCGTGGGGAGAGGACCCTCTGCGCTACTACCTTGTGTTTATGTTTGTGGGCACGCTGCTGGGCGGGTCGGTTTCAGCCATCATCGGACGCCGGGTCCAACCCCAATTGGAACGCGGGCCCACGGCGTCGCGCAGCCGGCGCATCCTGATGGCCTTGGCGGGCGGTGTTCTGGCCGGGTTCGCCAGCCGGGTCGCCGCGGGCTGCACCTCGGGCCAGGGGCTCACCGGCGGCGCCATGCTGGCGACCGGCAGCCTGGTGTTTTTGGGCGCAATGTTTGTCAGCGGCTATGCCGTGGCGTGGTTTGTCCGGAGGCAATGGCAATGATCACGACCTTCTTTGGCCAGGACGCCTTGGGCAGCAGCCCGGCGTTTCTTTTGTCGCTGTTCCTCGGATTTGGATTTGGGTTTGCGTTGGAGCAGGCGGGTTTCGGCAGCTCGCGACGGCTGGCGGGCATCTTCTATTTCCGGGACATGACCGTGCTGCGGGTGATGTTCACCGCGATGGTCACGGCGATGCTCGGGTTGCAGGCGGCGCTCGCCCTGGGCGTCGTCCGTGCCGAACAGCTCTACTTTTTGCCCACCGTCTATGGCGCACAACTCGTGGGCGGCCTCCTCTTTGGCGTCGGGTTTGTGTTGAGTTCCTGGTGCCCCGGCACCGCCGCCGTCGGACTGGCGAGCGGACGCCTGGATGCGCTGGTCTTCCTTGCGGGCGCGGCCTTGGGCAGCATCCTGTTCAACGAGGTCTACGAGATCGTCAGCCCTCTAACGTCGTGGGGCGACAGCGGCGTGAGCTTCATTTGGGCGACCCTGGGAATCTCAGGTCCGACGTTCGCGCTCATCTTCTCGGCTGTGGCTGTGGCGGCGTTCTGGGGTTCGGAATGGATCGAGAAGCGTGTGGCTGGGGCCGGCCCCTACCTCAGCAGCCCGTTTCTTAAAGCATTCAGCGTCACGATCCTGGTCGCCGCACTCGCGGTGGCGTTGCTGCCGCCGGTGGACTCCTCCCCCGTCGCCGAAGCCCCTGCAGTCGACTCAACCGAGGTCGGACTGCTCGAGGCAATGGAAGCCGGCCAGGACCACATCGACCCGGACGAACTCGCCGACCGTTTGCTGGCCGGTGACCCGACGTTGTTGTTGATCGATATTCGCACGCCGGCCGAGTTCGGCGCCTTTCGCATCCCTCGATCGGTGAACGTCTCCGCCGCTGACCTCCCGGCATTCCTCGCGCCCCACAGGAACAGCGGGACGATCGTGCTCTACTCGAATGGCATGACCCACGCGGCTCAGGCCCGTGACGCATTGGCCCGGATGGGCTTCGCCAACGCCTACCTGCTTACGGACGGCTTGCAGGGGTTTATCGAGCAGGTGTTGAAACCGGTCTCCCTCCGCCGCGCCCCGGTGTCCGAAGTCCAGGCGACCCGCATCAACGCCTGGCGAACGTTCGTCTTGGGCGGCGCGCAGACCCCCTCCGCCGCGCCGGCCGCTCCTCCCGATGATGCCGTGCGCCTGGTCGAGACCTCCTGGCTCGAAAACAACCTGGGCCGCGACGATCTGCGCATCATCGACCTGCGTCCGCAGCCCGCCTACAACGGCGGCCACATTCCCGGGTCAGTCCGGATGGATGTCGAGCATTTCCGGGGGGTGATCGGCGGCGCATCGTCGATGCTCCTGCCTGCAGACATGATCACGCGTCACCTCGGTTTCCTTGGGGTCACCCCGCGAATGACGGTGATTCTGGTGCCCACCGACAAGCTGCACGATGCTACGCTGGCCGCTCTTGCCCTCGAGCGGGCCGGGCACGACCGCTACGCCATCCTCGACGGTGGCTGGGAGCAGTGGGTGGCGGAGCAACGCCCGACCGATACCCTCCTGCCGGCCATCGCCGCCACGGACTACCCGATGCCGTCCGGCGCGGATCGTTTTACCGTGGACTATCGAGCGGTTTTGGCTCATTCCCGCAATCGCACCGCCATCATCCTCGACGTCAGGCCGCCCGACTTCTTCAGCGGTGCAAAATCGGATGAAGCGAGGGCAGGGCACGTCCCCGGAGCGATCAACCGGCCCTTCACTTTGGATATGTCTACCAACGGTGCGGTGACACGCTTCAGACCGCCTGGCGAATTGGCCGAGGCTTACGCGAAGCTCATTCCCTCGAAGGATGCGGCGGTCGTGGTGATGTGTCGCACCGGGCATCAGGCCAGCCATAGCTATTTCGTGTTGCGCCATCTGCTCGGCTACCGCCGCGTCAGTTGGTACGACGGCGGATGGTCCGAATGGGCCAGCCGGCCCGAGCTCCCCATCGAATCAGCGCCATGAAGAAGGCGGCAGCCCTAGCCTGCATTTCTCACCACTTCTTGCCACCGCGAAGCCGGGGTTCTCAAGAGAAGTCAGCATGCAGGCTAGGAATCTGTCCGACACGGGTCGACGTGTTGAATCCATGAAATCGAAAGTCATGACTGTTCAACCCCTATTCTCACGCCGGATGCGAATTGGTCTCAGGCGCGCCTCGCTCGGCATCCTGATCGCCTTGTCGATCCATGCGGCGGGGGTCGCTACCGCTGCCTTCCCCCCGCAGGTCGGCGAGGCGGACGTCCAGAAGGCCATTGCCGCCGCCTCCAAGCAGCATCCGCGTCTGCTCGCCACCGGCGAACAACTCCGCAACCTGCCGCAGGCAGCCAAAGCCGGACCGACCGCCGAGGCCGTGGCGGGGCACATTGTCGGGGAGGCGACACGGCTTCTCGATCAGGCGCCCGTGACGCGCACCCTCGAAGGGCGGCGGCTGCTCGGGCAGTCGCGCGCATGCCTGAGCCGGGTTATGCACCTGGCCGCCGCCTACTACCTCACTGGCCGGGCGGAGTTTGCCCGGCGGGCGGAGAAGGAGATGCTGGCGGCCTCGGGTTTCAGCGATTGGAATCCGACCCACTATCTCGATGTTGCGGAGATGACCTTTGCCCTGGCCGTCGGGTACGACTGGCTTTTCGACACCCTCGAGGCGGACTCGCGCCGGACCATTCGCCAGGCCATCGTCGAGAAGGCGTTGCGTCTGCCGTTCGAGACCGGGCATCGCGGCTGGGTGAAGGCCAGCAACAACTGGGGCCAGGTCTGCCATGCCGGCATGGTCGGCGGCGCCCTGGCCGTCCTCGAAGACGAGCCTGAACTCGCCGCCCGCACCGTTCTGAACGCCCTTGAAAACGTCCACCACTCGATGCATGCCTTCGCCCCCGAAGGGAGCTATCCGGAAGGCCCTGGCTACTGGAGCTACGGCACCGGTTTCAATGTCCTGCTCATTGCCTGTATCGAGAGCGCTCTGGGCAGCGACTTCGGCCTGTGCGAGGCGTCCGGATTCAGCCGCACCGGGGCCTATCTGCCGATGGTCACCGGCCCGTCCGGTCTGACCTTCAACTACGCCGACGGCGGCTCCGGGCGGGGGCCGGAGCCGGTGCTCTTCTGGTTTGCCGATCGGTTCGACCGCGGCGACTGGCTCAAGGACGAATACGATCTGTTGCGCCGGCAGCCGTCGCGTGGCGGACGGCTCCTGCCGCTGGCGCTGCTCTGGATGGACGAGTCGGCGCCGATCGGCGAGATCCGGATGCCGCTCCACTGGAATGCGGGCGGCGAGGTGCCGATCTGCATTCACCGCAGCGCCTGGCGCCCGCCGCAGGCCGTCTTTGTGGGATTCAAGGGCGGCTCGCCCTCGGCGAACCACGGGCATATGGATGTGGGATCCTTCGTGCTGGACGCCGACGGCATCCGGTGGGCCCTCGATCTTGGGGCCGAGGGGTATCACCGGATCGAATCGCGCGGCATGAATCTCTGGAGCCGCGACCAGAACTCCGAGCGCTGGACCGTTTTCCGGCTGGTCAATGCCAGCCACAACACGCTGGTCATCGACGGGCAGAACCAGAGCGTCAAGGGCTTCGGCAAGGTCGTCGCCTTCTCGGACCGCCCGGAGCGCGCCCACTCGGTAATCGACATGACCTCGGCCTACGCCGGCCAGGTCGATTCAGCCCGGCGTGGCGTCGCTTTGCTGCCTTCGGGTTGCGTCGTCATTCAGGACGAGCTGGGCGGGTTGAAACCCGGTGCCCAGGTGCGCTGGGGCATGGCGACCCGCGCCCGGGCCGGCGAGACCGGCGGCGATCGGCTGCAACTTGCCGAGCGCGGCAAATCGCTTGAACTGCGGATTCTCAAGCCAGCCGGCGCTTCCTGGAAGACTGTCGACATCGAGACGCCGCGCAACGAGTGGGATTCGCCCAACCCCGGCGCCAGGATGGCCGCGACGACGATCGTGGCGCCCCCGAGCGGCGACGTGACGATCGTCGTTTTGGCCAGACCCGGCGGGGCCGCCGCGCCGGAGGTGCTGCCCGGACCGTTGGCGGAATGGTGAGGCGGGAGGCCGTGTGACTACTTCGAGGCGCTCGTGAGTTCGAGGGAACGTTCCTTGTAGCGGGTGGCGATGAAGACGAACACCAGGGCCACCGCGAGGGTCAGGCCGGCGTACAGGTAGAACGTCGCGGCGTTGACAGCCGCGCCTTCCCCGGCCGCCGCGGTGCCGGCGATGACCGCGCCGCGCAATTTGGTGATCAGGGGGACGTACAGGTTGCCGACCGCCACCGTCAGGAGCCAGAAGCTCATGATGGTGCTCTTCATTTCGGCCGCCGCCTGTGTGAAGGCGAATTCGAGGCCGGTGGTCGAGATGAGCACCTCGGCCGTCGTCAGGATCAGGTAGGGGAGCGTCTGCCAAAGCACGCTCAACCGTTCTCCGGCGTCGATTTGCGTCTGGATGAAGCCGACGACGAGGTAGGACAATCCGGCCAGGAACATGCCCGTGCCCATGCGGCGCAGCGGCGAAACGCGGATGCCGAACCACTTTTCGATGCGCGGATAAAGGAAGAGCGTCAGCGGCACCAGCAGCATGACAAAGGCCGGGTTCATCGATTGCATCTGCTCGGCCCCGATCTGGAACGAGCCCAGCACCGGAAAGGGGATCATCCGGTCGCCTTGCATCACCCAGGTCGAGGTGGTCTGGTCAAACAGCGCCCAGAAAATCGTCACCGGCGCGAACACCATGAGAATCGGCCCGACGGACTTGGCAGCCTCGACTTCGCGGGCCGAGAACTTCGCGCGGGCCGCGTCCCAGAACCTCTGGCCGGCCCGGCGCGAGCGCAGGCTGGCCAGCGCGTACCAGAGCACCTGGAAGAACCCCGCCGATTTCGTCTCACTCGATGGCGGGATGCGCACATAATACTTGCGTCCCAGCCAGAAGATCAGCGTGGCCAGGAGCATGAGGATTCCCGGCACGCCGAACGCCCAGCCATAGGCCTCGAGCGGCACGCTGCCATCGGGGTTCTTCCCGAACGAGTCCTTGATCCACGGAATGACCAGGAAAGAGAAGAACGAGCCGAAGTTGATCGACCAATAGAAGAGCCCGTAGGCCTTCTGGAGCAGGCTGGCCTGATCGGGCTTGAACTGGTCGCCGCAAAAGGCGGAGACGCACGGCTTAATGCCGCCCGAGCCGAGGGCGATCAGGAACAGGCCCACATACAGGCCCCAGACGCTGCCGGCCGTGAGCGCCAGGGTCAGGTTGCCCAGGCAGTAGACCAGCGAGACGTAGAGGATCGTGTTGTACCGGCCCCAGAACTTGTCGCTGATGATCCCGCCCAGCAGCGGGGTGAAGTAGTTGGCAAAGATGAAGAGATGGATGATCCCGGCCGCGTGGTCGCGGGCCTGGCCCTCCGGCA
>CAYPUR010000109.1:8124-9729 GCA_964413865.1 uncultured Verrucomicrobiota bacterium
CCAGCAGCGGGAAGAAGTACACGCCGATGACGAAGCTGTGGAAGATGTCCTTGGCGGCGCCTTCGCGGTCCGGGCCGGCGGGCAGGTAGCCGAGCAGCACCGAGCTGATGAGGAACGGCACCAGGATGTTGCGCATCCCGTAGAAGCTGAAGCGCTCGCAGGCCTCGTTGCCGATGATGAACTTGATCGGCGGCGGAAACCGGTTGGCGGAGGAGATTCGAGCGCTCATGATTGATTTGGCCGGTGCGGGTTGCCCGGATCACTTCGACTTGTCCGGATACGGGGGCGGCGTGGGGATCTTGACCGGGTGCTGCGTCATGAGCAGCTTGATTTCGTCGATGGCCCGGTTGAGCTGGTCGTCGATCCCCGCAAACTCGCGCGCCGGGTCGTTGTCCACCACGATGTCCGGATCGACGCCGTGGCCTTCCATGATCCACTCCTTCCCATCGAGATCGAACCGCGAGAACTCCGGGCGGTTGAGCGAGCCGCCATCGAGCAGGGGCAGGGAGCCGCGAATGCCGACGACCCCGCCCCAGCTCCGCTGGCCGATGATCGGCCCCAGTTTGTGTTTGCGGAAACGGTAGGCGACAATGTCGCCGTCCGAGGCCGAGAACTGGTCGATGAGCAGCACCTTGGGGCCGAGCGCCTGGCCGGAGGGGTCGACATTGACAGCGCCGTTGCGGGCGATGGTCCACATCGCCGGCTCGCGCCGGAGCCGCTCGATGATCATGGGCGACACGTTGCCGCCGCCGTTGCCGCGGCAATCGACGATCAGGGCTTCCTTGTGAAGCTGCGGATAGTAGAACTTCACGAACTCGTTGAGTCCCGGCACCCCCATGTCGGGCACGTGCACGTAACCCACTCTGCCGTCCGTGGCCTTCGACACGTGTTCGATGTTGCCAAGCACCCATTTCAAGTAATGGAGCGGGCGTTCGTCGGCGATCGGGATCACCACCTCATCCCGGGCGCCCTCGGTCTTGGGCTCCGCGTTGACGCGCAGGGTGACCTGTTTGCCCGCCTTCCCCACCAGGGCGGCGTAGAAATCCGTCATCTGATCGGCCGGCTTGCCGTCGATGGCCACGATATACTCGCCGTTCTTGACGTTGACGCCGATGTCGGTCAGCGGCGACCGGAGCCGTTCGTCCCAGTTCTGGCCGGGGAGGATGTTGGTGATTTGGTAGAAGCCGGAGGGCTGATGGCGGAGGATGGAGGCGCCCAGGAGGCCCTGCGCAATGCGCTCGGGTTTCGGGTAATCGCCCCCGCCGACGTAGCAGTGGCCCAGGTTGAGTTCGCCAATCATCTCGCCGATCACGTAGGTCAGATCCGCCCGGTGCTGCACATGCTCGAGGAGCGGCTCGTAACGCTGCCGGATCGCCAGCCAGTCCAGGCCGTGCAGATTCGGGTCATAGACAAAATCGCGCATCTGGCGCCAGCACTCGGCGTAGATCTGGTTCCATTCGGCCCGGCGATCGAGCCGGACCTTCACATCCCCGAGATCCACGGTCTTGTCCTTCGTCTCGATCCTGCCCGAGGGCAGGTCGACGATCGCGTACGTGCCGCGCCCGCCCACCGCCATCCTCTTGCGGGCGGCTGAAACCCGGTAGC
>CAYPUR010000109.1:9739-13002 GCA_964413865.1 uncultured Verrucomicrobiota bacterium
TCTTTCTGTTTCTCGAGTTCGAAGAGGAACAGCTTGCCCTTGCGGATATAATAGAGCTTGTCGCCCACCGACGTGAGCTGCCCGTAACTCGCCGCGGGGGTCGGCAACACCGCGATGCGCTGGGCCAACCCATCCGCATCGACCTTGACGACCACCTTTTTGTCGTCCTTCTTCTCGACCGGTTTCTTCTCCGCGGCGGACTCCTCGGTCTTCGCCGGGGCGGCTGCATCCCCGTCCTTCTTCTCGCCCTCCGGGTTCGGGGCGGCTTTCGCAGGATCTTCCTTCTTGTCCGTCTCGGGCTTGGCCTCGTCCTTCTTGATTTTCACCTCGTCGCTCTTGGGTGCGAAGGGTGACTTGGTGTCCTTGGCGAGCGTGACGAAATAGATCCGGGCCATGTCGCTGTAGATGTGGTTCCACTCGACCTGGCTGTAGGTGGGATTGAACGTCCGATCGGACACGAAGAACAGCAGCTTGCCATCCGAACTGAACTCCGGTCCGCCCACGTCGAACCAGCCGTCGGTGACCTGGATCTTCTGCCGGGAATCGGCCGAGTAGAGGTAGATGTTGGGGAAGCGCCGCTCCTCGGGCCGTGTGAACGCGATCCACTGGCTGTCGGGCGACCATGTGAAATCGTGGATCTCCCAGGCGGGCGATTGGTCGACCACGGTCGTTTGCTTCGAAGCCACGTCGATGAACTGGAGCCGGTTCTTCTTGTCGGACCAAAGCAGGCGTTTGGAGTCCGGCGACCAGGCGATCTGGTACTTGTACGTGTCGCTGCCGGATGTCAGTTGCGTGGGGGCCTCGGCGCCGTCCTGGGGGCGGATGTAGATTTCATCCTCGCCGGTGGCGTCGGCGACGTAGGCGATCCACTTGCCGTCGGGGGACCACGCGGCGCTGCGTTCATGGACGCCGGGTGTGGCGGTGAGATTGCGCGTCGGCCCATGCTTGGCCGGCACGGTGAAGATGTCCCCGCGCGCGCCCACGACGAGACGCGCGCCGTCGGGCGCGACATCATAGCCTGTGATGGACTGGCCGACATCGCGCCATCCTGCGCGGCCGATGGCGAAGTCCTCCCGGATGTCAACCGGCACCTTGGCGACCTGTTCGCTGGCGAGATCGAGCCTGTAGATGTAACCGCCATTCTCGAACACGATCGCCTGGTCGCCCAGTGACGGAAACTTGACGGCAAACTCCGTGAACTGGGTGAGCGCGCGGACCTGCCTGGTCGACAGGTCCATCACGTAGAGGTTCGCCTGGCGGTTGGCGTCGCGCTCGGACACGAAGTAGATGCGGTCGCCGCGCCACATCGGGAAGATGTCCTGTGCGGGATCCTCGGTCAGTCTCTCGGTGGACTTCGTCTCGAAATCGTAAAGCCAGATTTCGTCGGCCTGGCCGCCGCGATAGCGTTTCCAGGTGCGGAATTCGCGGAACACGCGGTTGTAGGCAAGCCGTTTGCCGTCCGGCGAAAATGAACACCACCCGCCCCGGGGCAGCGGCAGCACCTCCGGCACGCCGCCGTCGACCCGGGCGAGCGCCAGATCCCCTTTCCACGCATTCCATTGTGTCCAGCGCGACCGATAGACGACGGTCGCGTTGTCGCGCCAGGTCATGACGATGTTGTTCGGCCCCATCCGGTCCGCAACCTCATCGCGCTCGATGGTCGCGGTGTGGGTCAGGCGCCTGGGCACTCCGCCTCCGGACGGCATCACGTAGACCTCGGTGTTGCCGTCGTAATGGCCTGTGAAGGCGATCCACTTTCCATCCGGTGAAAAGCGCGGAAACATCTCGTAGCCCTGGGGATCGCTGGTCAGGCGCCGCGCCACGCCGCCCTGCACGGGCACAGTGTAAAGGTCTCCGGCATAACCGAAGACAACCTGGTCTCCGTGGATGGCCGGAAAGCGCAGGAGGCGAGCTTCCTGAGCCATCAGGGCGGCTCCGATGATCAAGCTGGACCAAACGGGCAGGAAGCGCCCGACCGCCAAACGCATCAAGAGAGGTAAACGCATGGGCCAAGGATTTTCGCCCGCGCGCTCGGGTACAAGCAAAATTACGGTCGAATCCCGCCCACCCCTGCACTGGCGCCAAGGCGCGCTTCCCGAGGCGAGCGGTCGAACCGCGCGCACGGACATGCGGGTGACCGCCCCGCTTCCGCTAGCCCGGATCAGGGATCCAGCGGCAGGGGGCTCTGGGGGGGGCGATCGCGCCGCTGTCGGTTCCTGCTCTCGGCTTCTCTGCGTCCCTCCATCACTCGAACGCGCAATTCGAGAGCGGCCTTCTCCTTGGGATCCTTCGCCAACTCGAGGGCTTGCTTGGCCAGAGCGATTCCCTCGTCCTGTTTGCCCTGCTCGAAGAGCATCACCCCGCGGGCCAGGATCACGGGGGCCGCGTTCGAGGACGCGAGCCGCTGAGCCAGGTCGAGCACTTGACCCGCCAGGACGAAGTCGCGGTTGGTGTTGTGGACGTCGGTCACAATGCGGTAAGCCAGATCGCACAACTGCGGGACGCTGTTGGTTCGCGCGGCCAGGAGTTTGCGGCCCAGTTCCACGGCCTTGGGGTCCCCCTTGCGGGCCAGCGCCTGATAATCGTTCACCTCGGCGCGAATGGCATCCAGCTTGATCGCCCGCGGCAGATTGTACCGTTCGCCAAGGATCTCATCGAGGGCCTTGTCCAGCCCGGCCATCGGATGCCCATGCCACAGCACCTTGCCGTCCCGTCCTACGATAAAGGCATAGGGGATACCGTTTTGTCCGTAGGCCACCATATACTTGCGCGCCGTCTTCCGCTGGTCGTCCGCGGCGACGGAGAACTCGACCTGCGCCTCTGGCATGCCGATGAACTCGCGGATGCGATCCACCGGTTCGTCGCTGATCCCCACCACGACGACCCCTTTGTCTTTGAGTATGGTCTGCAGGGCACCAAGCTTGGGGAGACAGGCGCGGCTGGCGGGACTCAGGGCGGCCCAGAAGGCGACCACGTAAACATTCTTTCCGTCGCTGACATCCACCGGGTTGCCCTTGATCCACTCGACGATCTCGAGGGGCGCGGCGGGATCGCCGATCTTGTCGGCAAAGGTGTACGCGGGGGCGAGACAGGCGATCGCACCCACGATCAATCCGGCATACTTGAGCATCATCATGGTTCAGTGTTTTGCAGAACCGGGTGTCGAGCAAGTGGAAAAACCCGCGACAGTCGGGGGACCGGGAGATCGCAGGGCCAATGCGTCGTCGAAGGTAAGCTGTTGGTGTGGCGGGAACTGACCGATT
>CAYPUR010000109.1:13102-15000 GCA_964413865.1 uncultured Verrucomicrobiota bacterium
CAGGGCCAATGCGTCGTCGAAGGTAAGCTGTTGGTGTGGCGGGAACTGACCGATTTGTCGGGACATCCTCTCTCCGACGATTTACGCTGGATGGATGACGAAGCAGAATCGGCGGACCGGCGAACACCAACCAGAGCTTCTACGCGGCATTTGCGTACACGTGGCCACGCGGGCTCAGATACCGCGAATCCACCGGTTGTTGGATCGACATCATTACCTGGGCAGCCTCCGACCGGTGGGAGAGCGTCTGTACTACGTCGCCACCGATGCGGACGGCGACTGGATGGCGGTGCTGGTCTTCAGTGCGGCGGCCAACCACCTCAAACATCGGGACCACTGGATTCGCTGGTCGGAACCGCAGCGGCGACGACGCTTGCGGCTGGTCACCAATAATTCCCGCTTCCTCCTGCTGCCCGAGCGAACCGTGCCTAATCTGGGTTCTCGCGTGCTGCGCCTGACCCTTGATCGCCTCAGCCAGGACTGGCAAGCGCACTACGGCCACCCCGTCCTTGTCGTGGAAACCTTCGTCGATCCCGACCAGTTCGACGGGACGGTCTACAGCGCCAACGGCTGGATCGAACTGGGGCCCACCGACGGCTGGGGTCGTCACGCGCGCGACTTCTACGTTCAGCACGACCAACCCAAGCGGCTCTTCGTACGGGAACTGCGGCCCCAAGCCTGCCGCGCGCTCCAGGCCGAACATCTGCAGCCGGCGTTGGCGGCAGGGGAAACGCCGGTGGCCGTCCACTGTCCGTACTCGGCCAAGGAGATTGCATCGATCGTCGAGCACTTTCAGCGACTGCCCGAATACCGCCGGCGCGTCGAGTCGTATCCGCTCTTCAGCCTGGCGACGATCATCCTCCTGGCCATGCTCTGCGAGGCGCCGCGCGGGCAGACCGATTTAGAGAAGTTTGCCCGGGGCCTGAGCCAGGCCCAACGGCGGGCCTTGCGGATTCGCCGCAATCCCCAAAGGAAATACCCGGCCCCTTCGCAGTCGACGTTCAGCCGGTTTCTGGCCGGCCTTGACCCGGCCCAACTGGACCAGACCCTCCGGGCCATTCAGAGCCGTCTGCGCGGGCCCGCCCCCAAGGAGGAACTGGTGGTCCTGGATGGCAAAGAACCCCAGCATGGCAGCGGCGCCTCGATCCTGACGGCGGTGACGGTACCCAGCCAATACTACCTGGGCAGCGCTGTGGTGGATCAGAAGACCAACGAAATCCCCGTGGCGCAAAAGCAGTTGATGCCCACGCTGGACTTAAGAGGCCGTTTAGCGAGCTTGGACGCGCTCCATACTCAGGATGAAACGGCGCGTCGGGTGGTGATGGAGGGCGGGGGTGATTACCTCTTCACGGTCAAGAACAACCAGCCCACCCTCCGGGCCAACGTGGAAAAGAAGGTCGCCGCTCCCCAAGCGGATTTTCCCCCCTCAACACCCCACGCCCACCCAGGCCCGCACCCAGGAGAAGAATAAGGGCCGTGACGAAAACCGGGTCATCCGCACCGCTCCGGTCACCGCCGAGGACATCGGCTTCCCCTTGGCCGCTCAAGTCGCCCGACTCCTGCGTCAAACCCAGGGCCGCAAAGACGAAGAGGTAGCCCTGGTCACCAGCGCCCCGCCCAAAAGGCTCAACGCCCAAACCTGGTTGTCCCTCAATCGCCAAGGCTGGGGGATCGAAAGCGGCCTGCATCAGCGGCTGGATGTTTCCTACAACGACGATCGCTGCCGGGTTCAGAGTGACCAGGGCATGTTGATCCTGGGAATGTACCGGCGCATCGCCAACAGCTTGTTCATGGAATGGCGCCAGCGTCAGCGCCGTCCAGAGCACGTGACGACGACCGATTTCCAAACCCTCATGGCCGAAGAACATCGTGCCAGAGCGCTGCGCTTGGTGTTGGCG
>CAYPUR010000110.1:0-14790 GCA_964413865.1 uncultured Verrucomicrobiota bacterium
AAACAGAAGCTTAATTCCTGCGTCCAGTGGTCTGAAGATCGGGGTCCACCTCATTCTTCTATCCAATCTTGTTGTGGGAAGCCGTTGCCGCCCAACGCGCCGGAGGGCCTCTGCCCGGCCCTGCCTCATCACTTCTGGTCTCGCGAGTGCGCCGGAGCCCGGTGAAACAGAGGCGGCGCGCAGTTCGCCTTTCGGCGCCCGCGCCTTCCGCGACTGCAAGGTGATCGAGGAGATTGCCCGCGGTGGCATGGGGGTCGTACACAAAGCCCGCCAGATGAGCCTCAACCGGACTGTCGCGCTCAAGCTCATCCTCGGCGGCCAGTTGGCCGGGCGCGAACAAGTCCAGGGTTTCCGCGCCGAAGCGCAGGCCACCGCCAACCTCCAGCATCCGAACATCGTCGCCATCCAGGAGGTCGGCGAGCACGCGGGCCAACTCTACTTTTCGATGGACTACATCGAGTGGAAGGACCTCGCGGTAGTGATCTCAAATCTGAGATTTGAGATTTCAAATGACACGCAAAGCGGTGCTGAAGCACGCGCACTCCAAACGCTGCGCGCCATCCAGACCGCTCGTGTCAACGCCGCTCGATGAACAACTCGCCGGCTCCACGCGATCGGAACGCTCAACGTCCAACGCTCAACGCTCAACGCCCAACCCAAAACTCTCAGCCATCAACCATCAACCATCGACCATCAACTTCTTTTCACTTTTCTTGTCCCGTCCGTTGCTGGTCTGCGTACAGGTGAGTAGGGGGGGCAAAGACCCCCCCGAAACAAATGACAGTTATGAAGACCAGATCAAAAATACACATCCTGTTAGTTATCAGCGGTTTGGCGCTGGCGACGGCGCCGGGGCACGCACAAACCAACGGTCCCCTGCCCATTATCTGGCAGGCGACTTATGGGGGAGGCGCCAGCACCTACGGGAGTTGGCCGATCGACTTCGCGGAGACCACCAACGGTGGATTTTTCATCTGCGGTGTATCGGACGGCAGGACGAACGAGTTCCGAACCGGGCCCATCTGCTTGGGCGACGACGCCTGGGTCATCAAGATCGACGCGCAAGGCCAGCGCCTGTGGGACCGGTCGTATGGAGGGGGGGACCAGGACTGGCCGGTGCGTCTGTTCGTGACACCGGATGGCGGCTTCATCTTGGGTGGAACTTCACAGTCGGGTCGAGGTTGCCAGAAGACGGCGCCCATGCGGGCGAGCCATGCCGACTTCTGGCTCGTGCGCTGCGACGGTTTGGGCAACCGAATTTGGGATGAAACGTACGCCCCAAACACCAGCCTCAACTGTTTCGTGGGCCTTCTACCGACAACCGATGGGGGCTATTTGCTTTGCGGAGGAGCCGGAACCGGAGCGATGCCCACCCCGTACAATGACCTTGGCCTGGTGAAGGTTGACGCCCAGGGCCAACCGCTCTGGACGCGCCTCCTCGGCAGTTATGCAGGCTACGAATTCGCAACCGGGGTGTTCGAGACTCCCGGCGGCGGTTTCGTCGTTTTTGGCAACTCGGAGGGGCTGCCGCCCGACCGGGACAAGACCAGCCCGTACTTCGGCGGGTCGGCTCTTGAGACCTGGGGTTACGGAAGCGATTCGTGGGTGGTCTGCCTGGATTCCGAACGGAACAAGCTCTGGGACAAGTCCTATGGCGGCTCCGGTGTCGACCAACCGCGACACGTGAGGACCACCGCGGATGGCGGTTTCCTGATGGTTGGTCCCTCGAGTTCGCCTCCGCAGAACGACCCGCGAAAGGGAACCAAGACCAGTCCCCTCTACGGGGGCTTCGATTACTGGGCGGTCCGGATTGACGCCCAGGGCAAACAGTTGTGGGAGGCATCCTATGGAGGCTCCGCCAACGACATCTGCGAATGGGCCGAACCGATGCCCGACGGGGGCTGGTTACTCGCGGGCGAGTCGAGTTCGGGTCGCTCCGGGAACAAGCGGAGTCCCCGGTTTGGCCTGACGGACCTGTGGCTGGTGCGAATCGACGATCGCGGGAACAAGATCTGGGACCAGACTTTCGGCGGCAAAGGCACCGAAGGCCTGGAATCCAAATTCCGTTACCTTGCCTACACCGCAACCCGTGTGAAACGAACCGCCGACGGCGGCTTCCTGCTTGTCGGCAACTCCGACTCACTCCCCAGCGGCAACAAGACGGCGCCAAAGATCGGGACCTCCGACTACTGGGTCCTCAAACTGGGTCCCGAACCGCCCTTCCTGCGCGGCGAAGTCACGGCGGAGGGTGAATCCCAGCTCGGCCTCATCGCCCCGCCGGAGTTCTCGCACACCATCCAGGGTTCCGCTGATTTGGTCACGTGGACAAATCTCGCGACGCTGGGGCCGAACCCGGACGGAAAGGAGTACTGGACCGATCCGGAGAAGCTCGCCCATCGGTTTTATCGCGCGGTGAGGAAGTGAGCGGAAGGCCACGCCGGGCGCATAACCGCCAAAGGACTGGAATCCGCGCGGAAGCGTGCGGTCGAGCGGACTGAAGAATCGGGGCACACCCTGCACATCGAGGATATGGACCAGGTGCCCGACGGCCCGGGACGGGGTCCGCGCGCGAAAAGCCTGGTCGATCATTTGCGCGAGGGTCGACTTGTCGGAGGGCGTCTGCAGCATGCGATCGAGCTCGGCCTGCTGACGCCGTTCCGCGGGCGTCTGCAACTCCGTAGCGCGCTGCTGCAGACGGCGGGCGACGAACAGCGCCTGCTGCACCACGACGGGATGGGGCGAGGCGGGGCTGGGGTAGAAATCGCTCAGCAGGTCTTCGATCTTCCGGGAAGTGGACGGGGCGGGTTGGCGTTCATGAATGGCTGCGCCTCTCATGGCACAAGCGCCGCCGTTTGCCAGGAGCGCCGCGGGCCACGGCCGCCTTCACCTGCCATCCGTTTCGTTCGAGGCGGGCTCGCGCCACCGATGCCGCAGCGCCCGTCAGGTCACACACGATCCGCACCGCGCGCTCGCGCAGCTTCTCGTTGGACGGACTCAGATCCACCATCAGGTTGCCGATCACCTTTCCGGTGCGGGCCATCGAGAGGGTGGTCAGCATGTTGAGAATGAGCTTGGTGGCCGTGCCCGCCTTGAGCCGCGTCGAGCCCGTCAACACCTCGGGGCCGACATTGGGCGCGATCACAACATCCGGGCGCCCGCCGCGCGCGAACCTCAGGAACGGATTAAAGCAGAGCAGCACCGTCGCCGCGCCGCACTCCCGGGCGCGGTGCAGAGCGCCCCACACAAACGGGGTGCGCCCGCTGGCTGCAATCCCCACCACCACGTCGCGGCA
The DNA here is from genome assembly GCA_964413865.1 of uncultured Verrucomicrobiota bacterium. Lineage (GTDB taxonomy): Bacteria > Verrucomicrobiota > Verrucomicrobiia > Limisphaerales > J093 > MWFF01. The sequence goes on from CAYPUR010000110.1 coordinate 3,293, forward strand.
GGTCACGCCGCGGAACAGGATCGCCTTGGCCCCCGCCTCGGCGTCGTCTTCGACGTCCTCGTCGGCCGCCCACAACGCACGGTGGCCGCCGGCCATGATGCCCTGGACCTGGTCGGGGGCAGCGCGGAATGTCGGCGGACATTCGCTGGCATCGAGCACACCCAAACGCCCGCTGGTCCCGGCGCCGACATAGAACAAACGCCCGCCGCGCCGAAAGGCCCGCACGATGAGTCCGATCGCCTTCTCGATCTGCGCCGCTTCCGCCCGCAAGGCGCCCGGCAGTCGGGTCTCCTCCGAGATCATCAACTCGATTGCGGATGAGAGCGATCGGCGATCCAGGTCGACGGACCGCGGATTGCGTTGTTCGGTCGGCGACTGGCCGGTGGCCTCGGGAACAGGACAAAAGGGAGCGGCGCCGTCGGGGGACGCAGCCGGCCGGGCGCGCGGACAGCGCACCGGATGCGGCGGGGTATGGGCGAGCGCGCGGGCGTGGGCCACGGCGCCCCAAGCCCCTTCCCGTTTCAGGAGTCGGCTTGCGCTTTCGGGCCAGAGGCGCCGGAGCTCGCAGCTCACCGCTCGAGCGAACGTCTTCTGGCGATGCAGCACGCCGCCCACAAAGACGAACTCGACCGGGCGTCCGGGCTGCGTCAATCGTCGGGCGCACGCGACCGCGTCCGTCGCCAGGTGCCGGACCGCGGATTGGATGGCGCTTCGGGCAATGGCGTCGCCCCGCGCGGCGGCGGCGAAGACCTGGACCGTGAGGGCGGCGATCTCGTCCTTGGGGGCCTGATGGATCCAGGTGATGATATCGTTGGGCTCGTTGAGCTGAAGCCTGAGCAGGAGCCGCGCGCCGAGACCGGGCCAGCGGCCGGTGAGATCGAATCGGTGAATCGCCTGCTGCATGGCCTCGAGCGCGATGTCGTATCCGCTGCCTTTGTCGCTGAGCAGATGCCCCCAGCCCCCGACTCGCGCTGTCTGGCCGCGCGGATTGCGTCCGTAGCAGCAGGATCCTGTTCCGCTGATGACGATAATGCGCGTCACCTCGGGTGCGGACGTGCCGGTGTCCGCCGCCGCCAGAGCGGTTTCGAGGTCGTTTCCCGCCCAGCACGGGACTCCGGGCCAGGCCGCCGCGGCCGCGGCCTGAACCAGGCGGCGGTCAGCCGACTCGCGCACACCGGCCATGCCGATGCCCAATGCGGACGGAGCGGGCAGCCTGCCGGCGAGCGCGCGGAAGTGGGAGGCCAACTGGGTCGGGGTCAGCAGGCGCTGGTTGGCCGGGCCGGCTTCGAGTCGATCGAGCTGGCGCCCGGCGGCATCGGCGGCAATGGCCACGGTATGTGTGCCGCCGCACTCGATTCCGATCAGCGCGGTTCGAGCCCGCATTGGCCCGCTGGGAGCAGTCTTCGGCTTCGCCGTGGTCACGTGTCCATGAAACATGCGGGCTCGGGCTTGGCGAGTTGAAAAGGAAGGGGTGTGCCGCCAGCCCGCATGTTTCATGGAGCTGTGACCACCGCGAGACCTGAGCCTCCAAATCGCAGACTGATGCGGGCTGGGCCTGCAGCGCCGAGTCAGGCCTGACCCGGCGCTCCATCATTGATGTCGCCCTGTACAAATCACAAGCCAGCCTCGCACCCGAGCCTCTCGCGCGATCGCATTGCTGCGAACCGAAGAGACTCGGGGCGAGGCCTGGCTTGATGTGGCTGCGCCCAGTTCGGGGTTTGAGCGCGTCTTAGCGCGTGGCGCGGAAGTACAGCTCGGTTCCGGTCGGGGCGACCTCGTACGGGCTGACGGCGCCGGTCACGTCCTGCCAGTTCGTCGGGCTGACCGACGACGATTGCTGCAGCTTGCCTTCGAAGGTCACTTGCACCTTGCCGTCGGCCAGCAGCGTGATGGACACAGTGGGTTGGACCGCCGAAGGAACGTACGCCTTGACTGCGTGCGGATTGCTGCGGTCGTTGACGAGGATCTTGGTGTTATCCGGGCCGTAAGTGAAGAACTCGACGTTCCCGCCGCCGCCGCCCTGGTACCAGACCAGTCGGACCGGGTAGAAGCCGGCCTCGGGCGTGATGAAGGCGAACGGGATGTCGCGCGCTCCGGCGCCGCGGTCGCGGGAGAACAGGACGGGGCCGTCGGTCTGGCCGGGCATGCCGATCTGGACTTTCCAGCCGTCGTCGCCGTTGACCGCGAACTTCTGGTAACCGGCGGGCAGTTCGAGGTACGCGCAGATTTCAGCAGTGATGTTCTCGAACCGCGGGTTGCCGGACAGGCCGGTGCCGGGGATGCCCGGGACAGGCTCGTCGGCCTGGCTTGTCATGAGTGTCTGGAAGTTCCCGATCTGGGCGGGCGTGCCGCCGGGATTCATCGTGACGTTCCAGTTGATGATGTCGGCGTCGATGTAGCTGCCATCCGCTTCCGGTCCGGGCACGGCCACGCTGGCTGGGGTGCCGGCCAGTTGCGCTTCAGCGGCGGCGACGGTGTTGCCGCCCGGCCGCGCGGCGGCGGCCTGGGTGACCTTGACGCGGAAGCCCGGGGCATTGAGGTCGACGGCGGAGGCCGGGACAGCGGCGCTGGCGGGGACATTCACGTAATCGCTGACGGTGAACGTCCAGTAGTTGGTCGTGTCGGCATAGACCAGGCCGGCCGTGTGGGTGGACTTGGGTGCCAGAGGCGGGTTGGGCACATACATCACCAGCATATCCGTCGATCCGCTGATCGGCGTGACGGTGGGGGTGACGCTGACGTCGTCCAGCACCATGCCGACGCTTCCGCCGCCGAGGTCGGCCACGATGGCGCCGATGGCGTCGCCGAACGGCCAGTTGACCAGGGCCTGATTGAATCGCGGCTCGTCATTGGCGATGTCCACCGGATTGCCCGCGCCGACTTTGACGAGGATCGGACCGGGCCCGCTTTGCTGATGGGTGTTTTGCCAGAGCGTCGCGTGGGTCGGCATCGGGTAGACGGAGAACTTGGTCCAGGGCCGGACCGGGCCTGCGTAGGTGCTATAGGCCTGAATCGGCGATTCGAGCGGGGCGACGGAGTTCGGGTTGGCCGTTGTCGACGGATAAAGCCCCGTCACATCGTTGACGAGGATCTGGGTCCCGAAGTTGCGGTCGATGCTCAGGAACTCGAGGTTGATGCCGCCGCCGCCCTGCCAGAACAAAATGCGGAACGGATAGATGCCCTCCTCGAGGACGAGCACGGTGAAGGCGCCGTTCGGGTTGTTGAGGGGGTTGCCATTCTGGCCGCCCGGGGCATTGCGCCACCCCAGGGGGGTGCCGAGCGTGTCTTTCGGGTTGGGCGCCGACAGGCAGAACCAGCCGTCATCGACATTGACGCCGAGGATGTGCGCACCCGCCTTCAAGTCCAGGTAGGTGGTGATCTCGTGGACAGTGTTGTCCAGCCCGATCGCCGTCGAACCGGAACTCCCGCCGCCAGGCACGCCGGGCACGGCGATATCGGCATTGAAGATGCCGGCGTTCGCGGCCGCGCCGCCTGCTCCGGAATTCCAGTTCAGCACGTCGCCCAGCTCGTAGCCGCCGTCCGCCTCAGGACCGGCAACGGCCAGGTTGGGATAGGGCGTGTTGTTGGTGCGATTGATGTAGCCGTTGGCAAACTGGATTTCCGGACGCGGCATATTCGCCGCACCGCCGCTTTGGCCGGTGTAGCGTCCGCCGTTGCCCTGATTTGCGTCGCGGGAGCGATCGATCTGATGGGCCCGCACGTGGAATCCCGTGCCGCTGAGATCCGAAGACGACACCTTGTTCGCGACCGGGATGGGGCGGGTGTAGGGGGGCACGCTGAAGGTCCAGGTGTTTGTGATTGTTTCAGTGGCGCCACCGGCCGGTGTGTGTTCGTACGTGAGAACGGCGGTCACGGCGCCCGAGGGCAGGAGATTCGCCATCGAACTCGAACGCACGAGCGTGGTGACCTTGCCATCCTTGCTTTCCGTGATGGTCTGGGGCGTGCCGTTCAATGTCAGCACCGCCGACCCGGCCTTGAGCGGCGAGGCGCCATCGGTCACATCGAGGACCAGATCCTGATCGGCAAACGACCAGAGGTATCCGACTGCCGGCAATGCGCGCGAGATGTAGGGCGGCGTGGCGGCGCTTTCGCGGTAGGCCTTGATGGGCTGCGGCGCCGTCAGATCGTTGACCAGCCACCGGACGCCATTATCATCGACGAAGAAGAACTCGCAACTGGCGCTACCGCTCGTTTCGAAGTACATCAGCCGGACGGGGTACAAGCCGTCCGCGGGGATAACGACGTCCATGAGTGAATCGACCGGGCTGCGGTCGCCTGCGGTGCCCAACTGGACGCCGACGACATCGCCGGGCGCGCGTCCGATGGACAAGCGGAAACCGTCATCGCTGTTGACTCCAAAGCGGTAGCCGCCCGCCTTGAGTTCGAGGATGGTCTCGATCGAGGTGACGAAGCGGTCGGTCGTGTTCACGCCGGTATTGCCTGTGAGGCCCGGGATGCTCTGATCTGCGAAGCCGTTCGCCGACGTGAAGTTGCCGACTGCGGTCGGGGCGTCCTGATTCCAGTTGATCACGCCCTCGGCGGTGAAGAAACCGTCGGCATCGGCCGACGCCAGAACCGTCCCGGCGCTGTCGAGCCAATCGGTGAGGGCGGTGTTGGGGAACGGTTGCCCGGTGGAGGGATCGATGTAGCCGTTCGCGATCTGGCGCTCGGCATTGAGATACTGGCCGGTCGCCGGATTGCGGTTCGGATCCATCTGGTGGACCTTGATCTTGAAACCCGGCTTGGTCGTGTCGACGCCTGGCAGGGCGTAGACGGGGAGGAGGGCCGTTGCCGTTCCGACCAGGGCGCTGTAGGTGAAGGAGTTGTTCAGCGCCGGCGTGCTGGTGGTCCTGTAGCCCACAACGATCGTGTTCACGCCGCCCGCCAGGTAACCCGAGGCCGGCCGGTAGATGATTCGAGAGACGTCATCCACCCTGCTCAGGGTGGGCGTGACCGTCGTGCCGTTGACGGTCATTGTGAGCGATCCCTCGGCGATCGCGTAGTCCCAGTCCTTCATGTCGATCATGACGCCCGCCACGGGGCTGCTCGGGGCGCCTGTGGTGGGATTCTGCAACGCCAGGGGCAGACACGACACCATATGCGGCTGGCCCGAATTGACGTCGAGCGGGAAGGTGGTGATCTTGAGGTTGTCGACCCAGTGGTTGTCGTAGGAACCGCCAGTGCGTGCGCCAAAGCCGAACCGCGCGCCGATCCCGCTGATCGGGAAGTCGCTGATGGCGCGGAAGATCGGGACATTGGTGTACACGATCTGGCCGTTGTATGCGAGGTCGAGCGTGCCATCCGTATCGACCCGGATCTTCACCGGCCAGTAGACCGGGGCGCCGCCGCTGGTGGTCTGGGTGCGGATGGTTGTGGCCGTGCCGATGGGCTGTGCGCCCGTCGTGGTCGAGGCGGCTCCCACCAGGCGGTGGAGTTGGATGACGTTGTTCCACTTCAGGTCGATGGCCGGCGCCTCGGCCGGTGTGCCGCCGCTGTTGTAGACATCGAACGCGATGGTCAGGCCGTTGATCGTGCCCGGCCCTTCCTCAGCGTGGGCGGCATCGGCGAAATCGCCGAAAAAAAACGACATCCCGTCCGCCCCGTTGCCGCTGCCGATGTAGAGATCGAAGGTGACCTCGAATCCCCCGATGATCTCGCCATTGTCGAAATCATCGAGGATCGCCCCACCCTGCTGGCTGGCGGTCGCGTCGGTGAGCTTGAGAACGCCTGTGCCGCCGACGCCGCCGGTCGAGTGATCGTAATTGAACGCTGTTCCTTGGAGATTGACGCCGTACGGGATGCCGCCGTTGAAGTCGGTCTCGAATGTGCCGGCCTGGCTGATGACGCCCCCGGCCAGCAGCGTCAGGCCTGCAAGGGCCAGGCCCCGGGACAGCAATCTCGGCTTTGTGAATCGATCTGGTATGGAGTTCATAACGTGATTGGGGACAGATGCTCGAGGCCGAGCATCGGGTTGTTTCTTCCGATCCAGGCTATGGGTATTGTTGAAGCCTCCGCCCATCATGGCGATCGAGCTGGGTTCGCCGCGGGGCAACGGCACCCGGCGATCCAGGATCAATTCAACGCTGACGGGCTAAGGCAACGGGAGAATGGGCAATCCCCGGCGGTTGTCAAGCCGCTCCCGGACCGCTCCAAAGGCCGCGATGCGAGGGACGCGCAGCGACTCGCGGATTGACAGCATTTGGGCATTCGATCAAGCATGGACCCCATGAATGCTGGAAATCATCCACTCGCTTCCCGCCGGGATTTCATCAAAACCACAGGTCAATTCGCAGCCGCCTCAGCGCTGGCCGGTGTCGCCCTCCCGCACGTCCATGCGGCCGAAGACAACACCATCCGCCTCGCCTTGATCGGGTGTGGGGGGCGCGGGTGCGGCGCCGTGGCCAATGCGATGTCGGCGGGCGGACTGGTGCTCGGAGACAACTCCGGTACGGAGCGCGCCGCGTCGACAGGCGCCGCCGGTCCGGTCCGGCTCGTTGCGATGGCGGACCTGCGCGCGGATCGGCTCAATCAATCGCACGCCGCGTTGCGCCAGGCCCTGGGCGACCAGATCGACGTCCCGCCGGAGCGCCGTTTCCTCGGCTTCGATGCCTACCGCCACGCCATCGATTGTTTGCGTCCGGGCGACGTCGCCATGCTGACCACCCATGCGGCCTTCCGCGCACCGCATCTCGAATATGCGGTCGAGAAGGGGGTGAACGTTTTCATGGAAAAGGACTTCGCGGCGGACCCAGGCGGCGTCCAGCGCATCCTCAGGGCCGGCGAAGCGGCCGAAAAAAAGAACCTCAAGATCGCCGCGGGTTTGATGGCCCGCCATTCCACGGCGCGCCAAGCGCTGATCCAGAAGATCCGGGATGGCACAATGGGCGAGGTCCAGCTCATCCGGGCCTACCGGATGGATCCCGGCTATTTCATGCCGCCTTTCTCGCGCAAGGAAAACGAACTGCTCTGGCAGCTCAGCCCCGGGCATCCCTACCAGTTCCTGTGGGCCTCCGGCGGCATATTCATCGAGCTGATGATCCACCAAATCGACGAGTGTTTCTGGATCAAAGACTCCTGGCCGGTGTCGGCGCATGGGGTGGGCGGGCGGTTTGCCGGCAGCACCGACGCCAGTCAGAACCTTGACAGCTACTCGATCGAGTACACTTTCGCCGACGGCACCAAGGCCCTGGTCACCGGGCGCTACATTCCGAGATGCCACACCGATTTTGTCACGTTCGTCCACGGCACCCAATGCGCGGCGAAGTTCTCGGGCGACATTCACGCGCCGACTTGCTGGCTCTACAAAGATCAGCGCACCGAGCCGTCGAACATCGCCTGGAGAACGCCCAAGGAGACCGTCAACCCCTGGCAAGCCGAGTGGGACGTGCTCCTGAGCGCCATCCGAAACGATCGCCCGCACAACGAGACCCGGCGCGCCGCCCTCTCGAACCTCGGCGCAATCATGGGTCGCGCCGCCGTCCACACCGGCCAGATCGTGACGTGGGAACAAGCCATCGCGTCCAAGTTCCAGTTCTGCACCAATGTGGACGCCCTCACCGCGTCGAGCCCCGCGCCCGTCCAGGCGGACGCCGAGGGCCGCTATCCCGCCCCGGTCCCGGGCGCCTGGACGGAGATCTGAAATCCCGGCGCTTGAATCGCATGACACCACGGAGAACCACCGCACTGGCCGCCGCGCTCTGGCTCCTGGCCGCCGCCGCAGCCGCCGCCGCAGCCGCCGCCCAGCCCAATACCAGCGCCCGCCTGGTCCTGTCGGCTGACACGGCGCGCGCCGGCGAGGTGGTCTGGGCCGGCATACACCTCACCATGGCGCCGGACTGGCACACCTACTGGCGCAATCCCGGCGAGTCGGGTCTGGCAACCAGCATCGAGTGGCACCTGCCGCCCGGGATAAGCCCGGGCGCAATCCACTGGCCGCCCCCCGAATCGCACACCGCGGCCGGGATGACGACCTTCGTTTACCACGGCCAGACCATGCTCCTTGTGCCGTTGACACTCGCCGCCGACCTGCCCGCAGGAGCAATCGAGGTCAAGGCGGACGTGGCGTGGCTCGAATGCAAGGAGGCATGCCTGCCCGGCGACGCCGCCGTGAGCGCCCGTTTCACGGTCGGGCCAGAGGCCAAACCCTCGAAGGAAGCCGCGGAAATCGAAAAGTGGAAGGCCCGGATCCCCGTCCCGAACCCCGCCATCGAAGCGACGGTGGCCTGGGTTCTCGAACCCGACGGCGATTCAGGCGAGATCGCCATCGAAGGCCGGGTCGCCGACGGCTTTGTCCCCGTGGACTTTTATCCCTACGCCGACGATGCCTACGAAATCCGGCCCGAGGTCAAGCCGCTCGAAGCCCCGACCGACCGTTTTCGCTTCTCAAAAACCCTCAAACGGCTCGCCACGGACTTTCCGACAGCGCTGCCTGGCCTGCTGATTCAGCCGGGGACAGGCCACGGAGACGCGCGCGCCCACGAAGTCACTCTGACGTTCGCATCCGCGGGCCCGAGCGCAGGCGCGGCCGGTGCGGGCAGCTCGACAGCCCAAACCACCCAACAATCGTCCGGGACCCTGCTTTGGAGGATGCTGTTATTGAGCCTGCTGGGCGGCCTGATCCTCAACATCATGCCGTGTGTGCTGCCGGTGATCGCCCTGAAAATCCTCGGCTTCGTCCAGCAGAGCAAAGAGGAACCGCGCCGGGTCCGGCACCTGGGTCTGCTCTACGGGTTGGGCGTGCTGGTGTCGTTCCTCGTGTTGGCTGGGGTGGTCATTGGAGTTCAAAGCGCAGGGGACGCGGCCAGTTGGGGAATGCAGATGCAGAATTCCTTCTTCCGCATGGCGCTGACGGTCGTGGTCACCCTGGTCGCGCTCAACCTGTTCGGCGTTTTCGAGGTGACCCTGGGAGGCAGCGCGATCGGTGCGGCCGCCGGACTCGCTTCGAGAGAAGGCAACGCCGGCGCCTTTTTCAACGGGGTGTTGGCGACCGCGCTTGCCACCCCCTGCACGGCCCCCTTCCTGACGGTGGCCCTGGGGTTCGCGTTTACCCAACCCGCCCATGTGATTGTGTTGATGTTCGCCGCCACCGCATTGGGCCTGGCCGCGCCGTATTTGATCCTCAGTTGGCATCCGGCCTGGCTGAAATTTGTCCCCAAACCCGGACGTTGGATGGAGCGGTTCAAGGTGGCAATGGGGTTCCCGATGTTGGCCACCGCGATTTGGCTCTTCGACCTCACCGCGTCGGCCTACGGCCAGGCCGGGGTGCTCTGGATCGGATTGTTTCTTGTCACGCTCGCCCTCGCCGCCTGGATCTGGGGCGAGTTCGTCCAGCGCGGACAGCGCCGCCGCGGTTTGGCCGGCGGCATCGCGCTGTGTCTCCTGATCGCAGGCTACACCGTGAGCCTCGAACGGCAGTTGCGATGGCGCCAACCCCCATACCAAAACGCCACCGCCGATGTGGTCCGTGACAGTCCCGAGGGCCTCGCCTGGCATCGCTGGTCCCCCGAGGCTGTCGAGCGCGCCCGCGCCGACGGCAGGATTGTTCTGGTGGATTTCACCGCCAAATGGTGCCTCACCTGCCAGGCCAATAAACGACTCGCCATCGACATCCCGTCCGTCCGAGCCAAGCTCGATGAACTCGGAGGCATCGCCTTCCGGGCCGACTACACCAACGAGGATCCCCGCATCGCCGCGGAACTCAAACGCTACCAACGGGCAGGAGTCCCGTTGGTCCTGGTCTTTCCCAGGAAAGCAGCGGACCCGGCGATCATTCTGCCGGCGGCCCTGACGCCCGGTCTTGTCCTCGAAGCCCTGGCCCGGGCGAGCCGGTAAATGATTTGATTGATGAATTCAATGAATAATTTGAACTCTTCAAGCTTCTATTCTGTCTGAGTGCGATGCGACCGGGCAGAAACGGACAGGCCTCGGTCAGGAGATGAATGCGAACTATATGAAGACATTGATTCCAATGCTGGCCGGCTTTCTAGTGGCTCAATCGATCGTTTTTGCCGACGTCAAGATCGGGCAGCCCGCGCCGGATTTTTCAGGGACCGACATCCAGGGCAAAGTCCACAGGCTTAGCGACTACCGGGGCAAGGTGGTCGTGATCGAGGCCTACAACCTCGACTGCCCCTTCTGCGCCAACCACTACAAATCCGGCGCCATGCAAGCCCTCCAATCGAGCGTCGTGAGCAAAGGTGTCGTCTGGTTGGTCGTCAACTCGACCGACTCAGGCAACCCGTCCTACAGAAAACCGGACGCCGCCCGCAAGGAATTCGCGGCAACAGGCATCAAGGCGACGGCCTGGATCGACGACAACAGCGGCGCCATCGGCAGGAAATACGGGCTCAAAACGACACCGCATCTCGTCGTCATCAACCAGCAGGGCCTTGTCGCCTACCAGGGCGCCATCGACGACCGCCCAGCCAGCTCCGGAGACCCCCGCACAGCACGGAACTACGTCCGCCAGGCGATTGAATCCCTCATGGCCGGCAAACCGGTGCCGACAGCCGAGACGAAGCCGTACGGATGCAACGTCAAGTACGCTCAATAAAACCTTAATCTTCAATGCCTTAAGGCCTCAGAAGCGCATGCGTGCCCGGTGTCAAATGTTGCAAGAGCCAAAGGCCTGGACTGCTGAAACTTGGCACGAATTACGCTAACTTTACAAAGTGCAACCAGTGGACTGGTTGTCTGGTTGGTTAGGTTACATGGGTTGGTCTTCGCCGATGGGACCGGGTGGTCCCGTCGGCGAAGTGTTTTTGACACACGCGATCCGCGGATCTGAACCCATTGCCTCTCGCAGACGGCGCAGAATCGCCCAGTAGGCGCCACGCGCCCCCTGCGCGATCGCCCGCACCAAAATTTGGTTGTCGTTGTAGTTGTAGTTCTGGTGGGTCGCAGTGTTCGTTGGCAGAAAGAAACGACTGTCGCACGTGTGGAAATGGTCGATGGTCTGGGCCAGCAACGCCGACAACTCGCCAACCACCAGGCCCGGCGGCGCGCAGCGCGTCGCCCGCCCTTTCGCGACCGGATCGGCGCAATACAGGCACCTCATCCCACAACCGCGCTTGGTCTCGAACCCGGCCTGCCCGCCCTCGCGGAAAGGCAATGGGGTCAGATCCGACAGTTGGAATTCGGTTGGAGAAGCTCCGCGGCATGGCGCGACCGTTGAGGATCCCGGCGGGGGGCGGGGGGTATCACGGACGAGCCGGGGGAACCGGCGCGAGGCGTACAGGAGTCGCCAGTTCCAACTTCTCCGGGCCGCTGTGATTTCTCATCGTGGAAGATGTAATCCCAGCGGTCGCCACAGCTCATGACGCATGTTCCGCCGCAGCATCGAGCGAAAGCGGATGGCAGATCGGGCCCGGATACTCGATGTCCAGTTGGCGCGGCATCGCGAGCCCCCCCAACTCGCTCGATACTAGTGTGGTGTCTCACAATTGGCTGGTGCTTCGCCGCACGGGTTTTTCGCCTCC
>CAYPUR010000111.1:0-14769 GCA_964413865.1 uncultured Verrucomicrobiota bacterium
GACGGGCGGCTGGAAGGCAAGTCAGCCGTGATCACCGGGGCGGCCGACGGCATCAACGGGGTGCCCGAGTGGAATCTGGGCCTGGGCCTGACCGTCTCGGGCAAACGCGCCCTGCGTATCGAGAATTACTTCATCGCCAGCGGATTGCTGTTGCTGCTGCTCGTCCTCCTCCACAACCTCGTCCGCTCCCGTGTCGGACGCGCCCTCCAGGCCATCCACGATCGCGAAACCGCCGCCAACGCGATGGGGATCAATACCGCGCTGTACAAGCTCAAGACGTTCGTCCTCAGCGCGCTAATGGCCGCGATGGCCGGCGTGTTCTTCACTCATTACACGGGCGGAATCGGCCCCTCGGAGGCCGGAGCCCTCAAGTCGGTCCGTTATGTGGCCCTGGCCGCGGCAGGCGGCATGTCCAGTCTCTGGGGCGTCACCGGCATGAGCACCCTGCTCAACTACATGTCGCTGCGCGGCCTCTTCGGAAGCTACGACAACGCGGTCTTCGGCCTGCTGCTGATCGGCATCGTGTCGCTCGCTCCGGAAGGGCCGCTCAAACCGCTGGCCCGCCTGGTCCGGCGCTTCGTCGGCGCGTGCCGTCCACCCAAAGCCGCCCAGCCCGATGCGGCGCGACCGAACAACGGGCTCGAGGGGAGGCCGCGCCATGGCGCTGCTTGAAGTCGACAACGTCCGCCACAGCTTCGGCGGCCTCGTCGCAATCGACCGCGTCTCGTTCGAAGTCGCGCCGGGACAGATCAAGTCGGTCATCGGACCGAACGGGGCGGGCAAGACAACGTTGTTCAATATCGTGTGCGGGCTTCTGCGCCCGGAATCCGGAAGCATCCGGTTCAGGGACCAAGTTATCACCGGATTTAAACCTTACCAGATCGCCCGCGCCGGCGTTTCGCGCACGTTTCAGAACCCCAGCCTGTTTCTGCAAATGAACGTGCTCGAAAATGTCATGGTGGGGCGGCACTGCCGGACACGCTGGGAGTTCCTCGGCTGCGGCGTTCGCTGGCCTGGCCAGCCGAAGGAGGAAGCCGCCATCCGTGAGGCCGCGCAGGCCCAACTCGAATACGTCGGCCTTGCGCACCTGGCAGAGTGCCCGGCGGGAGCGCTGGCCTTCGGCGAGCGTCGGATGGTCGAACTGGCCCGCGCCCTGGCCACCGAGCCGCAACTCCTGCTCCTGGACGAACCGGGCAGCGGGTTGAACACGCGCGAGAAGGCCGACCTGGGCCGGATGATTCGGCGCGTCCGCGAGCGCGGGGTCACGATTCTGCTTGTGGAACACGACATGACGTTGGTGATGGATCTGTCGGATGCCATCCTGGTGCTGCACAACGGGGCGCGCATCGCGCAGGGCACGCCGTCCGAGATCCAGAACGACACCAACGTCGTCAGGGTCTACCTGGGCGGAGAGATGAGCCATGCTGCTGCAAGTTAAAAACCTCCGCTGCGGCTACGGCAGCCTCGAAGTCGTGCATGGCATCAGCCTGCACGTTTGCGCCGGGGAAATTGTCGGCCTCCTCGGCGCCAATGGCGCCGGCAAGACCTCTCTGCTCAAATCCGTTGTCGGCCTCCTCCAGCCGTGGCAGGGCGAGATTCATGTGGATGGCCGCCCCACGCGCGGCCAGGCCGCCTGGCGCAGCATCAGCCACTCGATGGTGCTCGTGCCCGAGGGCAAGATGATCTTCGCCGACCTGACCGTGCGCGAGAACCTGCTCATCGGGGGCTACCGCAATCCCGACCGGGCCATGCAGATCGAGATCCTCTTCGACCGGTTCCCCTTGCTGCGCGAGCGCGCCAGCCAATTGGGCGGCACCTTGTCCGGCGGGGAGCAACAGATGCTCGCCCTGGGCCGCGCGCTCATGGCCCGCCCCAAGATCCTCCTGCTCGACGAACCGTCGCTGGGGCTCGCGCCGCTGATGGTCAAGGAGGTCTTCGACGAGATTGTCCGGATGCGGGACCAGGGTTTGACGGTGCTGCTCGTCGAGCAGAATGTGACGGCCACCCTGCAGGTTGCCGACCGGGCTTACGTCATGGAGACCGGCGACATCATCCTCGAAGGACAGGCGGCTGATCTTATGCACAACCCCGAAGTCAAACGCGCCTACTTGGGCAAAGGCGGCAAGGAGATCTGGGAATGAGCGTTTTCGACCGATGCAACGAAATGATGCCTCGCGCCGAGCTCGAGCAATTGCAGCTCGAACGCCTCCAGGCTTTGCTGGTGCGCCTCAAACGCAATGTGCGCCGCTGCCGCGAAAAGCTCGGCGAGGCCCGGGTCCAATCCCTCGAGGAGATCGAACGCCTCCCGTTCACGACGCCCGAGGATCTGGCCCAGTGCTTCCCGTATGGCATGTTCGCCTTCCCGCTCCGCGAGATCATCCGCCTCCACACCGCGGTCGGGGCCGAAGGAAAACCGCTGGTCATTGGCCACACGCGCAACGATCTGGTCCAGTGGGGGCGGCTGGCCGGGCGCCAGCTTGTCGACGGCGGCGTCACGGCCAATGACGTGGTTCAGATCGGCCTGGGCCCCAGCAGCTACCCCGGACTCTCGGGTTACGTTCTGGGCGCCGAACTCATCGAGGCCTCGGTGATCGCCGAAGATCCGATCCACCTCGATTATCAACTGGCCACCCTGCAAAGCTACCGCCCCACCATCCTCATCACCACCCCGACCAACGCGCTCGAACTGACCCGCCTGCTCGAACAACGCCGCGTCGACCCCCAATCGCTTCACCTGCGCACGGTCCTGCTCTCCCGCCAGGCGGACAGCGAGACCCGCGATCTGATCGCCGCCCGGCTCTTCGCCGCCGTCAAATGCAACTTCGGCATACGCGAGGTGTCCGATCCCGGGCTCTGCGTCGAGTGTGAATCCGGCCGATTCCACGTCAACGAGGACCAGTTCCTCGTCGAGGTCCAGGACGGCGAGTTGGTGGTCACCACCCTCTGCCGCGAGGCGATGCCCATGCTGCGCTACCGCACACGCGTCGGCTGCGAAATCAGCCGCGAGAAATGCCCGTGCGGGCGCACCGGCGCCGTGATCCATCCCGGACTCCGCCTGGATGGCCGGCGGTTGGTCAACGAGACGCCGCTCTACGAACGCCAGGTCGCCGAGGTCCTGGCCCAAACCGAAGCGGCCGGTCATCCCTTCCAGATCGAGGTGTCGGACCGGCACATTGTGGTTCGGATCGAAATGTGCGAGGACCTCTTCTCGGATACAATCTGGGTGGTCGAACGCCTTACCCACGTCATCGAATCGGAATTCCTCGCCCGCCTCGGCATCGAAGCCCGCGTCGTCTTCACCAGCCCGCGATAGAGGCGCAAGCACGGGACGGTGGGGTATCGGTCAAACGCCAAGCCTCATTCCCGGCGTACCTGTGCGGTGGCGTTCTCGATGAGCTCCCAAAAGCGCGGGTTGTCCTGCAACGCCTCGTCTTCTCCCAGGGGCAGATTGGATCGGAACTGAAAATCCTTGAGCGTGTTCCGGCTCAGGATGCGGTGGACCACAAGCCCCAGTTCGTGCCGTTCAAAATAGAGGCGGTAATCGCCCAGCCGGAAGCGGTGCAGTGTCTTGCCCCCGCGCCGGAGTTTGCCGAAACGTTCGAGGTCGGTGTGCAACGCCTCCTGAGGCAGGCCTCGAAACTCGCCGAGGATTTCCAGTTGCAGCTCCTTGGGCATCCTGGCCAATTCCGCCGCGCTCGTCGGATTAAAGATGATTTGAAACGGCTGCATGCAAGGCGGCTCAGGTCTGGTAGCGCGTATGGGAATCGCACCCATCTTTCGGCCTTGAGAGGGCCGCGTCCTAACTGATAGACGAACGCGCCTTTGAAAAGCGGCCCTTTGGATAATCGCGGCGCCCGCGATTGTCAACCCAGAGTCCGTGAAAAAGCGAAGGCCGCTCTCGCGAGCGGCCTTCGTGGAAGAACTATGCCGTGAGCCAGGTTAGCTGCGGCGGCGGATCAGGAACGCGCCCATCCCGAGCAGGCCCAAAGCGAGCACGGAAGGCTCGGGAATGACAACGTTGAGGACCTGCGCGCCACCATAGGCGAGCTTGCCAGCAGGCACGGGCGGGGCCAATTGATTGCCACCCAGCGTCGCTTCGTACGCTCCCACGTTGCCCTTGAACTGAGCTGTCGCGTAGTCGGCGCCCTTGTACGCGGCGACGTAGAAGCTGTACGCCGAGCCCTGGTCAAAACCTGCAAGCGACCAGTCACCGCCGGCGGCAGCATATCCACTGGCAGCCGTGAAGTTGATCACGATGGGAACGAGCGACCCAAGTGCTCCACCCTTGGTGCCCATCACCTGAGTGCCGGTGGAATTCAGCAGGGTCAGATACCAGCCGTTCGCCGTCGAGATTTCCTGCCCATCACTGGCCGTGACCTTCAAGTTGTTGGCGGCCCCGTAGTACGTGTTGAACGTGAGCAATCCGCCGTCCGCGGCCATTGCCACGCCAGCCGCCATCACGCTCGCTAACGCAAGTAACGATTTCTTCATAGTTTTGCTATTATTTCCGTTTGGTTTTTTCAGCCTGTTTGGTTCTCCTCTATTGCACCGAGAAGGTCCGGTTCCATGAGCCGGCCGCTACCTTCTGAATCCAGAAGCCCTCGCCCACCGCGATCGTCGGCTCACCGCCGCTCCAACCGAACAGCTCGGTGAAGGTGTTGGCCTCCTTGTAGCCTCCGCCACGGTTGTGCTGGAACACCGTATCGCTGTCGGCCGCCACATAGCCCAAATCGGTCACCAACAGACCCGCTTGAGGAACCTGTGACGACACCATGTTGAACCCTGCAGACAACGGAGTGGTCAGCGTGCCCTGTTTGACATCGCCAACGAACGTGATCGTCACGGGAGCAGTGCCCTCGACAAAGACGAATGCGCCCTGGCCGGGCACCAACGTCATAGCCGGGTTGTCCCAACCGAACATCGAGGTGTAACTGACAGTGTCGAGATACTTGCCAGTCGCATTGTCGAACTTGTAAACCGCCGAGGCGTCCGGCAACGCAGTGCCGAACATGACGCCGACAGTGTTTCCGTCAGTTGCTGTGTTGTCGAGCGGGTTGGCAATCAGATTCCAACCAGCCTTCAACTCGCTGTTGACGTAACCCACAACGTTGACCGAGAAGACCTGCGCGGACACCGTGGCGGCACCCACAAGGCCTAACGCAGCCGTCAATAATGCTGTTTTAGTTCTCATATTGTTGTTTTTGTTGTTTCCGTGTGTGCGCGCAATGTCACAAGTCAACCAGTCCGTGTCAATGTTTTTTTGGCTTTTTTTGAACGATCCAATGCCGCCCAGCAGCGCACCCCCACAGATTCGGCCCACCAGGCTAAAACCAGATGGCGGATGCCCGGAGGCGGGTCCTCGATCGACGGGCCGGACATATCCTCTCGCAGACACCAAATCTGACAGGACCTGAATAACCATAACTGTTTGCAAGCCAATCTGTAAGCCGCGTGCCCTCCCCACGCGGTGCAAACTCGATTCCCACCGACAGCCTCCAGACCTCCCGTGCACCCACTTGTTGTCACGCTTTTCTTTGTCTTGTGGCCGACCCCCAGTTACGGTTAAGCCCGTGATCGGGGCTTTGATCAACGCAGCCGGCATCGTGGTCGGCGGGCTCGCGGGTTCATGGAGCGATCGCCAGTTGTCACCTCAGCGTCAGCGCCAGTTGCAGGTGTTGCTCGGCGCTTTCACGGTCTTCTTCGGCCTGAGCATTGTCTGGAGCGGCTTGCGGGGGTCATGGACTCAGTTCCTGGGCAAGTTCGCCCTGATGCTCGTCGCCCTGATGCTCGGCAAATTGACCGGACACGTGCTGCGCATCCAGCGCTGCGTCAACAAGGCCGGCAGGTTCGCCAGCAACCAACTCGGTCCCGATCAGGCTCTGTCCAACAGGAGTTTCAGCGACCTCTTTGTGGCCTGTGCCGCAGTCTATTGTCTCGCCCCCCTGGCTCTCCTGGGATCGCTGGCCGAGGGTCTGCACGGGGATCTTCGCCCGCTGATCATCAAAACGATCATGGACGGCTTGGCGGCCATGGCCTTTGCGCGGATCTTCCCCGGCGCCGTGTTCCTCAGCGCGATTCCCGTGTTCGTCTGGCAGGGCACACTCACGCTCGGGACGCGCTTCCTCTTGCCCACACTCGAGCGGGGCCTGCTGGTCGATACCCTCACCGCCACGGCGGGCATGCTGATCTTTGCAGTGGCCCTGGTGATCCTGCGCTTGCGCCGGATCGAGTTGGCGGACTACTGGCCCAGCCTCCTTTACGCCCCGCTCCTGACCCTGCTGTTTCGCTAACCTGCTTGCTTGCTTCTCTTGAGAACTGCGGCTTCGCGGTGGCAAAAAGTGGTGAGAAATGCAGGCTAGAGTTACTTGCTTTCCAGAATCTGTACTGGATGAGTCAAGTTTTTGCGCCGCGGGCGACAGCGAAAAAGGCCTCAATGTTCCCGATCGGCGTCTGAGGCGGGATGTCGCATCCCGAGGAGAGAACATAGTTGCGGGAGGTCCGCGTGGCGTCGAGCAGGGCGCGCGTGGCGGCGCGAACCTGCTCGGGCGTGGACCGGGCGAACACCCCCGAGGGGTCGAGATTGCCGGCCAGGATGACGTCCGAAGGGGCTTTGGCAAGGGCGCCTGGCAGATCCATGGGCTGGCCGAAGTGGAGAACGCGAGCGCCCGCGTGCAGCGCGGCGTCGAGATGGATCAGCTTGGCGGCGCAATTGTGGAGGATCAGGGTGAAGGTGTCGTCGTCGACCGCCTCGACGATCCGCCGGATGTACGCCGATGAAAAGGCCGTCATCGCCCGCGGAGAGAGCAGGCCGGCAGTCGGTTCGGCCATCACCAGGCCATCGGCGCCGGCAGCTTTGAAGGCCTTCGCGTACGCCGCAAGAAACGCGGTGGCCTTTTCCAGAAGCAGGTGTGTCAGATCCGTGTTCTCGATGGTCAGGCCGAGCGCTTCGCTCACGCCGTACAACCGCGCAGCCAGAGAGAACGGACCCAGCATCGACGCGAGCACCAATGGGCGACCGGGCAGCGTCCGCAGTCGCCGCGCCGTTTCCAAATACACGCGGGTCCGGCCCGCGCCCGGTTCGGGGACCGCCAGTCGCGCGGCCGCGTCGTGCGTCGTCACCAACCGCCCGACCACCGTCGGCACCTCGTGGTCGGCGAACGCAACCTCGCACCCGAACGCCTCCGACTCGACGCTCAGATCCATGGCGGTGAGCACAACGGGTGTGGCGAACTTCCGGTGCAGGGCGGCCAGGACCTCGAAGAGGACCTGCGGATCGGTCACCATCTGCCGCACGGTGGCTCCAACGAGCGGAGCCCCGGGATACGTCAGGATGGGCATCGCAAAACGCCGGTCCGCGTGGAACACCAAGTCGATAAACGCGCTCATTTGTTTCTGATCCGTTTACCCGCACGCCCGAGGCGCGGCAAGCGGCGAAACCAACACCCTCACTTCAACACCTCCGTCCGGGGATCATAAGGCGCCGTGCCGAGCGTGACCGGACGGAAGATGCCGCCGGCCCCGTACCAATCGTAAACGCGCACGGCGATGCAGTGCGAGGCGCCGGGCCGCAGCCGCCCGGTCAGGTCGTGACTGAATCGCTCGTTGAACGTGTCTTGCCGGGTTGCCGGGTCGCCGCGCCTTGCCGCCAATTCGCCGTCCACAAACAACTCGTAGCAATCGTCCACACCCTCGAAGCTCAGATAGATCGGGCGCCCGCGCCAGCGTTCGGGGACATCCACCGCGATCCGGTACCACGCCCAGTGATCGAGCGCAGGATGGCCCTGCGATTCCCAGTGCGCCCCCACCTTGATCTCCGCCCAACTCGAATCGTCAAGCGCCGGCGCGGCCCAACCCGCATGCACCCCGTCCGACTGCGGATCGGGCTTGAACCGCCACGACCGCTCGGTGAGCGGCAGCTTGTCCTCATGCAGCTTCGCTTTGAGCCCGTTCCAAAGCCCGGCCGAGATGGCGCGCCGCGGCGATTCCCCCTCCGCCAGGCTGCGGACGAGTTCACCGGCCAACCAGCGCCCCGCGGCGTTGTGCGTTCCCCCGTGGCGCAAGGCGCTGACCAGCAGGCGGCCTTCTCCCACGCGCGTCTCGAACACCAGGCCATGCGTGTTGACCGTGCCCTGGTCATGCGTGTCCCACAGCAGCAACACGGGATCCACCTGGTCGAGAAACGGCAGATCGAGAATCACATCCCCCGCCAAATCGAAGTGCTGCAGTTCCACAAGCAAAGCCCGCGGCACCCGGCCCATCAGCGCGTGCCCCGGCACATAAGGCGCGCCGCGCAAGAACCAATGAGCCGACAACCGGAAGCTGCCGGCGCCGCCGTCGGGCAGCATGAGCACGCGCCCGCCCCTCTCGAGGAAGTCCACCAGCCCGTCATCGAACCGCGCCGCGACCCGGATCTCCGAAAGGTCATCGGCCGACGCCCCCTGAATGCCTGGAAAGACCTCTGCCATCGCCCCCGCGTCCCCGGATGCGCCCGCTCGAAGCGTGGTCCCCGCGGGAAACGATTGGCGCGGTACGATCCAGACAGGCCAGCGGTTGCGAAAGCGCTGTCGCCCTGCGCGCACCTCGGCCTGGACCACCGCCGCCACGGGGCGATCCGATTCGGGCAGCGCAAAATCCAGGGCGAGCCCCTCAAACACGCTCCCCGGCACCAGACGCGGCAGTCGCGCCCGCTGCGTCGACCGTGGCCAGTCGCGCCCGCCCGCGACGGCCAGCGTGACGCCCAGTTCCGCTCCATCGAGGGCCTCGACTCCGAAATGGCTGACCCGCAAGCTCCCGCGCAATCGCCCGCCCGCCTCGAAACTCCGGCAGTCGCCTTGGGTCTCGAGCAGGCACATCGTGTCTCCCTGCCAATCCCAATCCCGCGCGGGCCACTTGGGACGATCCAGGCAGTCGATCAACCCCATCGAGGCCTTGGGAATATCGCGGATCACGCTGATCACGTAGCCGCCCTGGGGCGCCTCCCGGCGAAAGGCCTCGACCTGATACTTGCGCATCAGCCAGGCGTAGCGCAGCGAATCCGGCAGCAGTTGGCCGAGTCCTTCCGGCCCGGCCAGCGCGCGCATCTGGTCCATCCAGGCCGGCTGGCGGTCGAACGCGGCGGGCGTCCAGTACGGGCGCTCGCCCCGCAACCGGTTCTCGAGCGGGTGCCGCGGCACCCAGGTGTCGGCCGCCATCGCCTCGCCCAGCACCAGCGGCTTGGGGCCGTGCTCGGACGCGTATCGGGTCAGCCGCCCAATGGTCCGCACCCAGGTGTGATTGTTGCCGTACGGATGGTCGTCGAAGAAATCGCTCACGCGGTTCCACTCGATCCAACTGGAATCGTCCTCGATAACCGCGCCGGGGATCATCGCGTGAGCCAGGTCGTACAGCGATTGAATCACCCCGAGGTCGGCCCCGGGCCCCGTCTCGCAGGTCAGACTCCGAAGGATCACCGACGGATGATTGCGATCGTACTGGAAGAACTCGATGAACTCGCGGCGCAGCGGCTCCAAAAACCGCGGCGTCAATTGCGGATGCCACGTCGGGTACTCCATCCAGGCCAGCATCCCGAATTCGTCGCACATCTCCAGATAGCGCCTGGGCGGCACCCACAGACAAAACTTCATCAGGTTGAATCCGCGCTCGCGTGCGAACGCAAGGTCCCGACGGAACCGGCCCTCGTCCGGAAACGGCGCCAAACGCGGCGGGTAATACCCCCAGTTCAACAGACCGCGCACGTTGAGCGGGACGCCGTTCAGGCGCAACTGATCGCCGACCGCCTGGATCGAGCGAAAGGCCGCGCGTGTGCCAACGGAGTCGCCCCTTAGCGCCCCCCCATCGGGAAGCTGCACGGCAACCTCGTACAGCGCCGGCGCCAGCGGCGACCAAAAGACCGGTGCGTCAACCGGAATCTCCGCGCGCAGCACGCAGCCCTCCCGCCGCAAAACCACGCGCCCGGCTCGACCCTCCCCCGCAGCCGGCTCGACCGGCTGCAGCCGAAGCAGAGCCGACTGCCAGTTGCGTTCGCCCTCGAGCCGCCACTTGACACCGAGTGTGTCCACCGACTGTGCCGCCTCCCCGACCAAAGGCACATCGAGCTCCAGACACCCGGTCGATGGATTGCCCGCCGCCCGCAGACACAAATCGTCGATCGACACGGGCGGCACCCGCAGCAGGGACACTTCGCGCCATAAACCGCCGAAATGGGGTTGAACAATGGGTAGAAAACCCTGAGTGTTGTGCCCCACCTTCTCGTCCAAACGCACCCGGATCTCGTTCGTGGCGCCGGCCCCCGCCCGCAGCGCCTCCGTAACGTCGAATCGGAATGGCGTCCATCCTCCAAGATGGCGCCCAACCTTCCGATCGTTCACCCACACATCGGCCTCGGTCGCCGCCGCCTCGAAGTGGAGCAGCAGGCGGTCCCCACCCGGCGGCGCCTGTCCCCTCCACGCCAGGCGATACCACCCGACGCCGTTGAAGTTCGTGCCCTCGTGGGTCTCGAACGAGGACGGCACTCGGACGCGCTTCCACTGGCCGGCAGGGGCACCGTTGGTCTGGAACCACCAGTCCCCGCAGAGACTCCGCTCGCTTCGGGCCGACGAGGCGGCGGCGGCGGCGGGCGCAGCGAGCAGAAGAACAAGCGCTGCGCGCGCAACACATCCGGCAATCCGCTCGCGAAGTCCGCACAGGCCCCCTCTTTGGGAAGGCCGACCCCGCAGCCGCGGGATTGGCCCTGACGGATGACAGTGGTTGGCTCTCGCCCGCATGGGTTCATATTCTCGAGTCTTCGGCTTCGCCCCGATCACAACTCCATGAAACATGCGGGTTTTCATCGGTGCCTTATCCGTGTTTGATCCGTGTTTGATCCGTGGCTTCGATCCAATCCGTGCCTGGTCCGCGGCTCCTCTCTCATCCGCGTTTCACCCTCTTGAGCACGGACGCCTCCGGTTTCTCCGCGTAATACCGGTCCAGCGGATAGCATCCGCTGATCAGGCCGTTGCGCGGCGCCGTTGTGCAGTCGCTGAACGTGCGGCAGATGCGCTTGGTCTGCAAACGCCCCGCCTCGACGGCATCCGCCAGCATCCTCGGATAGCTCAGCACGGCGCGGCCAACGCCCACGACATCGACCCATCCCGCCCGCAACACGGCCTGGGCGACGTGCGGCAGGTAATCCTGAAGATAGCTGTAGGCCGACCCGACGATCAGCAATCCAGCCGGGGCCGCCGCTTTGAGCTCTCGCACGGCCCAGAGATGCCGCGCCACCCCGGCCAGCGGATCCTCCGGCGGTCGGTAGGCGTCGCTGGGTGGATACGCCGCCGGGCGCTGGATGTGCGGACAGTAATAAGGCGAGCCGGCGGTGAGGTTGAGCACCTTGATTCCCAGTTCGCCGCACAACGCCATGAACCGAAACGCCTCCGAGAGATCGGGCTTGATCGGGTCGAGCGGATCGATCCCGAACCCGTACCGATACGGCAGACACCCGCTGAAATCCTCGGGCACGCCCGGCCCCGGCTTGCCCGGCGCGGACCCGGCCGGGTCGGGTCTGAACGGGACACAGTCAAAGGCGCTCAGGCGCACGCCCAGGTCGATCCGGTTCCCGCTCTCCCGTATTGCGGCGACCAGTTCGCGCAGAATGCGGGTGCGGTTCTCGAAGCTGCCGCCATACCGGCCCGGGCGCGTCTGCGCACCCAGAAACTCGTGGAGCAAATACCCGTGGCAATGCTTCAAATCCACAAAGTCGGCCCCCGCCTCAGCCGCAATCCGCGCCGCCGCAGCGTACTCCCCAATCAATGACCCGACCTCGGCGTCGCTCATCACCTGGGCGTCGCTCGAGACGCCGAACTTGCGATCGAGCACCGGATGCCGATAAGCGACCCGCGGCTCAGGCGGTTGCTTCTCGCGCGTCCGGCAGAAGCGCCCCGAATGAGTCAGTTGAAAGCCAATCACCAGGTCGTCCGCGCCGCCGTACTGTTCCCGGTGCGCGCGTCGGGCGATCCGGCAGAGCTCGGCTAGGCCGGCCCGGTGAGCATCGTCAATGACAAGCTGGTGCGGATTCGCCCGTCCGTCGGGCCGGACCGCCATGGCCTCGCCTCCGCAGATCAGCTTGGCCCCGCTCTCCCCGAAGCGCTGCCACCGCCGCCGCACGTCCTCGGTGACGCCACCATCCGCGGTGCCATCCCATCCTTCCATCGGCTGCACGGCCCACCTGTTGGCCAGCCTCTTGCCGTTGATCGTGATGTCCGCAACGGGCTGGGCCAGGGGGGACGCCGACCCGACGAGGATCGCGTCGTCACACGGCATTTCGAGTCCCAGGGAAGCGGCGTGCCGGCGAAAGCCGCCAGCGCTCTTGAGCGAAGAAATCCGGACCAGAGACAAGGGCTCCTTCATGATCGGAAAAACACCAGAGGTGGTTCCCCGCGGATTTCCCGGAGCACCATCAGCGCCAGCTCGCGCGCATGGTAATCGCCCCACATCGAACTCTCCCCATTCGGCACCTTCTGGCCCCGCGCCGTGTGGTCCCATCCGTTGGGACGATGATAAATCGAGTGGAGGATCAGGCCCTGGTGGCGTGGCCGGGTCGAGAGATACGGCTCGTCAAAGAGCGTGCGCGCCACGGTCAGACCAGCCTGCCAATACCGCCGACCCTCGCCGGACCGTCCAGTCCGCTCCAAGTACCCCCCCAATCGCAACAGACCCTGGGCAGCAATCGCAGCCGCCGAACTGTCGACCGGTTCCCACGGGTTGTACGGGTCGGACGACCGGTCCAGGTAATCGCCGAGCCGATGCAGGTTCGGCGCGCCCGTGTCCCACATCGGAATCCCGTCCGCGCAGCAGTTGTCGACATAGAAATCGGCCGTGACCCTGGCGGCGCGGGTCATCCAGAAGCGGATTTCCTTTGGCGTCAGTGCCCCGACCGTGAAGAGGCGTCGCAGCCGCTTCAGGCTGGCGGACGCGCCGTCAATGGCGGGACGCTTGCCATGGAAATAGAGCTCCGACTCGATGGATTCGTCGGGCAGTGCGGCCAGAAACTCGAGTTGCTCCGCGAAACCGAGGATCGCCCACGCCAGGCCGCGGGTCCAGGTGCTGAACGGCGAGTAGCCCTGCTGCGAGTTCGGGCACCGGTAAACCCCGTTGGCCGGGTTGAACACGCTTTCATGCGCAACGCGCCCGCATAGGTCGTACGGGCCCTCGCCCTCACCGTAAAAGATGTTGTAGGTCGCCGTGGCCTGGGCGTGACGGATCAGGCGCTCGAGCAGCGAAATCCGGACGTCCTGTTCGCCCATGAGCACGTGGCCCAGTTGATGCCCAATGGCCAGCGAACGAAGCGTTCGCATGGTGTCGATGAACAGCGAGTGCGGGCCATTGAAGCTGTGAATGAAACCGCTGCCGTCCGCCGTCCGGGTCCAGCGCGCGGCCTGGACCGCACCGCTGACTTTCAAGGCCAACTCATAGGCATCGTTCTCGCGCGGGTCGAACGGGATCCTGCCCTCGCGCATGAGGCGCCACAAATTGCCGTAGGTCGAGACGTTGTTGAATCCGTGGTCATGCACGCCCACATGCGACACGTGCGTCGCCATGCGCGCCATGGTCTGCCGACGCCCCAGCTCGAGGAACTGCGTGTCGCCGTCCGCCTCGAACTGCAGCAGAGCCGAGCCGAACTGAAACCCCTGCGTCCACTCCGTCCACCCCCGCGCCGTGTAGCGCCCGCGGACGGTGTAGACGGGCGTGCCCGCCTCAGGCCTCGATGCGCCTTCGATGGACAGGATCTTGGCGGCGGACAGATCAAAGAGACGCTCGATCCGCGCGCGCAACGCGTGCGCCGTCAATTTGGTGTCGGTCTTCAGCGACATGGTGCTACAGACGCCGCAAATGAAAGCCGCCGTCCACGTTCAGCACCTCGCCCGTGCTGAAGGGAAAGGCGCCCTCTGCGATGGCCGCCACGGCCCGGCCCACATCCTCGGGGCTGCCCCAGCGCCGAATCGGCGTCAAGCCGTCGGCAATCAACGCGTCGTACTTGGCTTTCACGGGCGCGGTCATGTCGGTCGCAATGATGCCCGGGCGGATTTCATAGACGTTGATTCCGTGCTCGGCGAGCCGCGCCGCAAACAGCGGCGTCAGCATCGAGAGCGCCGCTTTCGCAACGCAATACTCGCCCCGGTTGACGGACGCGGTGTAGGCGCTGATCGATGAAATGAACACAATTCGCGGCGGCGCGCACGCCGGGGTGTCCGGCCCGGCCGCCTCGGCATCGGATCGAGCCTGCTCGATCATCCAGCGCGCCGCCAGTTGCGTCAGAAAAAAGGGGCCCTTGAAATTGACCGCCAACACCCGGTCGAAACTGGCCTCGCCCGACTCGAGCAGATCAGCCCGCACCTCGGGCGCCACACCCGCGTTGTTGACCAGCAAATCGAGACGCCCGCACTGCGTCCGGGTGAAATCGATCAGGCTCTGCCGCGCGGCCGGGTCTGCAATGTCGCCCGGACAACGCCGCGCCCGAATCGAGTGTCCGCTCGCCGCGGCAAGCACGACGCAATCCGCCGCCGTCTTCTGGGCCGCTTCGGCGTTGCGGGCATAGTTGATCACCAGGTCGTGCCCCGCGCGCGCCAGGGCGAGCGCGATCCCGCGCCCGATCCCGCGTGACCCCCCGGTAATCAGTGCCACCCGGTTCATAGCATCGAGGCTAGTCCGCGCACGCACCCCCGGGAAAGCAGAAAACAGCGCGGCAACAAGGTGAGCCGAGTCGTCTTCCATCAATCTGCCAGTTGAGCGTTG
>CAYPUR010000112.1:0-10270 GCA_964413865.1 uncultured Verrucomicrobiota bacterium
CAGTCCGCTGGCGGTGCCGATCGTGCGCCGGAACGAGGTGGCGGCGGTGGCGGGCAACCGCATGACCTCGGGCGGCGTCGACAACACGGCGATCCCAAACTTCGTCTATCGCTGGTCGGAGCGCGAGGTCGAGAAGGTCATTCGCGCCTGGGAACCGCGCGGCGTGCCGCGAATCCGCTATTTCTATTCCCTGCGCGTCCCGCACGGGCGCATTGCGGCGATGAAGAACCGGTGGGCGTCCTGCACCCTGCGCGCCTTGTTGCCGTTGGTGCGCCTCTTCACCAAGGTCTTTCCGCGGCAGTCCAATTGCTTCGCCTGGCTCGTGACGAAGATCGAGGTGCCGCGCGACCTGCATCCGTGGATCGAGATGGCGGATGGCAAGCCGGTTTTCTCCGTCGCGTGGGGGCAACGCCACTATGGGGAATTCAAGCGGCCCGGCGCGGATTCGGATGCGGCAGAGCCGCCGGGGGCGGGGGCATGAATCCACGGGGGGATCGCGCGGAAATGAGCCGGTTGAAGAATCGAGCATGAAACTGCGACCCGAGGGCGTGACGGAGTGGCGGGCACCGCGCAGGCCGGGGCCGCCGCTTGTGAGCGTTGTCCTGCCCACGTACAACCGGGCCCGGCTTCTGCCGCGGAGTGTGGATTCCATTCTGGGCCAGACGGAGCGGGACCTCGAGTTGTTGATTGTCGACGACGGGTCCGGGGACGGGACTCGGGAGTTTGCGGCCCGGATGCGGGAGCAAGATCCGCGCGTCGGGTACA
Organism: uncultured Verrucomicrobiota bacterium; assembly: GCA_964413865.1. Lineage (GTDB taxonomy): Bacteria > Verrucomicrobiota > Verrucomicrobiia > Limisphaerales > J093 > MWFF01. The sequence goes on from CAYPUR010000112.1 coordinate 766, forward strand.
TGCGCGAGCAGAATCTGGGACTGCCGCGCGCGTTAAACAACGGGTTCCGGGCGGCCCGAGGCGAGTTCTGGACCTGGACCAGCGATGACAACCGGTATTTTCCCGAGGCACTCGAGCGTCTGAGCGCCTATCTGCGCGGGCATCCCGAGGTGGGGTTGGTCTACGGCGACATGATCCAGCGCAGGGAGCAGGGGTTGGTCTTCAGTCCGCCCGTCTACCGCGACACATTCTGGCGCAACAGCCTCTTCGGGGCGGCCTTTCTCTACCGTGCCGCGGCGGCGCGTCAGGCGGGAGAGTATGACGCCTCGCTGCGCATGGTGGAGGACTACGATTTCATGCTGCGCCTGAGCTATGTGACGGAGGTGGGGCACTGGCCCTACATCATCTACGAATACGGGGAGCACGAGGAATCGCTGACGAGCACGCGCCCGATGGAGCACCTTGGGGCCATCGGCCGGATGTTCGAGAAGCATCGCCGCCTGGGTCTGGCATTCCGGCGCGATCTGAGCGATCTCGCCGTCCAGATCAGCGGAACCAGCCGCCGGCGCAACCAGTGCTGGAACGGCGTCCGATTCGGCATCAAGGCGATAAGCCTCTGGCCCTTCAACTGGCGCGCTTACCGGTCGACCCTGTTCGCCCTCGCCGTCGGGGCGCGTCGGGGCTGGGGCCCGGCTCAAGCTCCAGGCGCGGGGCGGGTGCCGGACAAGAGCTCCTCGTAGAGTTCCTCGTAGCGCTCGACCATCCGCGTCATGCTGTACATGCGGGCGCGATCGCGGCAGGCCGGGCGTATGCCTTCGAGCCGCTCGGGCGGCAGCCGGAAGACCTCGCCCAGGCGGGCGGCCAGATGCGGCACATCGTCGGTGCGAGCGACCCATCCGGTGGCTCCGTCGTCGATGACCCCAGCCGCGTTGGCGGCTTCAGACACCAGCGCGGGGCGTCCGGCCGCAAGCGATTCGAGCACCGCATTGGGCAGTCCTTCCCAGAGAGAGGCCAGGACGGTGAAGTCCGCGGCGTGCAGGAGGGCTTCGGGCTGGTTGGTTTGCGGCAACTGCGTGACCACGCTTCCCAGGCCGTGGCGGCGGATCGCCTCATCGAGTTGCGCCTGGATAGCGTCGCTTTCGTGCTCGCCCGCAATGAACACCCGGACGCCGCCGGGCAATTCCTGTCGGCGTTTGAGTTCGCCCAGGGCCAGGGCCAGCAGGTGCGGTGATTTCTGTTGTGTGATGCGGCCCAGCATGGCGACAACGCAGGAGGCGTCCGGGGCGAGGCGAGCCCGCAAACCGGGATCGGGGTTGCGGCCGAAGCGCTCGCAATCGATTCCATTCGGGATGCAGACCAGCTTGCGGGCGGGGATGCGGCTGTGCTCCTGGAGTTGGCGTTCGAGGTGCGGGCTGTTGCAGACCACGCGCTGGGAGAGGCGGTGCTCGATCCGCTCGTAGAAGAGCTGTCGCGGCTGGTATTCGGTCCGCACCGCGGTCACCAGGCGGAGGCGGGGGGGCATCAGGACGCGGCCGAGTCGGGCGATATGATTGCTGTGGTGGCTGATGGCATGGAGAAGCGCGGGGCGCGTCTTCCAGACTGTGGCGATCAGCCGGGCGCAACCCGCCAGCAAGCCGGGGGGAGACCAGCGGAGGTCGAGGACGCGCCACGGAACGTCCGCGCGATCGAGATCCGGGGCAAAGTGCAGGCTGGTGCCGTAGGCCTTGCCGTGCAGGCAGATGAGGCGGGGGTCGAAGCGTTCGCGGTTCAATCGTGTGACCAGTTCCACCGTCTGTCGCTCCGCGCCGCCGGCGCTGAGAGTGTCGACGCAATAGAGCACCCGCCACCGCTGTCCATCCCGAGTCGTCGGCATAGTGATTCCGGTCAAGAGGCTGTCTGGCTGGCGGACGCGCGCGGGCGCGCCGCCCGAGTTTGCGGCAGAAGTCCGCGCACAGGCGGGCGGGAATGTCAACACAGGCCTCAAGCGGCGCAATAAATGTGTTGCTCCGCATGGATGGGTCGGCGACAGAATGTCGCGGTTCGGCGGCGGCGGGCTTTCGGGCAGAGAGCGTGTCGGGACGGGGCGCGGCGGAGTGGCTGCGGCCGAACGACGAAGATCATGGTATCCGCAATTGACTATCGCATTCGGTTTCACAGGGCCTTGTGGTACGGGCTCATCCTGCTGGCCGCACTGAGTCTGAGCGTCTTTCTGGCGTCGGACCAGTTCATGGTCGCCTTTGTTGTGGGGGGGACCCTGTGGCTGGCGACGCTGCCGTACCACGCGCACCTGGCCATGGTCGTGACCGTGACGACATTCAGCTCGGCGCTCATCCTGCCGTTCATTCCGGGGCGTCCGTACATGTGGGAAGGGGCGGCGCTGCTGGCGTGGACCGGTGTGATCGTGCTGCACATGGTGCGGCGGGGTGCGCCGGATCTGGGGGCGACGCTCAGGGCGCATCGTTGGGTCTTCATCGGTTCGATCATCTATTGCGTCGTGTTGGTGGTGACAATGATGGTGCGCGGCTTCGGCCTGCGGATTCTGGGGTCGGGACAGGCGGGAGGCCGGCTTTACTTGCAGCAGTTGCTTTGCGCGATCTTCCCGCTGCTCTTTGCCATGCTCCAGAGCAATGAGCGCTCGCTGGTCAAGTTGCTGACAATCCAATGGCTTCTCACCGGCACGTATCTGATCGCGGACTTTGCCTTCACCTTCGGCGGGGGGCTGGCCAACGCCCTGTACTTCGTCGAGTTGCCCGTGGACGCCGCCAGTTTCGAGTTTCAATCCATGCGATTTGGGATCCGGCGTTTTCAGTCCTTCGCGCTGGTCAGCATGGGCCTGTTTTTCGTCGTTCTGGTCTACAACAACACCAAGGATTTTGTCGGGCGCAAGGCGTTCTGGCTGTTGCCGGTGATGGTCCTGGTGCTGTTGGTGGGCATGCTCAGCGGGCACCGGGTGGTTCTGGTCACGACCGGGTTTGTCATGCTCTTCTGCGTCTACGCCCAGCGGTTCTTCACCGTGCGCAACCAGTTGATCGCCCTGCTGATCCTGATCCCGTCGTTTGCTCTGCTGTATGGGTTCGCGAACCGCATGCCGCTGGCGGCCCAGCGCGCCGTGGCCTTCCTGCCCGGCATTTCGATCGACAATGCCGCGCGGGTGGACGCCGTCGGCACAATGACGGCGCGGCGGACGATGTTCCGCGTCGGCCTCGAGATGATCCCGCAGTATTTGTGGGTGGGGCGCGGCTTCGCGCGGTATCTCGACGAGTATTCGCGGGCCTTTGACCCGACCGGCACGATGATGCACATCAACCAGGGTGTGTTCTACAACGGCTTTGTCGGTCTGATGGTGAACACGGGTGTGTTTGGCACCGCGGGGATGCTGCTGTTCATGTACGGCGGGACGCGTGTGGCCTGGCGCATGATCCAGCATCTACGCCGCCATGGCTGCGAGGACAATTTTTCCCGCGCCTGTTCGGTGGTGGCCGGGATCTGGATGGGAAGCGCCATCAGCTTCCTCTTTCTGCACGGCGACAGCGAATACGCCATGAAGACGTTCTCGCTCCAGGCCGGGGTGCTCATCATGGCCAACCGGTTTCTGCAACAGCGTCTTGTGACGGCGTCTGCTGACTCGTCAGCCGAACCCGGTGCTGTCCCAAGCCCGTCCTGATCGACAGCGGCCCAACGATCCATGAGAGAGACGGCCAGAAGCGGAAGGGGCCAGAAAGACACGGGCGAAATCTCCGGAGAATCCTCGACCCCGGCAACGCGGCACACAGGCTTGGCTCGGTTAGGGGACGTTTCACCGGTCGAGGATTCCGGCACCGCTGGCGGGCCGCGGGCGCAAAGGCGACGCGATGCTTCTCTGTGGATGCTCCTTGTCGCCGCGGTCTGCGCCTGCGCGTATGTCCGCGCCGACGCGGAGGTCATCGAACGGGCCGTGTTGGATCGTTGGGCTGCGCCGTATCGAGGCTGGCATTACTGGCCGGACCACGTGATCCCGTCGCAGCCGGGCATACCCGGCCACGAAGCGTTTCAGAGCACGGATGTGCCGTGCGTGTACCAAGTGCCGGGAGAGCCGGACACCTGGCACATGAGTTTCATCGGTTTCAACGGCCAGGGGTACAACTCGTTCGTCGCTGAGAGCACAAACCTGGTGCGTTGGACCCGGCCGCGGCTGGCCATGGGGTTCGGCCCCACGAACGCGTTTGACTTCGGCGGGTGCGTCGTGGGGGCCTTCCTGTACGAATCGTACGATGTGAAGGCGCCGCGTGTCCTCAAGAGGCGCGACGGGAGGTATTGGACCCTTTACGGCTGCTATCCGCGCCAGGGCGGTTACGAATTGCGCCCCGGCTCCGAAGGGGTGGCGTCGAGCGAAGACGGCCTGACGTGGCGCCGGGCGAAGGACGCGCCGATCCTGTCCGTTGCGGATCCGGACTGTGCCGCGTGGGAGAAGGACTGCACCTACCAGCCCTGGCTGCTCGAGCATCGGGGGCGTTTCTTCAATTTCTACAATGCGGCCAACGGCTCCACTGAGCAGACGGGTCTGGCGTTTTCCTGCGATTTGTTGAACTGGATGCGCTATCCGGCAAACCCCGTCATCCGTGTCCGCCCCGGCGGCTACGACGAGCAGTTCGCGTCGGATCCCAAGGTGTTCCGGGACGGCGATCACTGGACGATGTTTTACTTCGGCGTGGGGCGGGGCGGGGCGCACATTATGGCGGCCTTTTCGCGCGATCTGGCGCATTGGACGGCGCATCCGGAGCCCCTCTATGCAGCGGGCGGCCATCCAGGCGGTCTGGATCGCCAGTACGCCCACAAGATCTCGCTGGTGTACAATCCGAAGAACGAGACGTTCTACATGTACTACTGCGCCTGCGGCAACCAGGGGCGCGGCATCGGCCTGATCACCAGCAAGGCGCTGGAGGCCGGCGCGTCGGAAGAACCGAATACTCGGCGCTGAACACGCGGTAGACTGTCTTTTTTTTCGCTTCCTGAAGGTTGAAGGGTTCAACGATGGTTTAGAATGGAGATTCCTATGGACTGTACAAAGTTTATCGAGGAGCAGGTGCGCAACCTGCGGCAAAGAGTCGGAGACGGTCTCGCCATCAATGCCCTGAGCGGCGGGGTGGACAGCTCGGTGGTGACGGCGCTGGGCCATCGGGCGCTGGCGCGCCAGCTCAAGACCATCTTTGTCGAGAACGGATTGATGCGCGCGGGGGAAGCGGAGCGCGTGGTCGAGACCTTTGCGGCGCTGGGGATTCCGGTGGAGTTGGTCGACGCGCGCAAGGAGTTCCTGGGCGCGTTGGCGGGCGTGACCGATCCGGAGCGGAAGCGCTGCGCGATCACGGAGACGTTTTACAAGACTGTGTTTGGAAAGGTGGTGCGGCAATCGGGAGGCAAGTTCCTCCTGCACGGCACGATTCTGACCGACATCGAGGAGACGGTGGCCGGGATCAAGCGTCAGCACAACATCCTGAGCCAGCTCGGGATCGATCCGGAGCGGGTGTACGGGTACCAGGTGCTCGAACCGCTCGAGACGCTGCGCAAGGACGATGTGCGGGAGTTGGCGGGGGCGCTGGGCTTGCCTGAGACCATCGCCCAGAGAATTCCCTTCCCCGGTCCCGCCCTGGCGACCCGAATCGTCGGGGAGGTGACCGAAGAACGGCTTGCCACCGTCCGACAGGCCACGGCCATCGTCGAGGAGGAACTGGCGTCGACCGGCGCGTTTCAGTACCTGGCGGTGCTGCTCAACGACCGCGCCACGGGGATTCGCGACAACCGCCGCGAGTTCGGACAGATCATTGTCGTGCGCTGCATCGAATCGACCGACGCGCGGACGGCGTTGGTGACGGAGCTCAAGTGGCCCGCATTGCATCGCCTGGCGGAGCGAATCACCCGGATCCCGGGCGTGAACCGGTGTCTGTACGATCTGACCCCGAAACCGCCCGCCACGATCGAGTACGTGTAGCGAGGCGCGCTTCAGCCCAATCCCAATCCTCAACCTTATGCAACAGTCAGAGATCGACATCGCCATCATGCCTTGCCTGGATATGCAAAACGGGCGGGTCGTCAAGGGTGTGCATTTCGTCGATATTCGCGACGCGGGCGACCCGGTCGCCTGCGCCCAGGCCTATTGCCAGGCAGGGGCCGACGAGCTGGCCATGCTCGATATCACGGCGACTGTCGAGGGACGGCGGACGATGATCGAGGTGGTGCGGCGCGTGGCCGAGGCGGCGACGGTGCCCCTGACCATTGGCGGCGGGATTGGGGACGTCGCGTCCGCGGCGGCCGTGCTCGAGGCCGGGGCCGACAAGATCTCGGTGAGTTCGGCGGCATTTCGAAAGCCGGATTTGATTCCGCAGTTGATGAAGGAGTTCGGGGCGAAAGTGACGGTGGCGATCGATGTGGACCGCAACGCGAAACTGCCCTCGGGCTACGAGGTCTACATCGACGGCGGACGCACCGCGACGGGGGCCGATGCCGTCGAATGGGCCAGGCGAGTCGATGGCTACGGCGTGCCTGTCATCCTGCCGACCAGCAAAGCCGGCGACGGCGCGCGCACCGGGTACGACCTGCCGGTCATCCGGGCCATGGCGCAAGCGGTCAGGGCCCGGGTAGTCGCCTCGGGCGGCGCAGGCGCCCTCGACCATTTCGTGCAGGCCGTCGAGGCCGGGGCAACCATCCTGCTCGCGGCTTCCGTCTTCCACTTCGGCCTGATCCAGATTCCGCGGCTCAAAGATCAACTCCGTGCGTGCGGCGTGCGGGTCCGGGGCTGACCGGCGCAACACCGGGACGCCGCGTAACATCGGTTTGCACGGACCCTAACGCCGAGGCCGCACCTTCCTGAACACACAGAAGAGCTCGCCGCCGATGCGGCGATGAGACACGAGCCGGAATCGAGCGGCGTCCGCCAGCCGGCGCGGACCGGGGCCGTCGGCGATGGTGGGGGCCGCGGCGCCCCCGAAGACAAACGGACAGATGGTCAGGTGCAGTTCGTCGACGAGCCCCTGGCCGAACAAGGCCGCGTTCAGCTCGCCGCCTCCTTCGCACAGCAAACGCTTCACGCCCCAGTCCGAGCGCAGCCAGGCCAGGGCGGCGCGGAAGTCGATCTGGGTTCGTCCGCAGACAACGACCTGATCCGCCGGCCCATCGAGCTGGCGGAGTCGTTTCTGGCCTGCCCGTTCGGTCGTCAGGATGAGGATGGGAGAGAATCGGCGGGTGAAGATCGAACTGGCCGGATCGATTCGCCCGTGTCCGCTGACCAGGATGCGCAGGTTGAACTCGGCCAGCCCCCGCTCGATTCGGCGCCGGCGGTAGCGCGCGGGACCGGGTCCGAGGTGAATGTCCTCCGCGGATGCCGTTCGGGCGCCGCACATGACAGCGTCGGCGGTGGCGCGCAGAGCGTAGAGGTGGGCCAGATCCCGCTTGCTTGCGAAGGAGGCGATGCGGCGGTTGGCGGTGGCGATCTTGCCGTCGGCGGTCATCGCCATGTTGACCAGCACATGGGGGAGGGCAGGGGAGGACGCCCCGTCCGCGGCTGGGGCTGAGACGCGCACAATCATAGCAACAGCATGGCGTCGCCGTAGCTGTAAAAGCGATACCCCTCGCGGATGGCTTCCCGGTAGGCCCCCAGGACCATCTCGCGACCCCGAGTCTCGCCCGGCGCGGCAAACGCGCTCACAAGCATCAGCAAAGTCGACTCCGGCAGATGGAAGTTCGTCAGGAGCGCGTCCACCGCGCGAAACGTGTACGGCGGGTGGATGAAGATGCGCGTGCGGCCGGGACCCGGGGACAGGGTCAGCATCGCGCCCGATTCGGGCGCGTCGCATCGGGCGCGCGAGGCTGCGCTTTCGAGCACGCGCACCGACGTTGTGCCGACGGCGACGATGCGATGGCCGGCGTGCCGCGTTTCCTGAATTGTCCGGGCCGTGGCTGGGGGAAGGTCAAAGATCTCGGCATGCATGACATGGTCCTCGAGGCGTTCGGCTTTGACCGGCGCGAACGTGCCAAGGCCGACGTGCAGTGTGACATGGCAGACGCGTATGCCGCGTCCGCGCATCGCATCGAGCATCCGGGTGGTGAAGTGGAGTCCGGCCGTCGGGGCGGCGGTCGAGCCAGGGGGGTGGGCGAAGACCGTTTGGTAGCGTTCACGGTCTTCGGAGGCCGGGGGGCCTGGGCGTGTGATATAGGGCGGGAGCGGGACCTCTCCAAGGGCGTCGAGCATGTCCTTGATGTTCGCCGGCCCCTCGAACCGCAACCGGTAATGGCCTTCGGCATTCTTGGCCTCGACGATGGCTCGCAGGACACTCGGGACGGAGAGAGACTCGAGCTGGGACGGAGCGGCGCGTTCGGGAGAGTCGGGCGCGGGTGGCGGAAAGAGGAGCACGGTGCCGGGGCGGACCCGTTTTCCGGGGCGCAAGAGGACCCACCAATCGTTGGGCGCATTCTCTTCGGCGAGCAGCACTTCGAGTCGGGCTCCGCCCCCTGCCTTTTCGGCCCTTAAGCGGGCGGGAATGACGCGCGAGTTGTTGAGGACCAGGGCGTCCCCCGGGCGCAAGTAATCGGGCAGATCAACGAACCGGCGATGCTCGATGCGCCCGGCCCGGCGGTCGAGCACGAGGAGGCGCGAGCCCTCGCGGCGGATCGCCGGGATTTGCGCGATCAACTCAGGTGGCAAGGCGTAGCGAAAATCCGCGGTCCGCATGGCAGATCACCGCAGCTTGAGCACGAAGTGGGGATTCCCGTAGTGGATGTAATCGGCCCAATCGACCGTCTTTTCGCGCAGGGTGTAGACGGCCATTCGCGCGGCGATGAGGGCGTTGCCGACCGACTGGCCGTTGGCGATCGCGCCGTAGAACGACGCCGCGAATGTCTTGGCGGGATCGTCGCCGACAGGCCAATAGGTGCCCACGTAATTGGCCACGCCGCCCCTCAGGAAGGCCTCCGCGAGGCCGGCCGTGCGTTGCACCCGTTGACCAATCCCGTCCGGATCGGTGGCGCGCCGCGCGCGCCCGCGCACCCGGCCCGATTCGCAGGCGTTGAAGACGACCAGATTAGGCAGGCTGCCCAGCCCGATCAAATCGGCGCCGCTGAGCACGTCGCCATCCGCGCAGAGAATCCCGCTGCGCGCGGGCTGCACGGGGTCGAAGGCCGCATGCCCGGCGTAATGGAGCAGGTCGTAGCGTCCGGACCTGAAATCATCGAGCAGCGTCGAGCGGCGGGCCTCGGCGCCTTCGCGCAGGGTCAGCCGCACGGACGGATGCGCGCCGAACAGCGCGGCAATTCGGGCTCCTTCAGCCTCGGCGCCGATCAGATCCCGTGTGGGATTGACGACAAGCAGGACTTCGAGCACCGGGTGTGCGCGCCGTTCCTCGAGCCAGCGGGCGACCGACATGTTCTCGGCGAGGTAACGGCGGCTGAGGCCTCCGTCGAGCGCGGGCTGCCAATCGCCGGAGCGCAGGGTTTCCCAGGGGAATCGGGAGGCGGGGGCGTCGTGGACGACGGCGAGGTGCTGGCCCCGGACGCTGGG
>CAYPUR010000112.1:10280-14645 GCA_964413865.1 uncultured Verrucomicrobiota bacterium
GCTGGGCAGCACGGCGAGGACTTCATCGGCAAGCAGCAGTGTGCCGAGTTGCTGGCCGAACGCCGGCAGATCCGCGGGGGTGAAGTCGCGCGCATCGAGGCGAGTCAACAGGGCATCCAGTTCCTTCTGCGCCGCCCAGCGTTCCGCGGTGATGACGGTGGCTTTGGCGCCCGAGGTCAGGAGCGACGAGCGGAACTTGAGCTGTCCGGCGCGCTGCCCTTCCTGCCGGACGATGAGATACGAGGAGGCGGCACCGGGCGGCGCGCTCAATCCGCGCAGAACCGATGGGGCCAGGCTCTCGGGCGGGCGCGGGAGGATTCGCTCGTCGAATGTGACCTCGACATCGCCGAACAGCGGCGTGCCCGCCAGACGGAAGAGCTCCCGCTTGATTTCATCGAAACGCCGCGGATCGAGTTCGCACAGGGTCACCCGCCTGAACCGGCGGTCGTCGTCCGCGTCCAACAGCCCCCGCAGAAATCCCTTGAGCATGTGTTCAAGCAACGCGGCCACGCTGGGGCCCGAGCGCCCGCCCAGCAACACCGTGGCAAGATCTTCGACGTCGGTGCGGATCAGCGTTCGGATCACGTTCTCGGTGACCAGTTCCAACACCTCCTCGTCGAACCGGTCGAATGTGCCCAGGCCGGCGAACATCACCAGGTCCGCCCGCACCGGATGGCGTCCGGTTGGCATGACAAAGATCTCGCCGATGTTGCCTCCGAACATGCGCCGGGCCATGAACTCGCTCACCGCGCCGCCCAACCGCTGGTCCAGGGCCGAGGCCGCCCCTTCCGGGGCGACCTCGCGGAAGAGCCCCAGGACGACCGCGCGCGCACTGACCTCGGTGACGCTGCCCAGGGTGAGACAGATGTCGAGACGCGGGTGCCGGCGCCGCCCGACACAGAGGCTTTCGAGTTTGAGCGCCTGGGGCGGGGAGGCGGGGGGCGCCGCCTCGCGGCGGCGGGGCGAGTGGCTCTTGGTTTTCATGCGGCGTTGATGCAAGGCTCGGCGCATTCGGTGCTGGTCAGCTACGGCGGACCGGCGACCGTTCGCGCAAACAGGGACGCCGGTCTCGGGCCGGCTGGTCGCGCCGATCGGGCGGCGTGCGGGCTTTTGACCCGCCGTGACCGGCCGGTCACGCGTGCTTGACGAAGTGATAGGCGAGGGCGGAGCTTTCTCCAAGTCGATTATGAACCTTGCCGCCTCCATCCAACGGCAGCGCGCCCTCTTCCAGACCGGGGCGACGCGTCCGCTCGCGTTTCGCCGGGCGCGGCTGCGCGAGTTGCAGGACGCCATCGAGCGGCACGAACAGGCGCTGCTGGAAGCGCTGCATGCGGACTTGCGCAAGCCGCCGCACGAGGCGTTCGGCAGCGAGATCGGGCTGGTGCATGCGGAACTCCGGCACGCTCTCCGGCATTTGCCTTCCTGGATGGCGCGGCGCCGGCGTCCTGTGCCCTGGCTGGCCTGGCCGGGCCGCGGCTTCGTGGAACCGGAGCCGTACGGGGTCGCCCTCGTTGTCGGGCCATGGAACTATCCGGTTCAACTGCTGCTGGCTCCGCTGGTCGGGGCCGTGGCGGCGGGCAACTGCGTTGTGCTCAAACCGTCCGAGTTCGCCCCGCGGACAGCCGCCGCCTTGGCTCGATTGATCGAGGCAATCTACCCCGAGGACTACGTGACGGTGGTTCAGGGGGAACGCGAGACGGCGGAGGCCCTGCTGCGCGAGCGTTTCGATGCCATCTTCTTCACCGGCAGCACGGCCGTGGGCCGTTTGGTGATGGCCGCGGCAGCGCGCCACCTGACACCGGTGACGCTCGAACTGGGCGGCAAGTCGCCCTGCATCGTGTGCGCGGATGCGCCGCTCGACACGACAGCGCGCCGGATTGTCTGGGGCAAGTTCCTCAATGCCGGGCAGACGTGCGTGGCGCCCGACTTCGTGCTTGTGGACCGCCGCGTCCGCGATGGGCTGCTGGCGGCATTACAGCGGGCGGTGCGCGCGTTCTACGGCCAGGACCCGCAGAAGAGCCCCGATTACGCCCGCATCGTCAATCGGAAGCACATCGACCGGCTGGCAGGCTATTTGCCAAGCGGACAACCGATCGAAGGGGGGCGATGGGATGCCCAGGATCTCTATTTTGCGCCGACCATCCTGACCGATGTGACGCCGGACGCGCCGGTGATGCAGGAAGAGATCTTCGGACCGATTCTGCCCGTGCTCGAGTTTGATCGGCTCGAGACCGCGCTCGAGATGTTGCGCGAGCGCCCGACGCCTCTGGCCCTTTACCTCTTCACTCCCGATCGCGCCGTGCAGGAGCGCGTGCTCGAGGGGACGCGGTCGGGCGGTGTCTGCATCAATGACACGCTCACCCACATCGTTGGGAGCGGACTGCCCTTTGGAGGATTGGGCGAGAGCGGACTGGGCGCCTACCACGGACGGGCCAGTTTCGTGTGTTTCTCGCACTCCCGCTCGGTCCTCCGTCGGTCGTTGGCGATCGATCCCGCCCTGCGTTACCCGCCCCCGCGGATCTCGCTTGCGGCCCTCAAGCGCGCATCGCGATTCCTGTTCGGCTGATGAGATTGGCCCTGAGACTCGACCCGGGGCGCGCGTGATCCCGGGCCGACGGCGGTCTCATCCGCGCGGCCAGAACCGGATCCAACTGCGCACCGGAGTCTGGGCCAGCAGATCGCGCAAGAGGTCCTCGACGCGCCCGGCCCGTGGCTCTTCGAGCCTGCGCGACAGAGTGAACACGGCGATATAAGCGAGCGTGACCAGCAGGAAGAACAGGCTGAATCGGTTCCATTCGAAGCCGAGCATCGACACCCGCCGCTGGCCGAAGGCGTCGATGAGCAGTCCCCAGAGCACGGGAGAAATCCCGAGCGTGAGGTTGGCAACCACCGAGAACAGGGCGAAGAAGTGGTCGCGGCCCATGGCCGGCACCACCAGCATGGCCAGCCGCGTGTTCGACATGGTGTACACGGCATAGCCCAGCCCCATCAGCACTTGCAGCCCGAGGACGATTCCCGTCTGCACCCGGACCACGCCGCCGGCCAGCAGGGTCCATCCCGCCAGCACGGCGATCCACCCGAGGATGCAGACGACAAGGATCGGTTTGCTGCCGTGGTGATCGAGCCGCGATCCGAACAGGATCAGTCCGCCGATGCCGCCCAGATACGAGATGCCGGTGACAAAGAGAATGCGGCCTTCATCCATGGCCGCCGCGCTCTTGAGGTAGGCGACGATGAATGCGGTGAGCCCGCCATAGGCGATCGACCAGGCGACATTCATGCGCAAGAGCTTCCGAAACGGCGGGTGCCCGGCGATTGCGCCCCAGGGAACGGGTTCGCCGCTGCGCACCCCCGCCTCGGGCGCCGGGGCATCCGGAATGCGTTTCAGGAAGTTGAGGCTGACGGCCCCCATCAGCGCGCTGAAAGCAAAGATGACGGCGAACTGGACCTGTCCCGGCTGGTGTCCGAGCGCCATCCCCGCCAGCACAAGCGTCGCCGCGCTGGCCGCATTCACGCAGGCGGAATCGCGCGCCAGGTAGCGTCCGCGAATCTCGGCCGGGACCAGCGCCGTGATCCAGGGCAGCCAGGCGGCGCTCGAAATGCCGCGCGAGAGATTGAATCCGAACAGAAGGAACAGAAGAAGGGCGATCCGGTTGGCAGGCGTGAGGAAAGCGCTGGTCATCGGCACGCATGCCATCAGGAAGATAAACAGCACCCGCGTCCCCCAACCGGCGAAGACGAACTGCTTGTATCCGATGCGGCTGATGTGTTTGGCCGCCGGGATCTGGAAGATGACCAGCAGGGGCATCATCCCGGCAATGATGCCCAGGACCGTGGCGCTCGCTCCAAGATGCTTGGCGTACAAAACCATGGGACTGCCCAGGACAATCTGGTACGACAGCGCGTTGAACACGGAAAACCGATACGCGTTCGTCAGGCCCGGCGCCGGGCTTGGTGTCGATGCGGGTGGAGATGGAGGCTGCAAAAACAATCTTCCAGGCCGCGGGGCCGCATCGTCCGCGGCGCTCCAACAGCCGTAAGCGGCATGATCCGGGCGGCCGCTCGATTCTGTCCAGTGGAAACTGATTAGCGAGGCGTTCTGGAGGGGCGCCAGCCCGGCTGAACCGCGGTTCCGGGCAAGGGTTGGGCACGCACTGGGAGCGGACGGCGCGCCGTCCGACCGCGTTAGGGTCTGTGCAAAAATTAATTCCGGTTTTGCTGGAGGGGATTTGGCTCGCTGGCGAGGCGCGACGAGGGAGCATACCCGCGGCGGTCTGTGACCGAGGAGCAACGAAGCCAGCGAGCCAAATCCCCCCAGCCCCGCGGGGCGGGGCGGCACCGGGCCATCTGCTTCGTTCCTCGGTC
>CAYPUR010000113.1:0-14594 GCA_964413865.1 uncultured Verrucomicrobiota bacterium
GGTATGCTCCCTCGTCGCGCCTCGCAAGCGAGCCAAATCCCCTCCAGCAAAACCGGACTTAGCTTTTGCACAGACCCTACGGCTTCTGGGCGGCCGCTTCGCGCTCCTTGCGCTCCCATTTCCGGATGCAGTCCTGATGTGTCCCGCCCAACTCGAGGAGCTTGTCCCGGGCGTAAACCATCTCCTGCCGGTTGGTCCCGACCAGGGCATAGTCGCGCTTGAGGAAGATCGCCTCCTCGGGACAGACTTCCTCGCACAGGCCGCAGAAGATGCAGCGGAGCATGTTGATCTTGAACTCGCGCGGCATCTTCTCGGCATTGCGGCGGTCGGCAGGGGGGCCGTCCGGGCCGGGCGGTGTGATCGAGATGGCTTTGGGAGGGCAGACGAACTCGCAGAGCTGGCACGAGACGCATTTGGTGTTGCCGTTCTGGTCGCGGACCAGGTAAGGCGCGCCACGATAGCCCTCAGGCACCACCCAGCGCTCTTCCGGATACTGCATGGTCACTTTCCGGCGAAAGAAATGACGGAGCGTGACCTTGAAACCGTTCCAGACCGCGGGCAGGTAGAGCCGCTCGGCCCAACTCAATGGATTCCGTTTGACAATCATCACGCTGCCTTCAGCCAGAGCCACAAGGCCGTGACCACAATGTTCGCCAGCGCGAGCGGCACGAGCCGCGTCCAGCCCAGCGCCATCAGTTGATCGTACCGAAACCGCGGCCACATCCAGCGCACCCAGACGAACAGGAGCATCAGCACCAACAGTTTCGCGAGGAAAAGGGCAATGTGCAGCAGCCCGCCCCAAAAGGTCGAAGCCGGCTGATCCAACCCGAAAAACGGAAGCGTCCACCCCCCGAAGAACAACGTCACCAGCATCGCCGAGGCGGCGATCATGTGCGCGTACTCGGCCATGAAAAAGAGGGCGAACTTGATCGAGCTGTACTCGATGTTGTAGCCGCCGGCCAATTCCTGTTCCGCCTCGGGCATATCGAACGGCAGCCGGTTGGTCTCCGCGAAAACCGCTGCCAGGAAAATGGCGAACGCGAGGGGCTGTTTGAAGATCAGCCAGCCGAACAGGCCGTGCGCCTGGTAGTCAATCACCGCGCCCAGGTTCAAATCGCCCACAAGCAGGAACAGCGGGATCACCGAAAGCCCCATCGCAATCTCGTACGAGATCATCTGGGCGCCCGAGCGGATGCCCCCCATCAGCGGGTATTTCGAGTTCGCCGCGTAGCCGGCCAGCACGATCCCGTAAACGCTCAGCGACGCAATCCCGAACGTGTAGAGGACGCCGACGTTCAGGTCGGCGATCACCATCCGGTTGTCCGGATTGCCCAGGGTCGAGCCGAATGGGATCACCGCCACGACCAGGAGGCTCGGGATCATCACAATGGCCGGCGCCAGCCAGAAGTAGACCGGATGCGCCTGCGCCGGCATGAAATCCTCCTTCAGGAAGGCCTTGACGGCGTCGGCCAAGGGCTGCAGCAGGCCGGATGGCCCGGCGCGGTTGGGGCCGATGCGGTCCTGGATTGCGGCGCACACCTTGCGTTCGATCAGGACGACATAGGCGACCAGGAACATCACGACCCCGAAGACGCCGATGACCTTCAGGGCCCCGAACGTCACGAACTGTTCGGTGGGAGTGAGGCGATCGAGGAAGTCCATTGGTCAGCGGGGTTCGTTGTCCGGAGTCGCCGATTGCATTGGCACCGTCAGGCCCGCGTCGCCCAAAGCCGCCCACTCGATCCCATGCAACGCCCGCACATCGCCGGCCATTTGGTTGAACAACCCTTCGATGGTGTCCGGCAAGGCGCGGTCCGTGACCGCCATCACCAGATCGCGCAGCAATTCCCATTCGGGTCGCGCGTCTCCCGGCGGGTCGATCGCCGCGAAGAAGCGCTGCACGCGCCCGTGCGCGTTCGTGAAGCTCCCCCGCTTCTCGACCGCGGCGCATCCCGGCAACAGGTAATGAGCCAGGGCGGTGGTTGGATTTGGCAGGACATCGGATACGATCAAAGTCTCGATCTTGGCCAATAAGTCGGCGCCCAGACCGCACCGGGTAACGTCTTCACCGAGCACCAGCAGGGTCCTCAGACTGCCCGTCCGGATCCCCTGGGCGAACCGGGCCACATTGGACCCCATCGGATCGGCAGCCAGGCCGAACAAGCGCGCTCCCGCGCTGTTGGGATTGCGATCGGCAGAGACAAGCCAGCGATCCGCTTCACCCGCGCGCGGCACGGAGTCCGAGGCCGCGCCGAGTCTTTGCGCCAGCTTGCGGAGCAGGTAGAGTTCTTCGTTGGTCTGGCGGGCGGAGGCGACGATCGCCACAGAGCTGGGGGGGGCGTTGCGCAGGGCCGATGCGACCGCAGCCAGCGCAGCGGGCCAGGTGGGGGCGGGGAGCCGGCTGCCGCCCAGCTTCACGATGCGGTCGGGCCGATGGATCCACTTGTAATTGAGCCGCCCGGTGTCGCACATCCACGACCCGTTCACGGCGCCGTTGTCGCGCGGCGTGAAGCGCAGAACCCGGTTCTCGCGTGAGCCGATGAGGATGTTGCAGCCGGTGCCGCAACTGGTGCAAACGCCCTTGGTTTCCCTCAGGAACCAGACCCGCATCTGAAAGCGGAAGTCTTTCGAGGTGAGGGCGCCGACGGGGCAGAGATCGACCGTGTTGAGGCTGTAGTTGTTGTCGAACGGCCGGCCGGGGTAATGGGTGAGAGTGCTGTAACTGCCCCGGTTGACAATCCCCAGGGCGTCGTCGCCCGCCAGGTCGCGGGTGAACCGAATGCAGCGCGTGCAGAGGATGCAGCGCTCGTCGTCGAGCACGATCCGCGGCCCCAGATCGACCTGCTTGGGCTTGTGAACCTTGGTCTCGACGAACCGGCTGGCCGACTGGCCATAATCGACCGCATACTCCTGGAGCCTGCATTCCCCCGCCTCATCGCAAATGGGACAATCGAGCGGATGATTCGCAAGGAGAAACTCGAGCACCCCCTCCCGCATATGCTTCACCCCGGGTGTGTCGGTGTAGATCGCCATGCCCGACGTGACCGGCGTCGCGCACGCGATCGCCGGACGCGGCGACTTGTTGATCACAGGCTCGCCGTCCGGCCCGCGCACGGCGTGGCGGTCCGGCCCGAGCACCGGCGTGCCGTACTCGACCAGGCACATCCGGCAATTGCCCGCCACCGGCAGCCTCGGGTGATAGCAGTAGTGCGGCACATCGACCTTCGCCACCCCGCACGCCTGGAGCATGGTCGTCGGCGCCAACTTGCCCGTCCAATCGGGCATCAGCCTCGGCACGACAACTTTCTGGCCGTTTACCGTGACGACAATCACGTCCGCCGGCGGCGTTGGTTGGGAGCCGGGCGCGGTCGAGCCTGGCCCCGAAACCGCGTGCCGGGACGAGGACGCAGATTCCCGGGTTGTGCCCGATGGGGGATGAGCCGGGGTCATGCCGCCTCCTTGGACTGCCGCGCCTGGTCGGCTTTCCCCTTGGCCACGAACTCGTCCTTGAACTTCGAAACCATGCTTTGGACCGGCCACGAGCAGGCTTCCCCAAACGCGCAAATTGTCCGCCCGCCCGGGATGTTGTTGGCAATATGCCCGAGATAGGCGGCATCCTCGATCCGCCCTTCCCCGCGCGTCATCCGCCGCAGCGCCTTCGCCATCCAAAGCGATCCCTCGCGGCAGGGCGTGCATTGGCCGCAGCTCTCGTGCGCGAAGAACTCGCTGATGTTCGCCAGCACCGCCACCATGTCCGCCGAATCGTCCAGCACGATGATCGCCCCCGAGCCGGACATGCTGCCTGCGGCAATCAGGGTCGTGAAATCGTATGGCAAATCCAGCATGTCAATCTCCTGCTCGCCTTCACGCCCGTCCGGTTGCTTGTGCCGGATCTTGACCTTCTCCCCGGCCTTGAACACCTTGGACGACACCCCGCCGGGAATCACCGCCTTGAGTCTCCGCCCCGGACGCAGACCGCCGCCGAAGGCCGGATCGAAGATCAGGTCGCGGAGCGTGGCCTCGCCGACCTCGATCTCGTAATAGCCAGGCCGGACCACGTGTCCGCTCAGGCACACGATGCGGGTGCCGGTGTTGTTGGGGGTGCCCAGGCTGGCATAGGCCGTCCCCCCCATCTCGACCACATGCTTGACCGCGCAGAGCGTCTCGACGTTGTTGACGATGGTCGGGCACATGTACAACCCCAGCACCGCCGGAAAATAGGGCGGCTTGATCCGCGGATACGCCCGCTTGCCCTCGATCGACTCGATCAGCCCGGTCTCCTCACCGCAGATGTACGCCCCCGCCCCCCGATGCACATGGATCTCGAGATCGTAACCACTGGCCAAAATGTTCGTTCCCAGGCACCCTTTGGACTTCGCCTCCGCGATGGCGCGATCGAGAATTCGCGCCCCCTCGACAAACTCGCCCCGGATGTAGATGTACGCCAGGTGAACGTCGTTGGCGTACCCGGAGATGACCATGCCTTCGAGCAGTTGGTGCGGGTCTTTGTAGAGGATCTGGCGATCCTTGAACGTGCCCGGCTCCGATTCGTCCGCGTTGCAGATCAGGTAGATCGGTTTCCTGCTGTTGCGATCCACCAGCGCCCACTTCGTGCCGCATGAAAAACCCGCCCCCCCACGCCCGCGCAGTCCGGATAAAACCACATCTTCCCGGATCTGTTCCTGCGGGCTGATCGGCTTGCCGTCCGGCCCGGTGCGCGGGGCCAGCGCCAAGACCCGCTTCAAAACCTCGTAGCCGCCGTGCCGCACATAACAGTCGAGATCCGGCGTGTAACCGGGCTGATCGATGTGTTTGAGGATGAGGCGATGTTCCTGGGGCATACCGGCGGCTTGACTCTCAGGATGGAATCTTTACGGTTCGCCACGCGCTCGATTGCCGAGTGGTGTAACGGTAGCACAGCAGACTCTGGATCTGTTTGTCATGGTTCGAATCCATGCTCGGCAGCCATCGCGGCTCCCAACCCTCCATCCCGCCGCCCTGAAATCGTTCGAGTGTCCCATGGATCGCTTGCCCCGGCGAGACCGGGGCTGTCGACGGACCTTTCAAGCTGGCACTTGCGGTGTGAAGCGCGTCACGAGCGCCGAAGCCATAGAGCAATTCACCCCCTGCCGCAAGGCGAAAACCGCCTCCAGATCCGCCGTACATGAGGGGCGCATCCCAGACTACGGTCTGACCGCTCTTTCGGCTCCGCTTTCTCCCAAGAACCGTCGGCCCCACCGCGCGTAGGGATCTGTCTCTGGGAGTGCCAGGATGAACTCGCGCAGGGCGGCGAACTCCTGTACCGGCACCGGTTCGGCGAGACCGGCAGTCGGGAAACGATGCCGGGTCACCGCTTCGGCGAGGCGCGGCACCCACTTCGGACACGGCAACGGCCACGGTCCCAACTCGACCCGCTGAACGGCTGTCCAACCATCGTAGAAAGCCAGCGCCTGTTCGCCGGGCAGAAAGACCATAGTGGTGAACGGCCAGCGCCCGCGCAGCTCTTCAGCTATCGGGAGGCCGGTTCGCGTCTCCCAAACGCGCAAGCGCCCGAGATGGGTCATGGTGGAAAAGCACTTGCCGCTGGGGCTCACCGCGGCCATGAACACCTCGTCGCCCTGGTCAGCGGTCTGGCCCAGGGGCTCTTCAGTTGCCACGTCCCACACGCGGGCGGCGGTGTCGCCCGCGGTGATCGCGAGGCGTCCGTCGTGCGTCAGCAGGGCGTCCATGACGAATCGTTCGTGGCGCAGCACGGCGCAGCGTTTCCCGTCTGCGACTCGCCAAACACAGGCGGTGCCGTCGATCCCTGCCGTGATCATCTGCTGCCCATCGGCGCTGAAATGTGCGCGCAGCACCGGGGCGCTGTGTTCGAGGGCAAGCCGGTTGGTACGATTGGCGAGGTCCCAGACTTGGGCGTTGGACTGGAGGCCTGCGATGAGCCGGCGTCCGTCAGGACTGAATTCGATCCAATGAAAGGGAGGGCTGACCTTCGTCCCCAGTTCGAGCGGTTCCAACAAGGGCTGATCGGATTGCCACTCGAAAGCGCGAAGGCCGTTTGAAGTCACGACCGCCAACTGGCGTCCGTCCGGGCTGAAGCGCACCCGCCTGGGCGCGCCCTCGAACGGCAGAGGCGGACGCGCGAGACGACCACGTCGAACCTCCCAAACCTGCAGCTCCCCCTTCTGTGTCTTCAATTCTTGAACCCCAACCGCCAGCCATGCGCCATCGTTCGACAAGGCCAACGCACTGACCGCGCCCTCGACAGGCACCTCGACGCCTGCCTGGCGACCAGTCGCCGTTTCCCTGACCTCGACCACTTGATTCGTCCCCGCGCAAGCAAAGAACCGCCCGTTCTCGGTAAAGGTCACCCGCGAGGTGCCGGGCCGCAGTTGAACCGCCGTCTCGTCCTTGGCGCTTTTGCGCAGGTCAAATACCATCAACTTGGCCTCATGAGTCGTGAGCGCCAACCGGCGGCCGTCGTCGCTGAAAGCGATGTCGCCCACCAGCCGCCCACAGTCGAACGGATCGCCGATCCATGACGCGTCACGGTCGCTGTGCACTTGCACCAGGTTTCCGTAGGAGTTCGGGATCAGACCCGTGCTCGCTGCGAACGGGTCCGGTAGAGCGATGGCGACGTTGGTGATGTTCCCGGCCAGTTGCAGGCGGTCAGTCGAGAGGAGCCGCACAGTCTGGACGCCGGCAAGTGACGGGGCTGCCACCATCAACCGGTCGCCCAGCCGGTTGAACGCTACGAAATCCCCCCCGACGCCACGGATTCGAGCGAGCATCCGGCCCGTGGGCAATTCCCAGAGCGCCGTCTCGTTTGTGCCTGTGCCGGCCAGGCGTGTCCCCTGATAATCGAATGCCAACGCAGTGATCGGGATCGCCCAAGTCCAGCCGCTGCCCGAAGCCTGGCCCGACACGAGGTCCCACACGCGAACCACTTGGTTGGTGGCCGCGGTTGCCAACCAGCGACCATCCGGGCTCAAGGCGGATACGCGCCACGCCGGATCAGGCGCGATCTTCGTGACCGCCTTCCCGCTGGCGACCTCCCACCGCTTTGCTTCGTGGTTCGCGGTGATTGTACTGACGTGAGACGCGTCGGGCGACAAACGCAGATCGAGCAGCGTTTGCGTATGTGTCAACCCGGCGGACTGCGGTGCGCCTGAAGCCGCGTCCCAGAGCTGCACCACGAACGTGCCCGGCTCGTTGGTCGGCGAAGATAGGGCGAACACTGTTCGGCCATCGGCACTGAAGCCGAGTTGCCGCAAGCGCAGCGGGTTTCCCCACCTCGCCAGCGGCGCCGCCTTCGGCGGAGGCGGGTTGCCGCGGAGGGCCGAGTTCCAGGAGGCCCTGTTTGATGACCCGCTCTGTCTCCAGCCAGGGCCTCGTGGAGTTCGGCCCTCCGAACCGGGTTCAACACCCTTGATCGTCCCTGGCAGACCAGCGCCGCCCTCCTCCAGGTCCCACACGCTCATGACGCCACTTGCGCTTGCCGTCAGAAGGCGCTTCCCGTCCGGACTCAACCGGGCCGCAGCCACGTTGGTCGTCGGGCACGGCAGCGGCACGGGCACGAGATGGCCGCGATACGTCAAGGCCGACATCAACCGCTGCACGGCGAGCGGGTTGGCGGGTTGCCGCCGCACCGCGTCAATCAGGAGACGCATCGCCCGCGCCGGACGACCGGCCTCGAAATGCATGTCTGCTTGGTCCACGCTCTTCTGCACGAACTGATCCAGCAGGGCGGTGTTGGCCTCGATCGTTCGACGCCACTCCCAGCTCAGGACTGCCGCCGCGCCAATCAGCACGGCGACCAAAGTCCCGGTGAGCGCCGCCACGACCGGCTTGCGCTTTGCCCACTTCACCAGTTTGTCAACTGTTCCCGCGGGCCGGGCGCGGATCGGTTCGTTGCGCAGGAATCTCCCCATGTCGTCAGCCAACTCCTGTGCCGTGGCGTAGCGTCGTGCGGGTTCCTTCTCAAGACACTTGAGCGCGATGGTCTGCAAATCCTTCGGGACTGCCAGACTCGAACTGCGGGGCGGCGTCGGCTCGGTCTCCAGGACCTGGCGAAAGGCCTCGGCCAGGCTGCTGGTCTGGAACGGGGCGCGCCCCATAAGCAGGAAGTACAGCACCGCCCCCAGCGAATAGACGTCGCTGTGCGGCCCGAGTTCGCCACGCCCGTGCGATACCTGCTCGGGTGGCATAAAGCCCGGCGACCCCATCGTCTGTCCAGTACGGGTCAATACGGTCCGGTGTTCCGGCAGCCGGGCCAAGCCGAAATCGGCAATGCAGATGCGGCCGTCCTCACGCAGCAGCATATTCGAGGGCTTCAGGTCCCGATGCCAAATCCCGTGGCGATGGGCAAAGGCCATCGTCTCCGCCGCCGACTGAATCCACTCCGCCGCGCGCGTTGGACTCGGCAGTTGGCGCTGGACCAGGCGTCCGAGATCGCACCCCTCGACGTACTCCATGGCGAAGTACAGCGTGCCCTGGTGCTCGCCGATCTCGAAGACGGTGACAATGTTGGGGTGCTGCAGCCGCGCCACGGCCTCGGCCTCCTGGCGAAATCGCCGTTTGGCATCCTCGGTCGCGTGTTCGCCGCCCAGCAGCACCTTGACTGCAACGAGGCGATTCAGTCCCGGTTGACGCGCCTTGTAGACGATTCCCATGCCGCCCTGGGCCAGCGGTTCGAGCAACTCGAACGGGCCCAGTGTGGCTCGTCGTCCTTCGGCGCGCGGCAGATCATCCAGGAAGAGCCCTTGAGCCGCCACGGAATCGAGTGGCGACACCAAAGCGTCCTCGATCACGCAACGGGCGCAGACCGATGCGACATTCGGTTCGGTGATCGGTGCGCCGCAGCGGCGGCAAACGCGTTGTTGACCGGCACTGTTGTCCATTTCAGTCAGAACATGCCGCATGCCTCAGGTGGCCGATGCGCTCAGGAACTGTTGGGATCCGCCTCACCCGCCCCCGCCCTCCGT
The DNA here is from genome assembly GCA_964413865.1 of uncultured Verrucomicrobiota bacterium. Lineage (GTDB taxonomy): Bacteria > Verrucomicrobiota > Verrucomicrobiia > Limisphaerales > J093 > MWFF01. The sequence goes on from CAYPUR010000113.1 coordinate 8,982, forward strand.
CTGCCGAGGCCTCTTTCTGTGCGGGGCCGCACTTGACTGCCCGTTGAGCGCAAGCTGGCGCAGACAGGCCGGCTCAGCCAGAGGCACCAGCTTCCAGCGGACGCGAGCTGAGATGAGCGGATCTGCCGAGCGTGCATGCGCACTCATGAGTACGAAACGGATATTCCGCCGATCCGTTTCACGCGCGCAGAGCTTTCGTCCCGCGACGGCTTCCATGAGTTCCGTACCCGCCGGCGTGAGTCCGCGCCATCGCGCCACCAAGCCGCAAGGGCCGGCACCCACGGATGTCGGCGGCTGCTCAAGCTCAGGCTCCGCGCCGGTGCAACCGTTACCCGCGCCTCCTGAGCGCCTCCATCAGATGCCTCATCTCGTCTTCAATGAACGAAGGATCGGCCACGATCCTTGCCACTTCGTCCCGGATCAGAAAGCGTATCCGGGCTCGCGCCCGGCTCGCGGCCGAGCGTGCACCGGTCTCGGTCGTGCCGATCCGCGCGGCGATGTCGCGATACGACAGAGCATCCGAGTCGTCGTAGAGCAACGGCTCGAACAGGTCGAACCAGCCCGTCTTGCCCTTCTGGGCATATTCTTCCTTCAATCGTCCAAACACATTGGCCACGAGGGTGTTGGCCAAAGACAGGTCAAACGCCTCTTGGGGGGAAATCGCTCCACCGGGCACCCCTCGTCCAGAGGGGACTGTGCCCGTGACCGGGTCGAGCGGTTCCATGCGCGCGCCACCGCCGCGTTTCTTGGCATTCGCGCTTCTCCGTTGGTCGCGAACGAAGTTGTCCAGCGAGCGCAACACCCAGGTCCGGAAGCGGCCTTTGTCCTTGCTGCGGCCCTTGAGGAAGTCGGCCTGAATGAGCTTTTCCCTGAGGAACCTCTGCACCAAGTCCTCCGCGTCTTCCGGGGATTGGCCCTGCCGTGTGAGGTAGACCAGAATCGGGGTGCGATAGCGCGTGTAGAGCCGATCAAGGGCGGCCTCGGCCTCACGGGTGGCGTTGGGTTTCTGGCGGGCGCCAGCTTCTTCCCCCGCCGCCACTACAACCGTCCATTCGGTCGTCGGGAAGGTGGCGAACGGCCACCGTCGGCCGCCGCCTTCGTCCGGATGCATGAGCAAGACTGATAGCGACCTCGAAGATTCTTGAGAAGCCCAAAGTCGCTGACGCAAGGACGCAAACACGGACCAGTACGACCTTCCATCCCCACCACCTCTTTGCGGCTTTGCGCCTTTGCGCCTTTGCGTTCCCTTCGGGCCAGACGGAATTCAACGCCAAGGCGCCAAGGCGCTAAGGCGCAAGGGAAGGCGGGGTGGGCATCCGCCAGCAGGTAGTTCCGTGTCCCCAACAATTCTCTGTGCCCTCCGCGTCTCTGTGGTTCATTTCATTTGGTGACTGTCATCGAGGGGGATCAACCACAGAGGCGCAGACAGACCTATCGATAGTTGGGGTTCACAAAGCGAACCGCAGCCAACTGCCCGACGCCCCGCCTCAAACAGCCGAGTCCTCGGACCCCAAGTGCCACAACCCCGTGACCGGAACCGCGTGTAGATCAGGTCCGAACGCCACACTTGTCGCTCCCGTGTACAGCAGGATGCCGCGCAGGAAACGTCCGCCGACCTGTTCGCGCAAGTGGCGCAGGCCCTTGAAGTCGCTGCTGGTTGGGCTGGCCGTCTTTTTGACCTCGATGCCCACCAGACGCCCTCGGGCATCCTCCATCACCAGGTCCACCTCCTGCTGTGTGTGCGTCCGGTAGTGGAAAAGCGAGGGCCGCGTCTCACTCCAAGAGATTTGTTTCGTCAATTCCGCCGCCACAAAACACTCGAACGCCGCGCCCGTCATCAGATCGTCCGACTGCAACCGTGCTGCGTCCAACCCGAGCAAGTGACACAGCAATCCTGTGTCCGTCGGCAGCACCTTCGGAGTCTTGACGAGCCGCAAACCAAGGTTCGCGTGCCAGGGAGGCAGCGAGCGGACGAGGAATGTCTGCTCGAACAGCGCCCAGTACCGTTGCAGCGTGGTTTGCGGCATGCCAGCATTGCGCGAAAGGTCGGCGAAGTTCAGCAGGCCCATCGCGCGCGTGGCGGCCAACCGCAACAGAGTGGGCATTTCACGCAGACCGGCCACGTTGGCCAACTCGCGCACGTCCCGTTCCAGAATCGTCGTTCCATACGCGTCAAACCAGGCCCGCCGGCGCCGCCCGGCGGCGCGGGCGATCGCTTCCGGGAATCCTCCGCGCGCGATCCGCACGGCGAGCGCCGGCCAGTTCTCGGCGGGAAATCCGCGGGGCTTGAACTCGGTTCCGAAGCACACATCGACGAACCCCTCCGTTCCCCCCTCGATTTCGCCCTGCGAGAACGGCCACAACGTCAGTACTTCCATCCGGCCCGCCAGAGATTCCGATACCTTCGCCAGGACGAGCGCATGGGCCGAGCCGGTGAGCAGAAAGCGCCCCGGCTCACGATGACGGTCCACACTGGCCTTGATGGCTCGGAATAACTCCGGCGCCCGCTGCACCTCGTCCAAGACCACTCGCTTCCCCAGCCCGGCGACGAAACCATCCGGGTCGGTTAGCGCGCCCCGCAGTGTCGGGGCATCATCGAGCGTCACATACTCGGCATGATAACCCTCCGCAATGAGCCGCTGCACCAGGGTGGTCTTGCCGCATTGCCGCGGGCCTTGCAGGAACACAACGGGTGTGTCCTGCAGAGCCTCCCGGACGAGCGGCGCGAGGTGTCGCCGTTTCATGCCGAGAGGATAAGCCGAGCACCGTTCGAGAATCAACCATCCAGTGGTTGATTTTCAACCGAGTTCAACGCCAAGGGGCCAGGGAAGGCAAGGCTGGCGTTTCCTTCCCTGCCAAGACCCAGAAGAGCGGAGAAAGGCCGTGGTGTCTCACTGGGTGTCAGCCGGTCTCATTCTGATCCGTGCTGGGTGCGGGAACCCGCTGCAGCCGGGATACCGAGCCGACGGGAACGCGCCGCGGGTCGGTTGGGGGAAACCCAGCGCTCCGTTCGGGTCCTGCCCCCCGGCAAACGGACCCAAGATTGGCTGACCGCCTGTCCACAGTTGTTCTTCGGCGAGCACTCGACGCCAAGGCGGTAACGCAGAAGAAAACCAAGGAGCATCCCCGCCGGGCGCACGTCGTCCACCCGGAGTTGGATGACACTGGGCAAGGCGGTGCGGGCTTGGAAGAGCAGCTTGGTGAAATCCAAGTCGTGCGTTAGGACGACGGCCCCCTGCTCGCGCGCCCAGCGCATGATCTCCGCATCGGTCGCGTTGGCCGATCCCACGTCGCGCCAGTGCGAGGCGGTGTGCCCGCGTTGGCGCAGGAAGCCTGCCCAGGACAGCGGCAGGCAATTGTCCACGACGAGCTTCACGCAGGTTGGAGTTCGATCTCACGCTCGCGGGTGCGCCAAGCGGCGTAGGCCAGGCAAGCGCGCAAATCCTCAGGTTCGAGATCCGGGTAGTCCTGGAGAACCTCCGCCGGGGTGGCGCCAGAAGCCATCAGCCCGAGGACGGTGGTCACCGGGATGCGCAACCCCCGGATGCAGGGCAGGCCGGTCATCACCGCGGGATTGACCGTGATGCGTTTCAACATTTCGTTCATGTGTATCTTCTATCACCGAGTCTGCGCATCCGCACGAGTTTCCTGTCACAAAAGCACATGAGAGGCCATGATCTCCCCTCCTTGCGCCCTTGCGTCTTTGCGTTTCCCTCGGGGCCGACAGAATTCAACGCAAAGGCGCCAAGACGCCAAGGCGCAAAGGAAGGACCAGAACGGCTGCCTGTCGCCCTGGGCCTCGTGCGGCTCGACGTTGCTCGGGTTTCCTGCCCCGGCAGTCCGCCGCAGCCCCTTACCGTGAGATCGGCTCGTCTGATGCGGCCCCGGCGGTGTCGGGCCCGTCGGGCACGTCAGCCCCCAACCCGTTCACCACGCGGTGGATGCCCCGGCTCACCCACTCCTCGCCGAAGTTGATGACCAACCCGAGCTTGAGGCCCGTCAGCCGGAGATAGGTCAGCATCTGCGCCGCGAAGATCGGATTCCACTGCGTCACGGCCTTGTTATCCACGAGCACCAGTCCCTCGACTTTCAAATCCAGCCGCAGCGGTTTTGACAACCGCCGACCTTTGTAGATGACGGGCACCGGAAGTTGACGTTCGAGCTGGACACCCCGCAACCGCAGTTCTTCGACCATAGCCTCCTCGTAGAGGTCTTCCAGCAGACCGGGCCCCCCGAGTTCACGGTGGACTTCGATCGCAGCCTCGACAATGATCTTGCTCAGTTCGTTTTCCCTCCTCATGCGCGTACCTGTAATCCAACCGGCGCTAATAGCAAACGCACAAGTGCCAAGACAGTAACGCAAGGGGATGGCAGGGGCGCTTTTCCCTTCTCCTCCTTGCGCCTTTGCGCCCTTGCGTCTTTGCGTTCCCCTCGGGACTAACCGAATCCAACGCCAAGGCGCCACCAAGACGCCAAGGCGCAAGGGAAAGGCGGGGCGGGCATCCGCCAGCAGATTGTTCCGTGTCCCCAGCAATTCTCTGTGTCCTTGGCGTCTCTGTGGTTCATTTCATTTGGTGACTGTCATCGAGGGGGATCAACCACAGAGGCGCAGAGAGCGCGGAGGGGGGTTGTGTGCATTCACTCGTCCGAGGCCTGCTGCGCGTTTTCCCGCGTGATGACACACCTGGTTCGGAGGGACCGCCAAACACCCGAAAAACGCGAAATCGGCGACGACTGTAAAGGTCCAACCGCGAGTGTCTCTTGAGGGATTGGTGTGTTTCGTGGTTCATTCCTCCCTGGAGACAGTCACCTTCCCTGTCTGCCCTGCCCCTCCTTGCGTCTTTGCGTCTTTGCGTTTCCCTCAGGGCCAACCGAATTCAACGCCAAGACGCGAAGACGCCGGGTGAAGCCAGGTCACCTCCGCCGGGGGTCCTGGAGCGAACTCCAAAGGCTCGGCACGCCTCCCCACTGTCGGATGCGCGTATCGTTCGTGATCAGCCGGAGTCCGTGCACCAAGGCCGTCGCGACGATGAGTTGATCGGCCGGGTCTCTGTGAAAGCCATCCGGTTCCAAGGTGGTGACGTGTTCCGCAATCGCTGGCGTCACCGGCAGCACCGTCAACTCCGGCGTGACCGCCAGGCGGAAGAACTCGGTCAAAGGAACGGACAACTGCAATCGACCAAGCTCAACCAGCTTCCCAGCCTCCCACAACGAGATGTCGGCTATGGCGAGCGTCCCGGCGTGCCGCGTGAGCGTATGGTCCACCAATGGCGGCAACGGTGTGCCCAGCGCGCGTTGTATCCACGCATGGGTATCGAGCAGATGTGTCACCTCGAAGCCTCCCAGTCCAGGCCGGTGGTGCACAGGTCGCCGACGATCCTCGCTTTGCCTTTGAGTGCGCCTTGCCAGGTCGGCGGTTTCACCGCTTGGAACAGAAACTTCTCGCCGGCGGAGAGCACATAGACCGTCTCACCGGCGGCGGCCTTCGCCTTCATGCGGGCGAAACCGCGCTGAAAATCCCGTGACGTTACTTCCATGTCCGTCATACTGTCAGGCATCGCTTGAATCGTCAAGGAAGGGAACCCGCGCCCTGGGACACAGAGAGGTCAGGAT
>CAYPUR010000114.1:0-12821 GCA_964413865.1 uncultured Verrucomicrobiota bacterium
GACGGCTTCGGGGATGTCGAACAGATCCCGAACACGATCGAACGCTACGTGAGGGGCTTCACCAGTCTTGTCGCGAAGGGGTGTTTGTGCAGCCCCCAGGATATTGGACGCTTGATTGGAGCCTGACGAGGGAGTGTCGCTTGGACTTCAGATGCCAGGAACGAACCGTGAGATAACGAAACAGAGAATGCTATGAGTGATTCGAGGTCCCCTATCGACTCGGAAGCGGTGCGGCAGAAGGTCCGTGAGGGCTACGGCAAGATCGCCGGGAGCGGCGGTTCGTGCTGCGGATCGGCACCCACCTGCTGCGGTTCAACGCCGGGCGCTTCCGACGAATTGGCCAAGCACATCGGTTACAGCGCCGAGGAACTGGCTGCGTTGCCTGACGGGGCGAACATGGGCCTTTCGTGCGGGAATCCTAACGCGCTCGCGGGGCTGCAAGCCGGTGAGGTGGTGCTGGACCTGGGAGCCGGTGGCGGTTTTGACGTGTTCATTGCCGGCCGGAAGGTCGGACCGACCGGCCGAGCCATCGGCGTGGACATGACGCCGGAGATGCTCGGCAAAGCCCGGAATAACCTCAGCACGTATCGTGAGCGGACGGGGCTGGACAACGTCGAGTTTCGGCTGGGCGAAATCGAGCATCTGCCGGTGGCGGACGCGAGCGTGGACGTCGTCATTTCCAACTGCGTCATCAACCTTTCGCCGGACAAGGCGCAAGTCTGGCGGGAGATCGCCCGAGTGTTGAAGCCGGGCGGGCGGGTGGCGGTGTCCGACCTGGCATTACTGAAGCCACTGCCACCAGCCGTGGCCGAGAGTGTGGAAGCGCTCATCGGATGTGTGGCGGGGGCGGTGCTGGTTCAAGAAACGGTGCGCATGGCCAGGGAGGCCGGCCTGACGAACATTGAGACCAAGGCGAAATCCGCATACATTGACGGCATGGTGGACTGGCAGGACCCGCTGTATCAGAAGATCGTGGGCTATCTGCCGGCGGGGACGAAACCCAGCGATTACATTACCAGCCTGGAAATCAGGGCATCAAGAGCCGGGTGGACGCGTTCCGGTAACAGTGTGCCGCGACGCAGCGCATGTTGCGGCTAGCCAACGGCGCCATTCAGCCCCAGACGGTGACTATCGTGGCCGCCTGTTGCACGGATCATTTTCTTTGCAGTGAGAGGCCAACCCACTTTTCCCTTTCGCTGCGCGTTTGCGCCCACCTGATGGTGTTGCAGAGAGCGCTCCGGTTCGCGACAGAGCAGCGGGAACCAGCCACCGAACCAGCGAGGTCGCATTCAATTGGCCAATGAACAATACCAACGAAGAACGAGTGAATTTGAAAACCGCCGTGCCGACATCGATGCCACCGGCTGAGCCCAAGCGGCTGAACTTCTTTGAGCGTTATCTTTCCCTGTGGGTTCTCGTTTGCATGGCCGTCGGCGTGGCGCTTGGCAAACTGCTGCCAGACTTCATCGCCGCCTTGAGCAAGCTGGAATTCGGCGAAGGCTCGCAAGTCAACGTGCCCATTGCGATGCTCATCTGGTTGATGATCTACCCGATGATGCTGAAGATTGACTTCGGGTCGCTGGTTGGTGTGACCAAGCGGCCCAAAGGGCTGCTGGTGACGCTGTTTGTCAACTGGCTGATCAAGCCGTTCAGCATGGCGCTGTTGGCGTGGGTCTTCATGCAGCACGTGTTCGCGGCCTGGATCGGGCTGGAGATGGCCAAGGAATACACCGCCGGGCTGATCATCCTGGCGGCGGCGCCCTGCACGGCGATGGTGTTCGTATGGAGCTATCTCACCGACGGCGACCCGGCCTACACGCTGGTGCAGGTGGCCGTGAACGATCTGGTCATGCTGGTGGCGTTCGCGCCGATCGTGATGTTCCTGTGCGGTGTGGCCAACGTCATCGTGCCGCCCAAGGTGCTGATGACCTCGGTGGTGGTGTTCATCGTGATTCCGCTGACGGCCGGTTGGTTGACGCGCACGACATTGCTGAGGTCGCACGGCAAGGACTGGTTCGAGCGGCGATTCCTGCCCATGGTCCATCCGGTGATGATCGGCGCGCTGCTGCTGACGCTGGTGCTGATCTTCGCCTTCCAGGCGGAGAACCTGACCCAGCGCTGGTTCGCGGTGCTGCTGATTGCCGTGCCCATCATCATCCAGGTCTATTTCAACTCCTCGCTGGCCTACCTGCTGATGCGTTGGCTCAAGGTGCCGCACAATGTGGCGTCGCCGGGGGCTTTGATTGGCGCCAGCAACTTCTTTGAGCTGGCGGTGGCGGTGGCCATCACGTTGTTCGGGGCCGACTCCGGCGCGGCGCTGGCCACAGTCGTGGGCGTGTTGGTCGAGGTGCCGGTGATGTTGTCGGTCTGCCGGGTCTGCAACGAATCGCGGCAGTGGTATCAACGGACGGTGGCTCTGAAAACGGAACAGGCTGCCGTCCCACAGGGATGACACCAAGCGTGAAAGGAAGATAACCGTCGAGGCGGGCCTGCCGAGGGTTCTCAAACAGGAACGGCGTCACGCATGGGGCGGGTCGCAGGGCATGGCGGACTTGTCTCTCCTGATAAGGGATGCGCATCATCGCCATCCTGTCCACTCAAGATGACCGACCCCGCCAACCGCGGGTGCCTCAGTTTGCGGTGGGACCCTTTGCCAACCGGCACGCGCGAGGATCCCGCCGCTTCCAGGTCCGCTGTCAACTGACGAATCCTCCGCGGCATGCTTCGGTTTTCGGGAAAGAGCGTCACGCGAACATCGTCTCGTGTCAACCAAACAGGCTTCACCGAAGAACGACTCGTCCGTGCGGATGACTTGCTGATTCTCCCGCAGCCGGCGGACCGGGCGTGCCCGCAGGCGAATGATGCGGTCCGCGCGGGCCAGATCGGGATGCACATGGCTTTGGGGTTGCCGCCGGCCCGCTGGCCAAGCGTTTGCCGGAGGGGTTCGAAATCTACGAGACGGTCACGGGAAGGGCGCTTGACATGCTTAGCGACTTGGCTAGAGATCTTCGCGTGATGGTTGTCGATGCCAAAGCGCGCGCTCGTTCCAAGCTCGGTGTGGGAGAAATCGAATCGATAGGGAAACCTGCGGGTTTCTTTTTTTGAGGCGTGAGATTACTCTGTTGGCTAAATGCCGAAGCAGCTTAGAAGTGATGAACCATGAATGGCGCGTGTGAAGTGAACACGTCGAGTGCGGACTGGAGCCGGGAACTCAAGATTCTCGGGGCTTTTGCGGCGGTGTTTGCCTTTCTGTTCTTCCTGCCGGTGGGCATGCCGCGCTTTGACAACGCCCTCAAGGAAGGTCTCGAACTAACCAAGTGGTACGCCCAGGAACACGTCCTGCTCTGCCTCATCCCGGCGCTGTTCATCGCTGGGGCCATCAGCACGTTCGTCAACCAGGCCTCGGTGATGCGCTACCTCGGGCCGAAGGCGAACAAAGCGCTGGCCTACGGCGTGGCATCGGTCTCCGGCACCATCCTGGCGGTCTGTTCCTGCACCGTCCTGCCGCTTTTCGGCGGCATCTGGATGCGCGGGGCGGGTCTCGGTCCGGCCACGGCATTCCTCTACTCCGGCCCGGCGATCAACGTGCTGGCGATCGTGATGACGGCGCGCATCCTGGGGATCGAGTTGGGCGCCGCGCGGGCGATCGGGGCGGTGGCATTCAGCGTCGTCGTGGGGTTGGGAATGCACTTCGTGTTCCGCCGCGAGGAACAGGCCAAGGCCGACGCCGCCGTGGAGATGCCGGAAGTCGAGGTCAAGCGTCCCTTGTGGCAGAACGTGTTCTTCTTCGCCTCGATGGTGGGCCTGTTGGTGTTCGCCAACTGGGGCAAACCGGCGGAAACAACCGGCCTGTGGGCGAGCATTTTCGCCTGGAAGTGGCCGATGGCCGGCGCGTTTGCGTCCGGTCTCGCCGTGGCTCTCGGGCTCTGGTTCGGATTCAAGTGGCTGGAACTGGCACTGGCCGGCGCCCCTGTGGCGATCCTGAGCCTGGTGTTTCCCCATGCGCCGCTGATTCCCTTCATCGTTGGCTGCGCCGGCTTGGCGGTGCTGTGCGCGCGGACACCCGGCGAGGGCCGCGAGTGGTTGGATGCGACCTGGACGCTGACAAAACAGATCTTCCCGCTGCTCATCGGGGGCGTGTTTGTGTCGGGCATTCTGCTCGGGCGGCCCGGGCACGAGGCGCTGATTCCCTCGGAGTGGGTGAGCCGGTCGGTTGGGGGCAATTCGTTTCTGGCTAATCTCTTCGCGTCGCTGGTGGGGGCGTTCATGTACTTCGCCACCCTGACCGAGGTGCCGATTCTGCAGGGTCTGCTGGGCTCCGGCATGGGCAAAGGTCCGGCGCTGGCTTTGCTGTTGGCCGGCCCGGCACTGTCGCTGCCGAGCATGCTTGTGCTTCGCAGCATCATGGGCACCAGGAAGGTGGTTGTCTATGTGTCGCTGGTGGTGGTCATGGCGACCGTGAGCGGACTGCTCTACGGAGCGTTGATGGGGTGATGCGCGATCCGTGATCGCGTGATCCGTGATGCGTGAACTCGAAACCGTAGGAAACAAGTAAGAATACTAGGTTAGACTATGAACATCCTGGTGATTGGACCTGGCTGCGCGAAGTGCAAGGCACTGGCGCAATTCACTGAACAGGCGGTCAAAGAACTCGGTGTCACCGCCGAAATCAACAAGGTGAGCGATCTCAAACAAATCATGGCGCTGGGGGTGATGATGACGCCGGCGCTGGCGATCAACGGCAACATCAAGGTCGTGGGCAAGGTGCCGAGCGTGGCCGAGATCAAGACGCTGTTGCAAGAGGCGGCGGCATGACAAGTGCAGAGTGCAGAGTGAAAAGACATTCATGACCAACAGAACAATTGGATTCATCGGCGGGGGGCGTGTGACGCGCATCTTCCTGGAAGGTTGGCGCCGGGCGAACGCCCTGGCGGGCAACATCGTGGTCAACGACTGCAACGCGGATACGCTCGCGAAACTCAAAGCCGGGTTTCCCGCCATCAATACAGCTCACGGAAACGGCGCTGCGGCTGCCCAGGACATCGTGTTTCTGGCGGTGCATCCGCCGGTGATGGCCGAGGTGGCATCGGCGGTCAAGGGCAGCCTGAAGCCTGGCGCTTTGGTGGTGTCGCTGGCCCCCAAATTCACGATTGCCAAGCTCACTGAACTGCTCGGCGGTTTCGCCCGTCTGGCGCGGGTCATCCCAAACGCACCCTCTGTCGTGAACTTTGGCTTCAACCCGGTGACCTTCGGCCCGGCCCTGACCGCCGCGGACAAGGCGGAACTCACCGGCTTGCTGACGCCGCTGGGCGAGTGCCCTGATGTCGCTGAGGAGAAGTTGGAAGCCTACGCACTGCTGACCGGTATGGGGCCGACCTATTTGTGGTTCCAACTGCAAGCCCTGCGCGACGTTGCGACGGGCCTTGGTCTGGGCGATGCGGAGATTACACCGGCCCTGAAGCGAATGGTCTGCGGCTCTGCGCGGACGTTGCTGGAATCCGGCCTGACGCCGACCGAGGTCATGGATCTCATTCCCGTGAAGCCGCTCGCTGAAATGGAGCCGCAAGTCGCCGAGATGTATCGGACGCGACTGCCCGGCCTCTACCAGAAAATCAAGCCGTGATGCGTCGCGAATCACGAATCATCCCCCATATCAACAACCCCATGAAAACGCCCATCAAAATCCTCATTGTCGCCGCGCTCGCCGTGGTCGTTGTCGGCGCCGTGGCCCTTAAGAGCAAAACTCCAACTGAATCGCAGGCCGTCACCTCCGCGGTCGTTGCCAGTGGACCGGCAGCGGATGTGGCGGCCCAAACAGCCCCGGTTGCTGAAACCAGCCCGGCAAGTCCAGCTACCGCCGCGAAGTTGCCCCGATTGGTGGATTTAGGGGCGGGCAAGTGCATTCCCTGCAAAATGATGAAACCGATTCTGGATGAGTTGAAGCGCGACTATGCCGATCGCTTCGTGACGGAGTTCATCGACGTCTGGGAGAATCCTGCCGTCGGAAAACAATACGGCATCGAGATGATTCCGACCCAGATCTTCTATGACGCCGAAGGCAAGGAACGTTTCCGCCACGTCGGTTTCTATGGCAAAGAGGACATCCTGGGTAAGTGGAAAGAACTGGGCGTGGACCTCAGTGCCAAGCCGCCCGCGCCGGGGAAGTGATTCTTGCACGGCACCAGGACTCCGGCCCGAAACCCAACAGGCAGTGATCCGGTTCCTCGCGCGGCCTGTGAGAGATTCCTCACGGTCAACAGGACCAAGGCACATCATGAAGAACAACCTGGGCCTGCCGGCCGCGCTCAGTGGCCATGAACCTGAAAAGATCAACGTTCAACGTCCAAGGTCCAACGTCCAACTCTTAACGTTCAACTGACCGATTCGTTGGAGGTTGGAGGTTGAACGTTGAGCGTTGGACGTTCATCGACAGGGTTTTGTTGTTTTCCAACGATTTACGAACACGGTTCATGGGGAGGGGAACAGCGTTGATTTATGGAACAACTCTTCACCAGTCTCAGCCACGCCGTCGAAGGCGCTCCGGCGATTGCGTTGGGCGCGTCCTTCGTGTGGGGCATTCTGAGCATCATCCTCAGCCCCTGCCACCTGGCCAGCATCCCCCTGATCGTCGGGTTCATCAGCGAACAGGGGCCAGTGACCGCTAGACGGGCCTTCTGGACTTCGACCCTGTTCGCCGTCGGGATTCTCATCACCATCGCCGCCATCGGCGCCATCACGGCGGCCGCAGGGCGCATGATGGGCGACGTAGGCCGGTACGGGAACTACTTCGTGGCGGCCATCTTCTTTGTGGTGGGGCTGCACCTGGTGGGTGTCATTCCGTTGTCCTTCTTTGGTGCCGGCCCGGTGGGCATGAAGCGCAAGGGCATGCTGGCGGCCTTCATCCTGGGCCTCGTGTTCGGAGTGGCGCTTGGTCCCTGCACGTTCGCGTACATGGCGCCGATGCTGGCGGTGACCTTCAAGCTGGGCGGCGAAGCGCCCTTATATGCCGCGGCTTTGCTGCTGGCCTACGGCGTGGGCCATTGCGGCGTGATTGTGGCGGCGGGCACGTCCACGGAGTTGGTCGAGCGGTGGCTCAAATGGAACGAGCAATCGAAGGGCGTGGCCGTGCTCAAGATCGCGTGCGGCATTCTCGTCATGCTCGGCGGCGTTTGGCTGATCTATACGGCGCCATGAAAACCCGTCCTCCTAACGGGCCACGAGGATCACCGCCGCGGGCATTCGCCAAATCGCGCATCGGGGAGCGGAGTTGCCTGCCATTTGACTTGGCGGTGCTAGTCAATCAGACGAACACCGCAAGCCGTGAACCACAAACCAAAAGACCAGACCGAAAGGACATTCGATGAAAGAGAACGTGACCCGTCGTAACTTCATCGCCACCGCGGGCGTCGCCGCTTTGGCTGCGAGTTCAACCTCAGCCCTCGCCGCCCAGAGCGGCAGCGGACAGGCCCTGAAGATCCTCGGCATTTCATGCAGTCCGCGCAAAGGCATGACGACCGCCAAAGCCGTGCAGTTGGCGCTGGACGCGGCCAAGAGCGTGGACCCGCGAATTCAGACTGAACTGATTGACCTCGGCGGATTGAGCATCGCGCCCTGGTCGCCGAAGCCGCCGGAGGACGACATGAAAAACATCCTGCCGAAGTTCCAGGACCCGGCGCTTGGCGGCGTGATGATCGGGTCGCCCTGTTACTTTCGCGCCTTGAGCGGTCTGGCCAAGTGTTTCCTCGAGAGGTTGACGCCTTTGCGCGAGCCGAAAATGATCCTCGCGGACAAACCGTTTGGCGTGGTCGCCGTGGGTGCTTTCCGCAACGGCGGGCAGGAGTTAACCATCGAACAAATCCAGGCGATTCTCCTGTGCTACGGCATGATCCCTGTGGGCGGCAATCCGCCGGCCTTTCAGGGTGCGACGGTGCTGTCCACGAAGGACGACATCGGCGGAGATGAGCTTGGCTTGGATACGGTCAAGAAGCTCGGGATGCACGTGGGGCAAGTTGCGCTGCGTCTCGAGCCCGCATCGTCCACAAGGTTCTGACCGCTGCGAAGCGGGGGATCCAAAAGCTGCACGCATGTGGGTTGGAGCGCGGAAGAGGTCCTGCCGCCTGCGACGCCAGAGAACAGGCCGACCGTCCGAACCGCCGCCTCCCCCGCAACGGAGGGTGTTCTTGTTATCCGTTGGCGACCGAGAGCACGACGTAGTTGCGTTTGCCTTTACGGAGCAGGAGGTGTTTGCCAAAGAGGAGGTCGCCGGCGGTCAGAGCCCGGGTCGAGCCGACCTCGCGGACATTGTTGATGTAGATGCCGCCTCCGTCGAGGTCCTTTCGGGCCTGCCCTTTGCTGGGGCAGAGGCCGGCGTGGACCAAGGCCTCGACCAGTGACAGGCCCGGCCCGGCGAGGCGTGACGCCTCGATGGTTTGGGTGGGCACTTCGCCGACGATCTCGTTGAAAGTGGACTTGGATACACCCTCGAGACCGCCGCCGAACAAGATTTCGCTGGCGCGTTGGGCTTCCTGCGTTGCGGTCGGGCCGTGGATCATGTCGGTGACGGCCTTGGCGAGGGCGCGATGGGCCATGCGCGATTCCGGCTTTTCGAGGTGTTCCCGATCGAGATCGTTGATTTCCTCGTGGCTGAGGAACGTGAAGTACTTGAGGTAGCGAATGACATCCCGATCGTCGGTGCGGATCCAGAACTGGTAGAACCGGTAGGCGCTGGTGCGCTTGGGATCGAGCCAGACGGCACCGGCGACCGTCTTGCCGAACTTGGATCCGTCGGCGTTTGTGATGAGCGGGAGGGTGAGGCCAAAGGCGGATCGCGCGAGCTTCTTGCGGATGAGGTCGGTGCCGGCGGTGATATTGCCCCATTGATCGCTGCCGCCGATTTGGAGTTCGCACGTGTGCTCTTTGCAGAGGTGATAGAAGTCGAATGCCTGGAGGAGCATGTAGCTGAACTCGGTGTAGCTGATGCCGCACTCGCGGTCTTCCATGCGCGCGCGCACGCTCTCCTTGCTGACCATCATATTGATCGAAAAGTGCTTCCCGACCTCGCGCAGGAAATCGAGGAAGCTGACCGGGGCGGTCCAGTCATTGTTGTCGAGGAGTCGCGCGGGATTGGCTGGGGAGTCGAAATCGAGCAGGCGGCGGAGCTGCTGTTTGACGCAGGCGATATTGCGGGCGAGGACCTCGGCGTTGAGCAATTGGCGTTCTTGTGTGCGGCCACTGGGATCGCCAATGGACCCTGTGGCGCCGCCGGCCAGAGCGATCGGGTGATGGCCGAAGATCTGGAACCGGCGCAAGGCAATCAGAGGCACGAGGTTGCCCGCGTGGAGGCTGTCGGCGGTCGGGTCGAAACCGCAATACAGCACAATCGGGCCGGACGCGAGCCGCTTTGACAGTTCGGACTCGTCGGTGCAGTCCGCCCACAGACCCCGCCACTTGAGATCATCCAGGATGTTCATCGGGTTGATTTATAACCCAACCCGATGGGAACCGGACAAGGGGAAAAAGCGGTCCGCTGCACCTTTTCGTGTCGGCGCAAGTTCCGGAGAGGCTGCGACGCGGCGGGGCGTCCGCTGTGGAACCCTGGGGTCCAAGGGTCAGGTGGTGTTCTTGGCGCTCGACATGATTGCCGGGGCGGTGCGAATGTGACGTCGTTTGTTGCTGAACAGCGGGGACCACCCGGTCAGCGAAATCGGAATTGTCAATCAGAGCGAGCCGCGATCGTCTCGAACAACGTCTCTATGTCATGCAAACCTCCACTTCCCCCCTGAACTTGTTCTGGACGCCTCAGGCGGCAGGCACACTGCCGAACTTCGCTCTGAGCCTGGTTGTGGCGGCCCTGCTGGCCTATCTGCTTGGGCTGGTGTATCGGCGCTTCGGCGAGTCCCTGTCGAACCGACGTTTGTTCGCCCGCAACTTCCTTTTGCTGACGGTGACGACGACGCTGATCATCAGCATCGTGAAATCGTCTTTGGCGCTCTCGCTCGGTCTGGTGGGGGCGTTGTCGATCGTGCGGTTTCGGGCGGCGATCAAGGAGCCGGAAGAACTGACGTACCTGTTTCTGGCCATCAGCATCGGCTTGGGGCTGGGCGCCGGTCAGATGACCGTCACGCTTCTGGCGTTTGGGGTGATTGTGGTTTTGATACTCCTGCGGGCTTTGGTCACGCCGCGGCGCGAGCAGCCCAATCTTTTCCTGACCGTGCATTCGTGCGCCGGACAGAAATTGAGTGTGAGTCAGATTCTATCGGAACTGGCGCACGTGGGAGCGACGGCGAGTTTGAAGCGAATGGACGACACCTCGGAGTCGATCGAGGCCATGTTTCGTGTCAGTTTTCCGAGTGTCGGGAAGGTCGAGGAGTTGAGCCGGCGGTTGCGAGCGCAGTGCGAGGGTGTGCGGATCAGCTACATCGAGGATCGGGGCCTGACCCTTTAGGGCGCGGACGGAGGCTGGCATGGAGACCGAGCTTGCCAATGCGCGTTTCGAACGCAAGTTCTTGCCATCCGGCTCGTCCGTGCCGGAGACCCTCGCCCTGGTGCGGCGGCATCCGGCGCTCTTCCGCGAGCCGTACCCGGAGCGGGTCGTCAACAACCTGTATTTCGACACCCCGGACCTGCGGCACTTTCACGACCACGTCGGCGGGACGGCGCGACGATTCAAAGTGCGGATCCGGTGGTACGGCGACTTTGGAGGGGCCATTGCCCAACCGCGGCTCGAATTCAAGCTGCGGCGGGGAACGGTGAGCGGCAAGGAGGGGTATCCGTTTCCCCCCTTTGAACTGAACGGCCACTTTCCGCGCGGCGTTCTGGAAGCGGCATGGCATGGCGACGCGCTGCCCGAGCAGGCCAGACTCCGCCTGCATGGAGTGCAGCCGGTGCTCGGCAACAGGTACCGGCGGCGGTATTTCTGCACCGCGGACGGCGCGATTCGCCTGACGGTTGACTGGGGGCTCGAGTTCATCGATCTGCGGAGCAATCGGGCTTTCCTGCGTCCGCTCTCCGGTCAGGACCCTGGCGTGATCGTCGAGGTGAAGTATGCGGGCGCCTTTGCAACAGGCGCCGCGGCTGTCACGGCCTGGTTTCCTTTCCGGCTGGTCCGTTGCTCGAAGTACGTGCTGGGCGTTCAGCGCCTTGACGGGATCTCGGATTAGCCCGGTTATTTCGCAGCGCGGCAAAGCCGCAACGAAAGCAACGGGTACTCTTGCACCGGCCCTGCCAACGAACGCCCTGGTCGCCGCGCTGCGCCGGCGCGGCTGCGCAGCGCTCTGGAGTTTGGACATTCTTGATGCTTGTCGATGTGGTTGCAGGGTCTTCATCGCACACTTCATCGCACACTTCATCGTCCGGCAGGCTCTGTTCGATCAGCCCGAGACCAAGCCACGCAGCATCGATGCGATTCGGTCCAGTGCGGCCATGGCGCACGCTTTCTCTCCGTTATCAAGCTTGTCCGTGCGAGTGCAAAGCTCCAGATACGTTCCGACCCGGGCCGGTTTTGGGGCCGGATCGGGGCTTGCTTCTGAGCCCCCGGACAGCGTATGGTGCCTATTGTGTAATGAGCGACAGATGGAAAAGAGTTCTCGGCAGAGGCCGTTCTCACGGCCGGCCGCACTCCGTCTGGGTGAAAACGAATGACACCCGGCGGCGTGCCTGTTGCATTTCATGATGGATATGACCCTATTAAGCACTGGCTGGTTCCTGGATCGATGGCTGCAACTGCCGCTGGCCGCCTTGGTGGCCGGGTGTCTTGCGCAGATGTTCGAGGGGCATGCAGCGGCCAGATCCGCCCCGATACCGGCGGAGCAGGTCGGGATGGTGGCTGAAAGGCAGTATCGGGGGGACGGCGCGTCGGTTGAGGCCACCATCGAGGGGGCGCGGCTGAACTGCAGGTTTCAGCGCATCGAGGGTGAGGCGACGAGCGAGGGCCTCTGGCTCAGTTCGCTTCCCGGACAGTTTGGGGAGGGGCGGCTGCGTGTTATCGCGCGAGAAGTGGGACGCGTGGGCGGCATGGGTTTGGACAGCACTGGTTCGGGCTATGAACTGCAAACAGCCGGCGGCGTGCTCCCAACAGTCGGACGTGTCGAGGTGGCGGGTTCGACGGCGCGTTTCATCCGTCCGGGTTTGACCGAGGAATACTCGGTGAGCGTCGAGGGTGTGCGGCAGGATTTTGTTATCGAGCAGAGGCCGGGGGGTACCGGCCTGCTGCGCGTGGAACTGGGTGTCGACGGGGCTCGAGTCAAGGCGGCGGTCGATGGGGCTCGGCTGGTGGCGGATTGCTCGGGTCGCGAGTTGACATACAACCGCTTGCGCGTGGTCGACGCCCGGGGGCAGGAACTGGATGCACGCATGGAAGTGCGGGGCGAGAGCCGTCTGGCGGTGGTTGTGGAGGATGGAGCGGCTGCGTACCCGGTGCGGATTGATCCGGTGTTCAGCGACGCGAATTGGGTGAGTTTGGGGGGCGTATGCGGAGCCAATGGCGAGGTGTTCGCGGTTGCAGCCGATGATTCGGGCAACGTGTACATAGGGGGCGAGTTCACCGTTGTGGGAGATGTCGTTGCCAACGGCATTGCCAAATGGGACGGAACCGGGTGGTCGGCCCTGGACACCGGGCTTGGGGGGAGCGAATTCCTCGCCGTCTATGCATTGGCGGTATCGGGCACAGACCTCTATGTCGGTGGCTCGTTCAAGACGGCTGGCGGGGTCGAGGCGCACCATATTGCCACGTGGGACGGCAGCGGGTGGAATGCCGTGGGCTCCGGAGTCAACGGGTGGGTCTACGCCCTGTGTTTGATTGGCACGGATCTCTATGCGGGGGG